>JALESH010000070.1 GCA_022781985.1 Lachnospiraceae bacterium | reverse complement strand
CCAAAATATGCTGGATATGGTGTATCTGGTCTGCTCGGATTTGAGGATTCCACTTCCCAATCGAAAACCTAAAACCGCATAATCAGCATAAACACTGGGGTTGTGGGTGTTTTTCACCCACTATTACCCATGAAGAGCCTTATTATTTTATTATTACATTTCATATTCTTCGGTCGGAATACCTAAAGCAGATAATTTATTTTTTATAACCCTTAATTGATAGTCAAGTTCTGGATTATTAAAATCGCCATTTGCTTTTTTAATACGTTGCAAATCTGTGTATTTATCAATCATAATTGTTATAAGTTCTTTCTCAGTCATTTCGTGTACCATCCTTTCACCGCCTTTATTTATAATAGTATGTATATATTATAAAGGCCTTTTGAGTTGGTGTAAAGCCTTTATTCAATTGAACCAAATCACGCATGCTGCGTGATAGCCTTCCTATAGTTTCTCAACTTTTTCATTGTGTTGACAGAGTTTTTTTCAATTATCTCATCTTTACGAAAGGGAAAAGCCCCACGGATGAGTACCTTGTTTGGCGACATGTGCTCCCATTCCGTAGGGCTACCTACAATCATGAGTATACAGTCTTTTTCAGATTTTTTCAAGGCAATTGGGGTAAGATGATTAACGCCGGAGCCTCACATGAGTCTCTGGTGTTTTTATGTTTGAGTGGAAAAATCGCTAGAAGTTAAGACCATATCACCAATCCTGCTTTCTTATGATTGCAAAAAGAAAGACCCTATGATATAATAGATGCATCAGGCAATGACAAAAAATTAACAATCATTGCATATTTAGCGTTATAATTGATTAAATGGAGGGAAAAACAATGGCAAAAAAAGTGGTTTTAGCAGGTGCCTGCCGTACAGCAATCGGTACAATGGGCGGTTCTTTAAGTACAGTACCGGCAGCAGAGCTTGGTGCAGTGGTTATTAAAGAGGCTCTGAACAGGGCAGGCATAGCTCCCGAGGCGGTTGATCAGGTATATATGGGATGCGTGATCCAGGCAGGCTTAGGCCAGAATGTGGCGCGTCAGGCATCCATTAAGGCAGGGCTTCCTATCGAGGTTCCGGCAGTGACGATGAACGTAGTATGCGGTTCCGGATTGAACTGTGTCAATCAGGCGGCGCAGATGATTATGGCAGGAGATGCTGACATCGTGGTTGCAGGCGGTATGGAGAACATGTCCATGGCACCCTATGCGGTACCCAATGCACGTTTCGGCTACAGGATGAACAATGGTACTCTGGTAGATACGATGGTCAATGACGCTCTTTGGGATGCATTCAACCAGTATCATATGATCAAGACCGCAGACAACATCTGTGAGGAGTGGGGACTGACCAGGGAAGAACTGGATGAGTTTGCGTTGAAGAGCCAGCAGAAGGCAGAGGCAGCTCAGAAGTCAGGGGCATTTGATAAGGAAATTGTTCCCGTTATGGTGAAGAAGAAAAAAGAAATGGTGGAATTTAAAGTAGATGAAGGCCCTCGTGCAGGCTCTACGATGGAAGGGCTCGCAAAGCTGCGTCCCATCAATCCGGACGGCTTTGTTACTGCCGGCAATGCGTCGGGCATCAATGACGGTGCGGCAGCTATCGTTGTGATGAGTGAAGAGAAGGCAAAGGAGCTGGGTGTTAAGCCTATGGCTACCTTCGTGGCAGGAGCACTGGCAGGCGTAAGGCCCGAAGTGATGGGGATTGGCCCGGTAGCTTCCACACAGAAGGTTATGGCAAAAGCCGGCATGAAGATTGAAGACTTTGACATTATCGAAGCAAATGAAGCCTTTGCAGCTCAGTCTGTTGCAGTAGGCAAGGATCTGGGCATTGATGTTGACAGGCAGCTCAATCCTAATGGCGGTGCAATCGCCCTGGGACATCCGGTTGGGGCTTCCGGCTGCCGTATTCTGGTTACTTTGCTTCATGAGATGGAAGCAAGGGATGTCAAGAATGGTCTGGCAACCCTTTGTATCGGCGGTGGTATGGGATGCTCCACCATTGTGACAAGAGAATAATAAAAAGTCAGTAAATGATACCAACGGATTGTTCCGTGCCTCGCACGCCCACAATCCTCCCTGATATTCGCAATCCTGTGTGACTTCGTTCCGCTCCTTGCTCATATCGGGGCGTGCAATAAATCCATATCACTACTTTTGTACAAGCACAAGTGGTGAATGGCTTTTTGCACTGGTATCATAAATGGGATAAGCAGGCTTACAGGGTCTGCTTATCGGATTGTCTGAAAATAGAAAAGATAAAGAGAGAGAAAAGGAGCTGCAGAAATGGAATTTATTTTATATGAGCAGAAGGGTGATTACGGAATCATCACGATCAACCGCGAAAAAGCATTGAATGCATTGAATTCTACTGTACTGGAGGAGTTGGATCAGACGCTGGATGCTGTCAATCTGGAAGAGGTAAGATGTCTGATTCTTACAGGCGCAGGACAGAAATCCTTTGTTGCAGGCGCAGATATCGGGGAGATGAGCAGTCTCACAAAGGCAGAGGGAGAGGCATTTGGCAAAAAAGGCAACGATGTGTTCCGTAAGCTGGAGACCTTCCCTGTTCCGGTCATTGCAGCGGTGAATGGCTTTGCCCTGGGCGGCGGATGTGAGATTTCCATGAGCTGTGACATCAGGATCTGCTCCGACAATGCGGTATTCGGACAGCCCGAAGTAGGACTGGGCATCACGCCCGGTTTTGGCGGTACCCAGAGACTGGCTCGGCTGGTGGGCGCAGGCATGGCAAAGCAGATGATTTATACAGCACGCAACATCAAGGCTGAGGAGGCTCTGAGGATCGGCCTTGTAAATGCGGTATATACACAGGAGGAGCTGATGCCCGCAGCAGAGAAGATGGCAGCAGGCATTGCAAAGAATGCGCCTATCGCAGTCCGTAACTGCAAAAAAGCAATCAACGAGGGTCTGGATGCAGATATGGATCAGGCCATTGTTATTGAAGAAAAATTATTCGGTGACTGCTTCGAGTCCTATGACCAGAAAGAGGGAATGGCAGCATTCCTTGAGAAGAGGAAGGTAGAGAAATTCCTTAACAAATAAGATTCGGCAGCACATACATTATCGGGATAATGGTAATCGGAGTCAGCCGTTACAGAGCGGCTGCTTTGGAAAGATATAATAAAAATTTAAGATGACAACCAGGAGGAAATGAGATGAAAGTAGGTATTATTGGTGCCGGCACAATGGGAGCAGGTATTGCACAGGCTTTTGCACAGACAGAAGGCTATGAAGTATTTCTTTGTGATATCAATGAGGAATTTGCTGCAAACGGCAAAAACAGAATTGCAAAGGGATTTGAAAAGCGTGTAGCAAAGGGAAAGATGGAGCAGGCTGCAGCAGATGCGATCCTTGCCAAGATTACAACCGGAGTGAAAACGATCTGCACGGACTGTGATCTGGTTGTGGAGGCTGCCCTGGAAGTGATGGATGTGAAAAAGCAGACCTTCAGGGAGCTGCAGGACATCTGCAAAAAAGACTGTATCTTTGCGACCAATACATCTTCTCTTTCCATTACGGAGATTGGTGCAGGACTTGACAGGCCGGTAATCGGCATGCATTTCTTCAATCCGGCTCCGGTTATGAAGCTGGTAGAGGTGATCGCGGGCCTGAACACACCGGATGAAATGGTGGACAGGATCAAGGCTGTCTCCGAAGAGATCGGCAAGACCCCTGTACAGGTAAATGAAGCTGCAGGCTTTGTAGTAAACAGAATCCTGATCCCTATGATCAATGAAGCAATCGGCATCTATGCGGACGGTGTTGCATCTGTAGAGGGAATTGACAGTGCCATGAAGCTGGGAGCAAACCACCCCATGGGACCTCTTGCCCTGGGTGATCTGGTAGGGCTGGACATCGTGCTTGCAATCATGGAGGTGCTTCAGGCAGAAACAGGCGATCCCAAGTATCGTCCTCATCCCCTGCTGAAGAAAATGGTTCGTGGAGGACAGCTTGGCCAGAAGACAGGAAAAGGCTTCTACGATTATTCCAAATAAAGAGAGTGAGAAAGCAGACATTATACCGGGGCGTTATGAGCGGCCCGGTATAATGGCAGGGCAGACTTGTCTGTGATATATGAAATTGATTTGAATGATGAATGAGATGGAGGAAATAAAATCATGGATTTTATGTTGACAAAAAAACATGAGATGGCTAGAACTCTTTTCAGAGAATTTGCTGAGAAGGAAGTAAAACCGTTGGCGCAGGAGGTGGATGAAACAGAGGCATTTCCTAGGGAGACCGTAGCGAAGCTGGCAAAGGCAGGGTTTCTCGGAATTCCGGTGCCAAAGGAGTACGGCGGACAGGGCTGTGATGCTTTAACCTATGCGATGTGTGTGGAGGAGCTGGCGAAGGTATGCGGTACTACCAGCGTTATTGTCTCTGCCCATACCTCTCTTTGCTGCGATCCTATTCTGACCTATGGTACAGAGGAGCAGAAGCAGAAATATCTGCCGGATCTTGCCAGCGGAAGAAAGCTGGGGGCTTTCGGCCTGACAGAGCCTGGCGCGGGTACAGATGCCCAGGGACAGCAGACCAAGGCTGTTCTGGATGGGGATGAGTGGGTACTGAACGGCTCCAAAATCTTCATCACCAACGGGAAGGAGGCAGAGGTTTACATTATCTTTGCGGTTACTGGTATTGTTGAGAAGAGAGGCAGAAAGGTAAAGGAGATTTCTGCTTTTATTGTGGAGAAAGGCACGCCCGGCTTTGACTTCGGTACCAAGGAGAAGAAAATGGGTATCCGGGGATCTGCCACCTATGAGCTTATCTTTACGGACTGCAGGATTCCGAAGGAGAACCTCCTCGGCAAGCAGGGCAAGGGCTTCGCTATTGCGATGCATACTCTGGACGGCGGACGTATCGGTATCGCTTCCCAGGCTCTTGGCCTTGCAGAGGGCGCTCTGGAGAGAACGATTGAATATGTGAAGGAGAGAAAGCAGTTTGGAAGATCCTTGGGTCAGTTCCAGAATACACAGTTCCAGCTTGCTGACATGGCAACCAAGGTTGAGGCAGCCCAGCTCCTTGTTTATAAAGCTGCTATGGCAAAGGCTACACAGAAGGTATATTCTGTAGAGGCGGCAAAAGCAAAGTTATACGCGGCAGAGGTAGCTATGGAGGTTACCACAAAGGCCGTACAGCTTCACGGCGGCTATGGCTACACCAGGGAATACGATGTAGAGCGTATGATGCGGGATGCCAAGATCACAGAGATCTATGAAGGAACCAGCGAGGTACAGAGAATGGTTATCTCCGGTGCGCTTCTGAAGTAAGGAACCGCCATAAGCAGATGCTGATTTTAACGGATGAGATAAACAGGGAAAATTCAACAAAAATATAAGGAGTGGAAATACAATGAAAATTGTTGTTTGTATTAAACAGGTACCCGATACAAAGGGTGGAGTAAAGTTCAATCCCGACGGTACACTTGATAGAGGGGCTATGCTCAGTATCATGAATCCTGATGATAAAGCCGGACTGGAAGCTGCGCTCAGATTAAAGGATGAGTATGGTGCAGAGGTTACGGCCATCACCATGGGTCTGCCCAAGGCAGAGGAGGTACTTCGTGAGGCCATCGCTATGGGAGCTGATAAGGGCATCCTTGTGACAGACAGAGTTCTCGGCGGTGCTGATACCTGGGCTACATCCCAGACCCTTGCAGGTGCAATCCGCAATCTGGAATATGATCTGATCATCACAGGACGCCAGGCAATCGACGGTGATACTGCACAGGTCGGCCCTCAGATTTCCGAGCACCTTGGCCTTCCGGTAATCTCCTATGCACAGAAGCTTCAGATAGAGGGAGACAGTGTGGTCGTTGAGCGTCAGTATGATGACAGGTATCATGTGTTAAAGGCTAAAATGCCCTGCCTGATCACGGCCCTGGCTGAGTTAAATGAGCCTCGTTACATGACTCCCGGCGGAATCTTTGATGCATATGAGGCAGAGATCACCGTATGGGGAAGGGCGAACCTGGTAGATACGCTGGACTCTGATCTGGGTCTGAAGGGTTCTCCTACACAGATCGCGAAAGCTTCTGACAAAGTGAGAAAAGGAGCAGGAGAGAAGGTAACTCTGGATCCTACAGAAGCTGTTGATTACATCATCGACAACTTGAAAGCAAAACACGTGATTTAAGAATAAAGGAGCTGAGTGGTAAAATGAATATAGCAGAATATAAAGGAGTTTTTGTCTTTGCACAACAGGTAGATAATGAGCTGAGCGGTATCGGCTTTGAGCTGATCGGCAAGGGTAAAGAGCTTGCAAAAGAGTTAGGAACAGAGGTTACAGCAGTTTTGGTTGGTTCTGATGTGAAGGGGCTGGCAGATGAACTGGCAGCTTATGGAGCAGACAGGGTTATTTTGGTGGACGATCCCGAACTCAAGGAGTACAGGACAGAGCCTTATTGCCATGCGCTTTCTTCTGTGATTGAAAAATATAAGCCCGATATCTTCCTGATCGGCGCTACTGCCATCGGACGCGACCTGGCGCCCCGTGTATGTGCAAGGGTACACACCGGCCTGACCGCAGACTGTACTGTTCTGGAGATCGGTGACTATCCCATCAATCCTATACCGGGCAAAGAGCAGCTGCACAATCAGCTGCTGATGACCCGTCCTGCTTTCGGCGGAAATACAATTGCTACCATTGCCTGCCCTGAGTTCCGTCCCCAGATGGCTACAGTTCGTCCTGGTGTTATGCAGAAGGCTCCCAGGGTGGAGGGCGCCAAGGCTGTTATTGAGGAGTTCAATCCCGGATTTACGCCCAATGACAAGTATGTTGAGATCCTTGAGGTAGTAAAGGCAGTGTCGGATACAGTGGATATCATGGATGCAAAGATTCTCGTATCCGGCGGCCGTGGTGTTGGAAGCGAGGAAAACTTCAAGCTTTTGGATGATCTGGCAGAAGCATTGGGCGGAACGGTGAGCTGTTCCCGCGCAGTAGTAGATGCCGGCTGGAAATCCAAGGATCTCCAGGTAGGGCAGACCGGTAAGACGGTTCGTCCTAATGTATATTTTGCAATCGGTATTTCCGGTGCAATCCAGCACCTTGCAGGCATGGAAGAGTCCGATTTGATCATTGCAATCAATAAGGACGAGACAGCTCCCATCTTCGATGTGGCAGATCACGGTATCGTAGGCGATCTGAACAAGATCCTTCCTGCCCTGACAGAGAAGATCAAAGCAGAAATGGCTACAAAAAAATAATCGTGCAAAAAGGCTTTTGCAGACATGGCTCCATGTTCTGCAAAAGCCTTTTTTATCAGGATTCACTGAGAAAGGATCCTGCTATGAGAAAACCTGGATATTGTCTCTGCTCAATGCATGGATTTTTTCCTTGACCTGGGTCAGCAGCCCAATGATCTGGGCAGAGAGAGCGGAGGCTTTGGAAAGATATTTCTGAGCCTCCTCTCCTTTCATAGCCTTTATGGCAGCAATGGCCTGCTCACCGCTGGAGTGCAGCTCAGAATGGATGGGACCGATCTGCTCCCATTGATGCACGATTGCCGGATGGGTGACCTTCAATGCACGATAAAAATGGCCGAACTCACATTTGTTCGAGTTGATCTGGAGAGGCATTGTTTCCATATTCTCCACCATCCCCCCAAGCTTTTTCATCCAGCCGAGGTGGGCAGTCTCTGCCCTCAAAAGAGTCTCACAAAGCTCGTCGTTGCTGATGGCATGTATGCCCTCCCTCAGTCCCTCGTACATAACAGCAGCAGTCTCTGAAAGCCTGTCATCAATGGTAGCAATATTTTTCGAAAAATCCAGGCTCTCATCAGAACGATTACGGATATTTATTGTCATATGTGCCAATGCCTCCGCATTGCGGCTGGAGGTTTCCATGGTATTGTTAATATTGTCGGCTGCCTCCTTGATATTCTGCATGGAATGATGGATATCCTCTACGCTCAGGATGACGCCGTTCAGCATATCAATATTGTCGCTTACGGTTTTTGATACAGAATCAATCTTCTCGTCCATCTGGGCAGTGGAGGAAAGGGTTCGGTTCATGCTTTCCTTTCCGCCTTCTGCGGCAGCCTGGATCTGGGAAACAAATTTCTGCATACCCACCAGGTTCAGCTTGGTATCATCCGCAAGGGTGCGCACCTCGTCTGCCACCACAGCAAAGCCCTTGCCATGCTCTCCCGCACGGGCGGCTTCGATAGCGGCATTGAGGGCAAGCAGATTGGTCTGACTGGCGATGGCCTGCACGCTGTTTACAATTTTTCCCACCTCATCTGCCAGATTAACTAATTGAGTAATCTTACCGTGCATATCCTGGGTATCCTTTATCACATTGTCCTTCAGAACCGCCACCTCGGTCAGCAGCGCCTTGCTTTCATCGTTTCGCTCAGCAAGGGAGGAGGATTTCTGGGCTAGGTGCTGCAGTGTGTCGGCTGTATTGTCAATGGTGGCATTCACCTCATACATGGAGGCAGTTGTTTCCTGTACGATGGCAAGATTGGATTCGCTCAGCCCGGCCAGCGTTGTGGCAAAGCCCAGGAGCTGCTCAGAGATGTATGACATGTTCACGTCAAAGGAGCTGATAGCTGTTGAGATTTCCAGGACCTGTCTGGCGGCTTCCGACATTCGTTTTTCATTTTGGAGAATCCGGTCAAATTGCCTGATGATTGTATTATGTATGGGATATTTACTTTCCGGACAGGGAAGGTTTTCACCGTTCAATGAACCCTTCACATATTCGCTGATGCTGTACATTTCCGCACAGGTTCCTCTATTTCTAAATAACATAAAATACCTCCTGATTTATTTAAACAGTTTTTATTCTCCTCTTTATTATAGTATTATTTTAAGATAAGGCCATAGACAAAACAAAAAAATGTAAAAAAATCTCGAAAAAGAAAATTTAGTTATGGAAAATTGGCTGATATATAGTACAATGAGAAAAAATCTTAACGAGCAAGAAAGGGAGGCTGCATGGATTTAAGCGTGAAAAATAGGATAGAATATGAAACAGTATCGCTGAATGAGGCGGAAGGAGCAGTAGAAATTCTGGATCAGACCCTTCTGCCGGGAAAGGTCAGGATGGTTCGATTAAGGACGGCCCGGGAGATCTGGGAGGCCATCTATCAGCTCAGGGTACGGGGGGCTCCGGCCATCGGCGTAGCTGCGGCTTTTGGCATCTACATTCTGGCCAGAGGGATAGACACGGAGGACTGCCGGATTTTTTATGAAGAATTCAGGAAACAGAAAGATTATCTGAATTCAGCCAGGCCTACGGCAGTCAATCTGTCCTGGGCATTGGATAGGATGGATGCGGTATATAAAAAAAATACCGGCTGCAGCGTCAGTGAGATCAAGGAAAAACTGAGACAGGAGGCCGTATCCATAAAAGAAGAGGATATAAGGGTGTGCAGGAAAATCGGAGAGTATGGACTGGGCCTGTTAAAGCCGGGAGATGGGATCCTGACTCACTGCAATGCAGGATATCTGGCAGCATGCCGATACGGCACTGCTACCGCTCCTATTTATCTGGGGCAGGAGAGAGGCTATGGCTTTCGAGTCTTTGCAGATGAGACCCGTCCGCTTCTCCAGGGAGCCAGGCTGACTGCCTATGAGCTTTCTGCCGCCGGTGTGGATGTGACACTGATCTGCGACAATATGTCCGCCACAGTTATGAAGAAGGGCTGGGTTAATGCAGTTTTTGTAGGGTGTGACAGAGTGGCTGCCAATGGGGATACTGCCAACAAGATAGGAACCTCGGTCGTAGCTGCAGTGGCAGCGAGATACGGCATTCCATTTTATGTCTGTGCGCCCACCGCCACTATCGATATGAGCATGCCTTCAGGAGAGTCCATCCCTGTAGAGCAGCGGCCGGCCGAAGAAGTGACAGAAATGTGGTATAAGGAGCGGATGGCACCGGAAGGTATCAAGGTATTCAATCCGGCCTTTGATGTCACTGACAATGAGCTGGTCACTGGCATTATTACGGAATATGGCATTGCCGAACCACCCTTCCGGGAATCCCTGGAAGAAATTTTCAGAATCAAAAAAGGCCTTTAAAAAGGCCTTATTTGATCTATGCGCTGCTCTCCTTTTTCCTAATGATGAACAATGCAGCCAGCATCAGGATAATTCCTGTTGGAAGTGATATCCAGGCACTCTGGGTAAAGCCTGCTACAAGGTATGTGACGAAGGAGATTGCCGCTGTCAGGATCACATAAGGCAGCTGAGTCGTCACATGGTTGACATGGTTGCACTGGGCACCCGCAGAAGCCATGATCGTAGTATCTGAAATAGGTGAGCAGTGGTCACCGCAAACCGCACCTGCCATGCAGGCAGAGATGGAGATGACCATAAGCTGAGGATCGGAATTGGCGAACACATCTACCACTATGGGGATAAGGATGCCGAAGGTTCCCCAGGAGGTTCCGGTGGAAAATGCCAGGAAACACCCTACCAGGAAGATGACGGCCGGCAGCAGGTTCATGAAAGAGCCTGCACTCCGGTTCACGGCAGCAGCAACAAAGTCCGCAGCGCCCAGGCTGTCCGTTATAGCCTTCAGCGTCCAGGCAAAGGTCAGGATCAAAATAGCAGGAACCATGGCCTTGAAGCCGGCAGGCAGACACTCCATGCATTCATGGAAGGTCAGTACCCGCCTGATCAGATAGATCACTACCGTAATCAGCAGGGCACAGATACTGCCCAGTGCCAGACCTGCTGAGGCGTCACAGCCGGAAAAGGCCGTGATCAGATTTTCACCATCAAAGAAGCCGCCGGTATAGACCATACCTGTTACACAGCAGATGATCAGGGCGGCAATAGGAATCATCAAATCTATGACTTTTCCTTTGGGATTGACAGGCGCTGTTTCCTGTCCCTCATTTTTTTCACCGGCAGAGAACAGGTCCCCTTTTTCGGCGTTCTTCTCATGAGATCTCATGGGGCCGAAATCCACCTTCATAAGCACCATAGCCACCAGCATGAAAAGGGTCAGCAGAGCGTAGAAGTTATAGGGAATAGCCCTGACAAAAACGGAGAAGCCGTCTTCCCCCTCTACAAAACCGGATACTGCAGCGGCCCAGGAGGAGATAGGGGCGATGATGCAGATGGGGGCTGCAGTGGCGTCGATCAGATATGCCAGCTTGGCCCTGGAGACCCGGTGCTCATCCGTCACCGGACGCATCACGCTGCCTACTGTGAGACAGTTAAAATAGTCATCAATAAAAATCAGGATGCCCAGGGCGATGGTAGCAAGCTGTGCCCCCACCCTGGATTTGATTTTCTGTTTTGCAAAATGCCCAAAGGCGGCGGAGCCGCCGGCACGGTTCATCAGGCTCACCATGGCACCCAATATCACTAGAAAAAGCAGGATCCCCACATTGTAGCCATCGCTCAGCACGGCCAGGAAGCCATCGTGGTACAGATGCATCACAGTGCCTTCAAAGGAAAAGCCCGAATAAAACAGGCCTCCTACCAGGATTCCGATAAACAGTGAGCTGTAAACCTCCTTTGTGATGAGCGCCAGAAGGATGGCTACCACAGGAGGAACCAGGGACCAGAAGGTAGCATACATGGCAGGCGTGTATTCCGATCCTGCCTCCGCTGCAGCCGCACCGAGCGGTACGGCCAGCATGCAGAGAAATGGGATCAATCCCCATAAAAACAGTTTTTTCTTTGGATTTTTCATTTTATTTACCCTTATCTCTGTATTTTTTAAATTTTAGGAATTGCTTCAGTAGGTCATGGGCTGCTCCTGGCCGGTCATCACCCGGAGTCCGCCCTGGGCCAGTGCCAGCAGCTCGTCCTCCCCCGGATACACGGTGACAGGGGCAATAAAATCAATTCGCTCTTTTAAACCAGGCACAACGCTGGGATTGTAGGCTATCCCTCCGGTGAGGAGAATCTGATCCACCTTCCCCTTCAGCACACAGGCCATAGAACCGATATCCTTTGCAATCTGCAGGATAAAGGCTTCCAGGAGGTTTGCTGCCTCTTCGTTTCCTTCGGCTGCCATCTGCCCGACGCTTCTCATATCGTTGCAGCCCAGATAGCCATTGAAGCCTCCGTTTCCGAGAATTTTCCTATAGGCCTCCTCTCTGGTGTACCTGCCTGAGTAGCACATATTGATCAAAGCGCCGGAAGGAACGCCTCCGGCTCTTTCCGGGGAAAAGGCGCCATCGCCGTCTATGGCGTTGAAGACATCTACAACCCTGCCTTTTTCGTGGGCGCCTACGGAAACACCGCCGCCCATATGTGCCACGATCAGGTTCAGGCTATGATAAGGAACGCCCTGCTCCCCGGCATAGCGTCTGGCTACAGCCTTTTGGTTCAGGGCATGGAAGAGGCTGACCCTGGGAAGCTCCGGCACGCCGGAATACCGTGCAATGGGCATCATTTCATCTACTGAAACAGGATCCACGATGTAGGCAGGCACGCCCAGGGAGTCTCCGATCTCTTTGGCCAGGATGCCGCCCAGGTTGGAGGCATGCTGACCCTGCCTGCCTGCGGCCAGATCTGCAAGCAGCTCCTCCGTGACGGCATAGGTGCCGCCGGGGATGGGCTTCAGCAGGCCGCCCCGGCCTACCACCACATCCAGAGTCTTCGTGTCAAAATCCTTTTCCTCCATAAAACGAAGGATAATATCCTTTCGGAAATCCTTCTGATCCACGATGGCAGCATACCGGGCAATTTCCTCCGTAGAATGCCGCAGAGTTTCTTCAAATAACATGGTTTCATCTTCAAATACGCCCACCTTGGTGGAGGTGGAGCCGGGATTGATAATTAAGCTTTTTATTGGCATATTCTGCAGTCCTTTCTGGTGTGCTTATTCAGTGTATATACTGATGATAAAAGGATAACACTTCTTCTCTATATGGTCAAGAATAGTCTTTTTTCTCTGGCTCCCTGTTCCGTACTGTGCCGTCCCTTTCTGTCGGAAAGCCGTAAAACGAAATAAAGAACTGCAATATACGACTGAAAAAAATAAGAGGTTTTTTTACCGAACTTTATTGAACAGCCAGAAATTGTGTGTTAATATAAGATATACTGCGAACTCTGGTAAAGGTATGTCATGTATATGGGGGATTGATTATATTTTGATACAGGAGGCAGGGCAATGAAAAAAGACATGACAGTGAAAAGGAGACTGGCCTTCCTGACAAGCAGCTTTACCGTCGGGATGGTTATTATACTGGTGGTGGCAAGTGCCGGGCTGTGGCTGGTCAGGGCATGCAACCAATATATTGCCGAAAACAGCTTTCAGGCAGTAGTACTGGTGCAGGAGCTGAATAAGCTTACTTCCGAATACAGGCTGAAGCAGTATGAGTATCTGGGGGCAGCGGAGGAGGCACAGGCAGAAAAATGCAGGGCAGAGCTGGAGGCGATGCAGAGGGAGATGGACAAAAGGGCTGTGGCGCTGGCCGGGTGTCTGAGGACTGCAGAGGAGCTGGCAGTGATGCAGGATGCAGCAGCGGCATGGGATTCCTACACAGAAGCCTGCGGGTATGTACAGGATTTAAAATCCAGCGGCAATACAGCAGCGGCAGAGGCGGCAATGGCAGGGGAATATAAGGAATATTATGATACCTACGGTGAGAAAATGGATACCCTGATCGCCCAGAATATGAACAGCATCAACAGGGCAGTGGCATATGTCGACATGATCATTTTCACCATACTGATTTTGATGTTGGTGATACAGATCGTGCTGGTATTGACCGGAAAACGCTCGGCATCCAGACTGAGAAAGAGCATTGTAGAGCCTCTGGAGCTGATCAAAGGCAGCCTGAAGGAGGTTCAGAGAGGAAATCTGAACGCAAAGCTGGAGTATACAAGGAAGGATGAGATCGGGGAGATCGCAGAGACAGTGAAGGAGTTTTTGGAGGATTTGTCCCTGATTCTCAACGATGAAAGCAGGATGCTGGAGCAGATGTCTTCCGGTAATTTTGATGTGTCCTCTTCTGTTATAGATAAGTACATAGGAGATTTTCGTACAATTTTGGACTCTATCATGGAGATTAAGAGAAAACTGGGAGAGATCCTGCTTAAAATCAAGGAATCCTCCATTGAGGTAGATTCCGCCTCCACCCAGATGGCCAAGGCAGCCCAGACTCTGGCGGAAAGCTCCACTGACCAGGCAGGAAGCGTAGAGGAGATACTTGCCATGGTCAGTGATGTGGAGGAAAAGGCCAGAAACGGGGCCGAGAATGCCAAAGAGGCCAGTGATCACGCAAAGGAAGTCAGGGAGCAGGCAGAATCAGGCAAACATCAGATGGATCAGATGGTAGAGGAGATGGAGGTCATGGCTGCCACCTCCAGGGAGATAGAGACGATTATTGCGGCCATAGAGGAGATTGCCTCCCAGACCAATCTCCTGGCCTTGAATGCTTCCATTGAGGCTGCCAGGGCCGGAGAGGCAGGAAAGGGCTTTGCGGTTGTGGCAGGAGAGATCGGCAAGCTGGCCGGCCAGTCCTCAGAGGCTGTGACCAATACAAGGGCACTGATTGAAAAGACCATGGCTCAGGTGGAGCTGGGCAATCATATTGCCAAGCAGACCTCGGATACCTTTGCCTCAGTCCATGATGGAATCGGCAGGGTAGTGGCCCTGAACGGCAGGATGTATGAGGAGTCGGCGGCACAGGTGCAAGCCATGGAGGAGATTTTAGGAGGGGTGGGCATCATATCCGGTGTCATCCAGAGTAATTCTGCAGCCGCAGAGGAGACTTCGGCCACCAGCGAGGAGCTGGCATCCCATGCATCGGTTTTGAAGGCAGAGGCAGAGCGGTTTGCCTTTGGTGACAGAAGCTGAAAGAAAAAGACAAAGAATATATGGCGGGGCATCTTCCGGGCTGGAGGATGCCCCGCTTGACTGCCGGGGCCTTTGCCTGATGCTCCGGGCTGAACTGTGATAAACTGGTTCCCGCTTTTTTAGCAGGTTGAATATAGTCCGCAAATCTGTTACAATAGATGAGAAAATCACATGGGAAAGAGTGTGCATGAAAACGATTGTTTCCTGAAAGCGGGGAATAAGGAAAAGGGACATGGGAGTTTAAGTATGAATATTGTAAATAAGCTTTTTGGAACGCATAGCCAGAGAGAATTAAAAAGAATTGAAAGTACAATTGATGCTGTTGAGGCATTGAGACCCTCCATGCAGCAGCTGTCCGATGAGGAGCTGAGAAACAAGACAAAGGAATTTAAAAAGCGCCTGCAGGAGGGAGAGACCCTGGATGACCTCCTGCCGGAAGCCTTTGCTGCAGTGAGGGAAGCTGCAAAAAGAGTCCTCAATATGGAGCATTATCGTGTACAGCTGATCGGCGGCATGATTTTGCATCAGGGACGTATCGCAGAGATGAAGACGGGAGAGGGAAAGACCCTGGTTTCCACTTTGCCTGCGTATCTGAATGCCCTGGCCGGTAAAGGCGTACATGTAGTAACGGTCAATGATTATCTGGCTAAGCGTGATGCTGAGTGGATGGGGCAGGTGCATGAATTCTTAGGGCTCAGGGTGGGAGTGGTCCTGAATGATATGAAGCCTGAAGAACGCAGGGAGCAGTATAACTGTGACATCACCTATGTCACCAACAATGAGCTGGGCTTCGACTATCTGAGGGATAATATGGTGATCTATAAGGAACAGCTTGTTCTCCGCGACCTGTATTATGCCATTATTGACGAGGTGGACTCGGTTCTGATCGATGAAGCCAGGACCCCCCTTATTATTTCCGGGCAGAGCGGAAAGTCCACAAGGCTGTATGAAGCCTGCGATATCTTGGCAAAGCAGCTGAAGCGGGGCGAGGATGTGGCGGATCTTACCAAGATGGATGCTATCATGGGTATAGAAAGGGAGGAGACGGGAGACTTTATTGTCAATGAAAAGGATAAGGTGGTAAATCTTACGGCGGAAGGCGTTTCCAAGGTAGAGCGCTTCTTTCAGATAGAAAACCTGGCAGATCCCGAGAATCTGGAAATACAGCACAATATCAATCTGGCGCTCAGAGCCCATAACCTTATGTTCAGGGATCAGGATTATGTAGTAAAGGACGATCAGGTTCTGATTGTAGACGAATTTACAGGGCGTATCATGCCGGGACGCCGCTATTCTGACGGCCTGCATCAGGCCATTGAGGCCAAGGAGCATGTAAAGGTCAAAAGAGAGAGCAAGACGCTGGCTACTATTACCTTCCAGAACTTCTTTAACAAATTTGAGAAAAAGGCGGGTATGACCGGAACTGCTTTGACAGAGGAGAAAGAGTTCCGTGATATCTACGGAATGGATGTCATAGAGATTCCTACCAACAGGCCCATACTCAGGCAGGATCTGCAGGATGCCGTATATAAGACCCGAAAGGAGAAGCTGCATGCCATTGTTGAGGCCGTGATCCAGGCCCACAGCAAGGGACAGCCTGTTTTGGTGGGTACCATTACCATTGAGGCATCGGAGGAGCTGAGCAGGATGCTGTCCAAAAACGGTGTGCCCCATAAGGTTCTGAATGCCAAGTTCCATGAGCTGGAGGCGGAGATCGTGGCAGATGCAGGTGTGCACGGAGCGGTTACGATAGCCACCAATATGGCAGGGCGTGGCACGGATATCAAGCTGGATGATGAAGCCAGGGCAGCAGGAGGGTTAAAGATCATCGGCACAGAGCGCCATGAATCCAGACGTATTGACAATCAGCTTCGAGGGCGTTCCGGGCGCCAGGGAGATCCCGGTGAATCCAAATTCTATATTTCCCTGGAGGATGATCTGATGCGGCTGTTCGGTTCTGAGAGGCTGATCGGCATGTTCAATGCGCTGGGGATTCCCGAGAACCAGGAGATCGAGCATAAGTCACTGACCAAGGCCATTGAGTCGGCGCAGAAGAAGATAGAAAACAACAACTTCGGCATCCGTAAGAATCTGCTGGAATATGACCAGGTTATGAATGAGCAGAGAGAGATTATTTATGAAGAGAGAAGGCAGGTGCTCAGCGGTGAAAGCATGAGGGATGCCATCTTTAAGATGATTACAGACATTGCGGAAAATGCAGTGGATATCAGCATCAGTGATGACAGCGATATAGAGGATTGGGATTTCAATGAGCTGAATACCCTTCTGCTCCCCACTATTCCCCTCAGGCCGGTGAATACCGGCAGGGTGCTGAAGCCAAAAAAGAACAGCCTGAAGCAGCAGCTTAAGGAAGAGGCTGTTAAGCTGTATGAAAGTAAAGAAGCGGAATTTCCCAATCCTGAGGCAATGCGGGAGCTGGAAAGAGTCATTCTCCTTAAGGTGATCGACAGAAAGTGGATGGATCACATTGACGATATGGATCAGCTCCGCCAGGGGGTAGGGCTGCAGGCATACGGCCAGAGGGATCCGCTGGTGGAGTATAAGCTGAATGGCTATGAGATGTTCGACGAGATGACTCAGAATATAAAAGAAGAGACTGTTCGGCTGCTTTTCCATGTACGGGTGGAGCAGAAGGTAGAAAGGGAGCAGGTAGCCAAGGTGACAGGCACCAACAAGGATGATTCGCTCCAGAAGGGACCGGTAAAGAGGGATGCTGCAAAGGTGTACCCCAATGATCCCTGTCCATGCGGAAGCGGCAGAAAGTACAAGCAGTGCTGCGGAAGGAATAAATAAATAAAAAATAAAGGAAAGAGTGGTGAACGTAAGGTGGTAGAATTAGATCAGATGAAGGCCGAGCTGCAGGCCTATGAAAGTCCGCTTGCGGAAGTGAGGGATTCACTTTAACTTAGCAGATAAATCCAGAAGGATAGAGGAGCTGGAGAGAGAGATGGAGGCTCCGGGCTTCTGGGACGATCCTGACAGCTCCAACCGTAAGATGAAGGAATTAAAAAATCTCAAGGATACGGCAGATACTGTGAACGGACTGAGGACGCAGTATGAGGATATCGAAACTCTGATTGAAATGGGATATGAGGAGGAGGAGCCTGAGCTGGTTCCGGAGATCAGAAGCGAGCTGGATGCCTTTATTGAAACCTTTGAAAATATCAGAATCCGCACTCTGCTGTCAGGAGAGTATGACAAAAACAATGCCATCCTCAAGCTGAATGCAGGCGCAGGCGGCACTGAGAGCTGTGACTGGTGTGCCATGCTCTATCGAATGTACACCAGATGGGCAGAACGGAAGGGCTTTACCCTGGAGGTATTGGATTATCTGGATGGAGAGGAAGCCGGCATCAAATCAGTGACCTTCCAGGTGAATGGGGAAAATGCATACGGCTATCTGAAGTCGGAAAAGGGTGTCCATCGCCTGGTGCGTATTTCTCCCTTTAATGCCCAGGGAAAACGGCAGACCTCCTTCGTATCACTGGATGTGATGCCGGATATAGAAGAGGATATGGATATTGAAATCAACGAGGATGAGCTGAGGATAGATACCTATCGAAGCAGCGGTGCGGGCGGACAGCATATCAATAAGACCTCTTCAGCTATCCGTATCACCCACCTTCCCACCGGCATTGTGGTGCAGTGCCAGAATGAGCGTTCCCAGTTCCAAAATAAGGATAAGGCCATGCAGATGCTGAAGGCTAAGCTGTATATGCTGAAGCAGGAGGAAAATGCGGAAAAGCTTTCAGATATCAGAGGAGAGGTGAAGGAAATCGGCTGGGGAAATCAGATCCGTTCCTACGTATTACAGCCCTATACTATGGTGAAGGATCACAGGACCTCAGAAGAGTCGGGAAATGCAGAGGCAGTGCTGGACGGTGCCCTGGATCCCTTTATCAATGCCTATCTGAAATGGCTCAGCACAGGGGGAAAAGCCCCGGCGGGAAACGGACAATAGCTTTTAGGATGACAGTATATAAAAATCCCACGGAATTTCTGCTGATTCCGTGGGATTTTAACAGTTATCCAGCCATGTCAGCTGTCTGTCCCGGCCTGCTGCACATCAGATCCATATAGAAGTTGGCCATCACCGTTTTCTTGTAAGGCGTGATCCACAGCAGCCCCAGGCCAAAGGAGAGAAAGGCGAGAAAGTACAGGGGGATGAAGCTGACAGTGATATAAAAAAGCCTGCCCTTGTGTCCCCGCATAATCCTGCAGCTGGTTTTTATCAGTTCCCGGGAAGAGTAATGGGGAAAGTCCTGAAGCAGATAAAAAACCTGGGACAGCATTAACCATACAATAATGAGGAGCACGTATCCGGCTATAGAAGCAACCGCAAACAAAAGCAGATAAATGGATTCGTAATGGGATGTCCTATAGAGATAGGCCATAATCTGCTGAGGGGCATTGCAAATCAGAGCCAGAATAATAACCAGCGATTGAAGGGTCAATGCCTTGCCGGGATATATCCTGAAGCCGTAGAAAATGTCGCTTGCGGATACCGGCTGATGACAGCTGAGCTTCAGATACAGGTAGGCACTGCCTGATTCCAGGATCCCCAGAAACAGGAGGACAATGACGGACAGCAGATAAAGGGCGGTAAAATACGCAATACCGGCTGATGCCGGGAGGAGAGTGGCCAGCCCTGCACAAACCCTGACTGACAGCAGGGCGGACAGAGCCGTCAGCAGCATGGCCCCGATCACCGCACCATAGCGGCCGAACAACTGTTCCTTAGCCATGCCCTTCAGCTCGGCAGATGATCTGTAAGCATTCATAAATTCATCTCCATAAAGGGCTATACCCCCATATCCAGATTCATTCCCCGGTATTTTATGCCATCGGCAGATTTCAGGTTCTGCTGATAGGGATTTTCCTCGTTGTAATATTTGATCTGGGTGCTGGTAGTCCCTCCGGAGACGTAGCTGCGTCCGCACTCAGGACAGACAGAGGTATGGATGGACACGTTGGCAGAGATAACCTCTCCGTTGCCATTGGCAGCCTTTTTGTAGGCATTGGAAACATGCTCCTGCTCATGGGAGCGGACCAGGGAGGCTGCTGACTGGGGAGAAATATGGGTAGGCGCCTTGAAAGATACCATTTCGTCAGAGCCATCCTGATATTTTCGGCTGCGGCAGGTCTCGCATTCTGCCGGTGAGGATTTCCTTCCGGGAGATTTCACCTGGGACTCGCCGGGATTGCGTATACTGCCTCCTGCCTGTGTATTCATGGCAGAATAACCATAGTTTTTTATGCCGGCCGCTCCATAAGGGCCGGAAATAGCGCTGATTCCATTCATAAAATATAACTCCTTTCTTTTTGTGAATTGATTCATTTGTGAATTGATTCATTTGTGAATTGATTCATTTGTGAATTGATTCATTTGTGAACTGGTTCATGAACAGACTTCCTATATATTAATCCAAAAGCTCCTCAACAATGTCTTCCATGGACTCACCCAGGATCTCTTCCGAGGGCATACCATAGATATCCTCTACCATTTCATCATAGATCCGGGCGGATTGACGCATGATGTCCCCGCCGTAGAGGGAAAAAACAATGATAATGATAAAGGTGTTGATAGCCAGTCCTGCAATGCCGCAGACGATGCCGGCTATAGCCTGGGTCTTCAGGGAGGCTGCTGTCCCTTTGGAAAGCAGGGCAAGCAGAATGGCCAGGCTGCCTAAAATAAGGGGCAGATACAGGGTCAGCGTAAGTGTGGTCACTGTAGCCAGAATCCCCAATGTCATGGCGGCCATGGCCAGCCTCTGCCCTGTCTCATTTCTGCTGTTGGTCTTGCTGCTCATCTGATCCATAAAATTCCTTTCGGCTTTGGTGCTTCTGTCTGCTGAATATAAATATACATGATTATTGTAACATTTAATGCAGAAGAATACAATCTTGAAAATATCCTTCTTTTTCCATTATAATAGGATTATTGTATATCTTTATTCATACTGAAAACAGAATGGTTTTGAAATGGAGTACTTTGATGGATATTATTTTAAAGTTAGGTGAAGAGCTGGGCGTGCAGAGGTGGCAGGCAGAGGCGGCTGTGAAATTGATCGATGAAGGAAATACCATCCCATTTATTTCCAGATACAGGAAGGAGGTCACAGGCTCCCTGAACGATGAGGTGCTGAGAAGCCTCCATGAGCGGCTTGGCTACCTGAGGAATCTGGAGGAAAAGAAGGAACAGGTACTGGGAAGCATAGAGGAGCAGGGCAAGCTGACAGAGGAGCTGAGAGAGAAAATCCTGGCAGCAGAGACCCTGGTGGTAGTAGAGGATCTGTACCGCCCATACCGTCCCAAGAGAAAAACAAGGGCCAGCATGGCCAGAGAAAAGGGGCTGGAGGGACTGGCAGAGTGGATCCGCAGGCAGGAGGGACAGATTCCTCTTGAGGAGGAGGCTGCCGGCTACATAAATGAAGAAAAAGGGGTGGGAAGTGTTCAGGAAGCCATACAGGGCGCAAAGGATATTATTGCCGAGGACATCTCCGACGAGGCGGATTACCGTATCTATATCAGGGATATTACCATGCAGGAGGGCAGGATCACCAGCACTGCCAAGGATGAAAAGGCGCAGAGTGTGTATGAGATGTATTATGATTATGAGGAGCCTCTCAGGAAAGCGGCAGGTCATCGTGTGCTGGCTCTGAACAGGGGAGAGAGTGAGAAGATACTCACAGTGAAGGTGGAAGCACCGGAGGAGCGTATTCTCCGATACCTTGCCAAGCAGGTGATCACTGCGGACAATCCGGTCACCGTCCCGGTGCTGACAGATGTGATAGAAGACAGCTACCATCGTCTGATTGCGCCTGCCATAGAGAGGGAGATTCGCAGCCAGTTGACAGAGAGGGCGGAGGACGGGGCTATTTCAGTATTTGGCAGGAATCTGGAACAGCTACTGATGCAGCCTCCCATCGCCGGCAGGGTGGTGCTGGGATGGGATCCTGCCTTCCGCACCGGCTGTAAGCTGGCTGTGGTGGATGCCACAGGGAAGGTACTGGATACCAGGGTGATTTTCCCTACCGCCCCTCAGAATAAGGTGGAGGAAGCCAAGAGAGAGCTGAAAGGACTCATCCGGAAATATGGCATTTCCCTGATTTCTCTTGGAAACGGCACGGCCTCCAGAGAATCGGAGCAGGTGATCGTAGAGCTGATCAAGGAGCTGGATACTCCAGTGCAGTATGTGATAGTCAACGAGGCCGGAGCCTCTGTCTATTCTGCCAGCAAGCTGGCCACAGAGGAATTTCCCGGCTTTGATGTGGGTCAGAGAAGTGCGGCTTCCATAGCCAGGAGACTCCAGGATCCCCTGGCGGAGCTGGTCAAAATAGATCCAAAATCCATAGGAGTGGGACAATATCAGCATGATATGAACCAGAAGAAGCTGAGTGACACCCTGGGAGGCGTGGTAGAGGACTGCGTGAACCGGGTGGGAGTGGATCTGAACACAGCCTCAGCCCCTTTGCTGGAGTATGTGTCCGGCATTACCAGGACCATTGCCAGGAATATCGTGGATTACAGGGAAAATAACGGCCGCTTTACCAACAGGAAGCAGCTGCTGAAGGTTGCCAAGCTGGGGCCCAGGGCTTTTGAACAGTGTGCAGGCTTCCTGCGTATTCCGGAGGGAGACAATCCCCTGGATGCCACCAGCGTGCATCCTGAGTCCTACCAGGCGGCGATGCAGCTTCTGGAACGGCTGGGACTTACCATGGAGGATGTGAGAGAGGCTCAGAAAAGAGCCGCTTCAGATAAGGGAAAGGCCAAAAGGGAGCCATCCCAAAAGGAGAAGAAGCCCAGGCAGAATAAGACGGTGATCCGAAGCGCCGATACTGCTATGGGAAAGGCTCTGGCAGCAGCCCTGGGAGGGATGGCGCCGGAGGACAGCGCCCGGAAAGCGGCGGAGCCCCCGGCAGCGGGATCTCTGGAGCGGAGAGTCAGGGATAAAAAAAAGCTGGCAGAGGAGCTGGGCATCGGGGAAATCACGCTGACAGATATTCTGAAGGAGCTGGAGAAGCCGGCCCGAGATCCCAGGGCTGATATGCCGGCCCCCATCCTGCGCAGCGACGTGCTGGATATGGCGGATCTGAAGCCGGGCATGATCCTGAAGGGAACTGTGCGTAACGTCATTGATTTTGGTGCCTTTGTGGATATCGGCGTACATCAGGATGGCCTGGTACATATTTCTCAGATCACAGACCGCTTCATCCGGCATCCCATGGAGGCTGTCAGCGTAGGCGATGTGGTGGATGTGCAGGTTCTTTCCGCAGATCCGGAAAAAAAGAGGATTTCACTCACCATGAAAATAGAAAAATAGCTGAAAAGACAGAAGAAAAAGGCAGGTTCGGCCCTTTCTTCTGTCTTTTGTTAAAAAAAATTTCTTTGGTTATTGACAAATGATAAAAAAGTAATTATTGTATTAATTGAATAATACAATATTACAATAACACAACAGGAAAATTGCTGTGGGGAGGATAGGGGATGGGTATATTGATAGACATCCGGGACATATGCAAGATATATAATCCCGGAGAAAATGAGGTAAGGGCTCTGGATCATGTGGATCTGACCATAGAAGAGAATGAGTTTGTGGCCATTATCGGACAGTCAGGTTCCGGAAAGTCTACCCTGATGAATATGCTGGGCTGCCTGGATACGCCCACCAGCGGCACCTATATGCTGCATGGGCAGGATGTGTCCTGCTTAAGTGATGATGAACTCTCTGACATACGAAATAAGGAGATCGGCTTTATCTTCCAGGGCTTTAACCTGATACAGAACCTGACGGCGCTGGAAAATGTAGAACTGCCCCTGATCTACAGGGGCGTATCCCGGAAAGAGCGGCTGAGCCTGTCACAGACAGCTCTCAGCAAGGTGGGGCTGGATGGGCGCAAAACCCATAAGCCCTCGGAAATGTCAGGAGGACAGCAGCAGAGAGTGGCCATTGCAAGGGCCATTGCCCAGGCACCGCCGGTGATTCTGGCCGATGAGCCTACAGGCAATCTGGATTCGGGCTCCAGCAGAGAGATTATGGATATTTTAAAAAAGCTCCATGAGGAGGGCAGGACAGTGATTTTGATTACCCATGACAACGATATCGCGGCTCAGGCCAGGAGGGTGATCAAGATAAAGGATGGAAGGGTGGTACAGGACAGTGCCGGATGAAAGGAGAATGGTTACAAGGATGGGAAAAAAAGAAAAAGCAGGGAAAAGAGAGGGCATGCCCAAGGAAAAGAAGAAAAAAATCATCAAAAGAAGCATAGCCGGAGGTGCAGCAGGTGTGCTTGTTCTTTTGATTGTTGCATCCAGCATCTCCTCTGCAAACAGCAAGCCGGTGGTGATAACGGCAGAGGTGGTGAGAGGGGATATCGAACAGACCATTAGTACCAGCGGCTCGGTGGCATCTGAGGAGGTAAAGACCTATTTTGCCCCCATCAGTGTAGAGGTAGGAGCTATCCATGCGGCTGCGGGGGAGAATATTGCCAAAGGAGAACCTGTCATTACTTATGATCAGGAGGCCCTGGAGCAGGAAAAGAGAAGGGCAGAGCTTCAGCTTCAGGCAAATGAGGGAGGCTATCAGAATACCGTAGGGAAAAATAAGGAAAGCCTGGGAGACCTGCAGGAAGCCAATACCAATCTGGGGGTGCTGGAGCAGCAGATTACAGACATTGATAACTGTATCAAGGAGCTCCAGAAAAAGGTGGATGATAAGAAGGCAGCACTGGCCCATGAGGGCGCCCTGCTGCAGATTTCCCTGATTGACTGGGCGGATCAGCCGGATTCCGATGAGTATCAGAATCTTCAGAAGCTGGTGCAGCAGAATCATTATGAGCAGTCCAACAACGCGGAGATCCGGGCCTGGCAGGAGGAAATCGGCAGGTATACGGAAATGCTGAACAACTGTAAGGAGTACAGGGCAGAGATGAAATCCCAGAAGGCCTCTGCAGAGGGCGCCAAAATGAGTCAGGGAAGCCAGGAAGAGCTGGAGGCCAAAAGGGAGATGGAGGGCATGGCCAATCAGCGGGTTCTGGAGGCAGTGGAGGAGTCCCGTGGCGGTGTGCTGGCTGCATTCAGCGGAGTTGTGACGGAGATGAATGTGACGGAGGGGCAGATCCCTGCCCAGGGCACCCAGATGTTTAAGCTGGAAAGCACGGAAAAGGTCAAAGTGACTATAGCTGTCACCAAGTATGATCTGGAAAAGCTGGAGGCAGGGCAGCAGGCAGTGGTGACCATAGCAGGCAGTACCTATGAGGGTGAAGTAAGTAAAATCGACAGGATGGCAGTGAAAAATTCCAGCGGTGCACCGGTGGTCAATGCAGATATCAGGATACTGAATCCGGATGAAAACATTTTCCTTGGTGTGGAAGCTAAGGTTACTATCCGTACCGCAAAGTCGGAGCAGGCGCTGCTGGTGCCCATCAGTGCGGTCAATACGGATAAGGATGGGGATTTTGTCTATGCGGTAGAAAACGGAATTGTGGTCAGAAAACCGGTGCAGACCGGAATCAGCTCCGACATGAATATGGAGATCAGGGAGGGGCTGGCTCCGGCGGATCAGGTACTGACTGAGGTTTCGTCGGATATTCAGGAGGGGATGAAGGTAACAGCCGTCTTGGAAGAGTCAGGAGTGCAGACAGTGACAGAGTCCATGGATGAGACAAAAGAGTCGGCAGCCGGGGCAGAGCCGGAAGAATAAAGGGAGGCTTTGTATGGCACAGATATGGGAATACATTAAGATTGCCCTTATGAATATTAAGAGCAATAAAGGCCGTTCCATCCTGACCATGCTGGGTATCATCATAGGCATCGCCTCTGTGATCATGGTCATGGCTATCGGAAACGGCGTCAGGACACAGATCAACCAGGAGCTGGAAAGTATCGGCAGCGGTCAGATTGCCATCTATGCGGACAGTACCCTGAAGGGTACCACTGTCAGCTTTGGCAGGGAGGATTTTGAACTGATCCGGGAAAGGGTGGAGCATGTAAAAGCAGTGACGCCCACATTAGGCGGTGGGGGGACGGCAGAGGGTCCCAAGGGTGACTTTGAGGCCAGGGTAACAGGGGGGACGGAGGGACTGCAGTATACCACCACCGATCCTCTGGTCCGAGGGAAATATTTCACAAAGGGAGATGCGGAGAGCGGAAACCGGGTGTGCGTCATCACGGAAAGCAGTGCTGTTTCCCTGTTCGGAACCACGGATGTCATCGGCCTGAGCTTTGACCTTACTCTCTACGGAATCACTCAGGAGATGACCATCGTCGGCATCCGTCAGGACAGTGCTGCAAGCATTATTAATATGGGTTCCGGAAACTATATCCAGATCGAGCTTCCCCTTTCGGTGCTGGGGGATCATTTTTACTATAATATCGAGGAATTCGGCCAGTTCTATGTGGTTGGAGAGGCAGCGGAATACAGCAGGCAGATCGCGCAGAGATCGGTAAGCCTGCTGGAGAACAAGTATAACGTGCGGGGAGAGGGTCAGATCATGGTGCAGAGCTTTGCGGATGTGAGCGCCCAGTATGACAACGTATTGAACATCATTACCGTGTTCATCTCCTTTGTAGCGGCGATTTCCCTTCTGGTAGGCGGCATTGGCGTCATGAATATTATGCTGGTTTCTGTTACGGAAAGAACCAGGGAAATCGGCATCCGCAAGGCCCTGGGAGCCAGGACGGGTTCCATTCTGCTGCAGTTTCTGGCAGAGGCATCCATTATCACTCTGCTGGGCGGCATGATCGGAATTCTGATCGGTGTCCTGGGGGCTGGAGGAGTGTGCGCCATAGTCGGGGTAAGGCCGGGGATTCAGGCGTCTACTGTACTGGGAGCCACTGTTTTCTCCTCTGCAGTGGGGATTTTCTTCGGGATCTACCCTGCAAAAAAAGCGGCCCGTCTCAGTCCTATTGAAGCCCTTCGCAGGGAATGATGAGTGAACAGCATTCACTGGATGTTGTTCACGGAAATACTTGCACTTCATTCAAACTTAGGTATAATAAGTGTGAAAGGAGTGCAATTTTTATGGAGCTTGAATTTGACATAAAGATGACAGCGGGGATTTTATATGATTACCTGCTGCACCACACCTATTACAGCGCTTCCGGCCTGATCGGAACAGGAGTGGGAGCCCTGATGGTGGTTTGGTTCTTTGCCGGAGGAGGGGAGGCCTTCCTGTTGGCTGGGATCCTCATTCTGCTGTATCTGCCCTGGACCCTGTTTTTAAAATCCAGGCGGCAGATGATCAATACACCTGCCTTTCAGCAGCCCCTTCACTATAAGCTTACGGAAGAGGGGATTGAGGTGTCCCAGGGAGAAACAGTGCAGGCTCAGGCCTGGGGACAGATGTACAGGGCTGTTTCCACCACAAAAAGCATCATTGTCTATACCTCCCGCTCCAATGCCTCCATATTTCCTAAATGTGACCTGGGGGAAATGGCGCCGCAGGTGATCAGGATGATTTCCTCCCACATGCCGCCTGCCAGGGTAAAGATCCGGTGGTAGAAGGAGGGAATCGTATGGAGTTTGAATCTTTCAGTACAGAGGAGACCTTTGCTTTAGGCCGGCAGCTTGGAGAGAGGGCAGCCGCCGGGGAGGTATATACCCTGATCGGGGATCTGGGAGCAGGAAAGACAGTGTTTGCCCAGGGAGTGGCAAAGGGCTTGGGGATAGAGGAACCGGTCAGCAGTCCTACTTTCACCATTCTTCAGGTTTATGAGGACGGCAGGCTGCCCCTCTATCACTTCGATGCATACCGTATCGGGGATTCGGAGGAGATGGAGGAAATAGGCTACGAGGACTGTATCTACGGCACCGGTGTATGTCTGATCGAGTGGGCCGGTCTCATAGAAGAGATTCTGCCGGAGCATTACAGAGAGATCAGGATCCACAAGGATCTGAGCAAGGGGCCGGATTTTCGGAAAATAACGATAACGGAGAAGAGGGTGATGAAGCAATGAAAATATTGGCACTGGACAGCTCCGGCCTGGTGGCGTCCGTGGCAGTGGCAGAGGACGAGACACTGATTGCGGAATATAGTATACAGTATAAAAAAAACCATTCCCAGACACTGCTTCCCATGCTGGAGGAGATCAGGAGGATGGTAGAGCTGGATCTGGGCAGTGTGGATGCTGTGGCGCTGGCGGCGGGGCCCGGCTCCTTTACAGGACTGCGCATCGGTTCGGCTACGGCAAAGGGACTGGGGCTGGCACTGGGGCTGCCCCTGGTGGAGGTGCCTACGCTGGAGGGACTGGCTTATAATATGTATGGAGCAGCCGGCTGCATCTGTCCGATTATGGATGCCAGACGGGGGCAGGTCTATACCGGCATTTATGAGTTCTGTCCGGAAGGTGTGGAAGAAAAAAATCCGGAAAACCGGTTTTTGCACAGCTTCAAAATGAAGGAGCTCCATCCCCGGTGCGCCGCAGCCTTGGAAGAAATTGCAGAAAGGCTGAATGAGCTGGGACATCAGGTCATATTTTTAGGTGATGGGGTGCCGGTGTATCGGGACAGACTGGCGGAGCTGATGCAGGTATCCTGCTGCTTTGCTCCTGCCCATATGAACCGGCAGAGGGCAGCTTCCATAGCAGCTCTCGGCAGGATCTACTTCGAGGAGGGAAAAACCGTGTCCGCTGATGAACACAGCCCCATCTATCTGCGAATGTCTCAGGCAGAGCGGGAGCGGAGGGAAAAATCCGGGGAAGGAGCACCCGCATAAAATGATCAGGATCAGACGTATGGAAGAGGGAGATGCAGCCTGGGCGGCGGCACAGGAGAGGGCATGCTTTTCTGCTCCCTGGTCGGAGAGTTCCTTTCTGGAGACCATCAGACTCAGCTATGCCTTTTTTTATGTGGCAGAGGCAGAAGGGGAACCGGTGGGTATCTGCGGCTGCAGGAATCTTGCCGGAGAAGGGGAGATCAGCAACGTATCAGTAAGCGAAAAGTACCGCAGGCGCGGCATCGCCTCGGCGTTGCTGGCCAGAGTGCTGGAGGATGGGAAAAGGCAGGGCATCGAAGCCTTCACACTGGAGGTAAGGTGCAGCAATCAGCCGGCCATAGGCCTTTATGAAAGCTTTGGATTTGAAGGCCGGGGGATAAGAAAAAATTTTTATGAAAAGCCCAGGGAGGATGCCCTGATCATGTGGAAAAGGTAGGCAGAGGATGGAAGAATTACCACTATTTTTGCCCTGTACACTCATGTATAATGACAAATATAGCGTTTGATTTTGATTATCGTGGGAGGATGAGGCTATGCGTAAATATCTGGAGAGTAAAAGAGAGCTGCTTGCCGTGGTATGCAACAACTGTGGAAAAGATTTATTGGTAGAAAACGGAATTATAAAAGAGGGATGTTTTGACGTAACATCCGTTTTTGGATATTTCAGCAGAAAAGATGGGCAGATTCACAGCTTTGATCTGTGTGAAGACTGCTACGACCGGATGATTGCCGGGTTCAGGATACCGGTGGACTGCCGGGATGCTGAGGAAATGCTGTAAATATCGGAATAGGAGAAAAATGTTAGATATTTGTCTGCTTGGCACCGGGGGGATGATGCCGCTTCCATATCGCTGGCTGACCTCCCTGATGGCAAGATATAATGGAAAAAGTATATTGATTGACTGCGGAGAAGGGACGCAGATCGCCATGAAGGAAAAGGGCTGGAGCCCAAAGCCTATTGACATCATCTGCTTCACGCACTATCACGCGGACCATATCAGCGGACTGCCGGGCATGCTCCTTACCATGGGAAATGCAGAAAGGACAGAGCCGCTTCTTTTAGTGGGGCCAAAGGGGCTGACCAGGGTGGTTTCCGCTCTGAGGGTCATTGCGCCGGAGCTGCCCTTTTCGATTGAGTGTGTGGAGATCACGGAGCCGGAGCAGAGCCTTTCGTTTGACGGTTTCAGAATAGAAGCTTTTCGGGTAAACCATAATGTGGTATGCTATGGATATTGTATCGTAGTGGATCGTATCGGCAAATTTCAGGTGGACAGGGCTGTGGAGCTTGGGATCGACAGGCGCTGCTGGAGCCGGCTCCAAAAGGGGGAGACGGTGGTGCAGGAGGGGAGGACCTATACCCCTCACATGGTACTGGGGGAACCCAGAAAGGGACTGAAGGTCACCTACTGCACGGATACCAGGCCTACGGAGAGCATTGTCCGCCATGCGGCCGGAGCGGATCTCTTCATATGTGAGGGGATGTACGGCGAGCCTGAAAAGAAGGACAAGGCCAGGGAATATAAGCATATGACCTTTTATGAGGCGGCCGGGCTGGCAGAGAGGGCGGAGGTAAAGAGGCTGTGGCTGACACATTACAGTCCGTCCCTGGTACGCCCGGAGGACTTTATGCCTGAGGTGCGGAGGATATTCCCCCGGGCAGAGGCCGGAAAGGATGGAAAGAGCATAGATCTTATGTTCGAAGAGGGTTAAGACATATGGGAAAAGGAAAAAATACGGAAGCAAAGCAGAATCCGGTAAAGCTGCTCCTGATCGGCTGCATACTTGTAGCTCTTCTGGTAGGGTTTTACTATTATGTATCCCGCAAAATGGGAGTGGAAAGCACAAGAGAGACAGAGACCATCACTCAGACACAGCAGGTTCTTCTGAGGAATCTTGAGGCCCACTATCCCCCCTCCCCCAAGGAGGTGGTAAAATATTACTGTGATATTACACAGTGTTTTTACAATGAGGAAAATGAGGATGCCCAGGTTCGGGAGTTGGCCCTCCAGATCCGGAAGCTGTACGACCGGGAGCTGGTGGCCAACCAGACGGAGGAGGAGTATATCCAGAATCTGATCAGCGATATCGCCTCCATGAAGCAGAATGGGCTGGTCATATCCAGCTATTCCACCTCTTCCAGTACGGATGTGGAATATTTCTCCCAGGACGGCTTTGAATGGGCTAGGCTTTACTGCAGCTTCTCCATCCGTCAGGGGAGTACTCTCATTAATTCCAATGAGCAGTTTCTGTTAAGGCTGGATGAGAATGGGCATTGGAAAATATATGGCTGGCAGCTGGTAGAAGAATAAGGAGTATCCGTCAAAGCCTGCCGGAAGAGGCGGCATCGGAACATGTGAGATATGGATAATAGAGAAATACTTATTTTAGCAATAGAAAGCTCCTGCGATGAGACGGCGGCAGCAGTGGTACGCAACGGCCGGGAGGTGCTCTCCAACATCATATATTCCCAGATAGACCTGCACACCGTGTACGGCGGTGTGGTACCGGAAATAGCTTCCAGAAAGCATATCGAAAAAATCAATCAGGTCATAGGGCAGGCGCTGAAAGAGGCAGGTACCGCTCTGGGAGAGCTGTCTGCTATTGCAGTCACTTATGGACCGGGGCTGGTAGGAGCCCTGCTGGTGGGGGTGTCGGCAGCCAAGGCAATCAGCTTTGCGTCGGGGATCCCTTTGGTTGGTGTACATCATATTGAAGGGCACATCAGTGCTAATTATATTGAAAACCAGGATCTGGAACCGCCTTTTTTATGTCTGGTGGTGTCCGGCGGGCACACCCATCTGGTTGGGGTAAAGGATTATGGAGATTACCGGATAATCGGTCGGACCAGGGACGATGCGGCGGGGGAGGCCTACGACAAGGTGGCCAGAGCCATTGGCCTGGGATATCCCGGTGGGCCGGCCATTGACAGGCTGGCGAGGGAGGGTGATCCGGAAGCCATTTCTTTTCCCAGGGCCAGGGTGGCGGAGTCTGCCTACGATTTCAGCTTCAGTGGCCTGAAATCTGCCGTACTGAATTATCTCAACTCCTGCCGGATGAAGGGGATAGAAATCAATGCAGCCGATGTGGCTGCCTCCTTTCAGAAGGCAGTGGTGGATGTATTGGTAGGGCATTCCATGGAGGCGGTTCGGCAGTATGGATATGACAGGCTTGCCATAGCCGGAGGTGTGGCCTCCAATTCCTCCCTGCGGGATGCTTTTCGGGAGGCCTGCAAGGAAAAGAAGATCGCCTTCTATCATCCCTCGCCCATATTTTGTACGGACAATGCAGCAATGATCGGAACCGCGGCCTACTACGAGTACCAAAGGGGCGTGCGTCATGGATGGGACTTAAATGCCGTTCCGGGACTCAGGCTGGGAGAAAGAGTGTAGGGAGCGCGGTTATCAATATGATCAGAAAAAAATGTGCAGCAATTGTTCTGGCCGCCGGACGCGGCAAAAGAATGCAGAGCCATATTCCCAAACAGTATCTGCAGATCAGGGGAAAGCCGGTGCTTTACTATGCCCTGAAGGCCTTTCAGGACAGCTTTGCAGATAGGATTGTCCTCGTGACTGCCCCGGAGGATATGGATTTCTGCCGGGAAAGCATAGTGGAGAAGTACGGCTTTGACAAGGTGAAGGCCATTGTGCCCGGCGGGAAAGAGAGGTATCATTCTGTCTATGAGGGAATCCGGGCAGCAGGGGAGTGCGACTATCTTTTTATTCATGACGGAGCCAGACCCTTCGTAACAGAGGATATATTGCGCCGTGCCTATTCCTGTGTGGAAAAATACGGAGCCTGTGTTGTGGGTATGCCGGTTAAGGATACGGTTAAGCTTGCAGATGAAGAAGGATTTGCAGCCTCCACGCCCAGGAGGGATCTGGTCTGGATGGTTCAGACGCCCCAGGTCTTTGCCTATCCCCTGATTAAAGCTGCCTATACCCTTCTCATGGAGCAGGAAGAGGAGCTTTTGGAAAAGGGCATTCGTATCACGGACGATGCCATGGTGGTGGAAGCCTTTACAGATCAGAGGGTGAGATTGGAAGAGGGTAGTTATAAAAACATAAAGATCACCACGCCCGAGGACTTAAAAATCGCAGAAAGCCTGAACGATTTTTAAAGAAATAGCTGACAGAAAAATATTTTAAAAAAAAATTACAAAAAAGTGGTTGACACCAGGAGAGTTTTTTGCTAGAATCATTTTTGCACTGCTGAGGAACAAAAAACGAAAAGTTCCAACAAAAAGCTCCGAAGCAGATAGCCTCATCAGAAGACAGAGGCAAGCATGGAGAGGTATCGAAGTGGTCATAACGAGGCGGTCTTGAAAACCGTTTGTCCGCAAGGGCGCGTGGGTTCGAATCCCACCCTCTCCGCTGGAGATACCTTCTC
>JALESH010000066.1 GCA_022781985.1 Lachnospiraceae bacterium | reverse complement strand
TGGGACAACCACAGAGAAAAGGATAGAAGAGTACATCAGGAAGGAGTATCAGAAGAAAATGACGGCGGTTTTGATATTGATCGGAGCGGTAGTGATCCTGTATTTGCTGGCAATCATGCCAAGAATGGTGGGCAGGCCGGACAAAAGGCCTTTCCAGGGTTATCTGTATGCCCATAGAGGACTGCATGAGAATGGAAGCGATGCCCCGGAAAATTCCATGAAAGCGTTTGAGAAGGCCGTTCAGGGCGGATATGGCATGGAGATGGACGTACAGCTCAGCAAGGATGGAATTCCTGTTATATTCCACGATTTTACCCTGAAGAGGCTCTGCGGTGTACCGGGAAAGATAAAGGATTATACCTACAGGGAGCTGCAGCAGTTCCGGCTTTTCAGGACAGAGGAAAGGATCCCGGCACTGAAGGATGTGCTGAAGCTGGTGGATGGCAGGGTGCCGCTGATTGTGGAGCTGAAGGCCGAGTGGACGGATATTGCGGTATGCCCTCCGGTGGACAGGCTCCTGCGGGAGTATAAGGGCCCTTACTGTATCGAATCCTTCAATCCATTGGTACTGCTCTGGTATAGGAGATATCATAACCAGGTCATGAGAGGACAGCTCTCTGACGCATTTTTGCAGGAGGAAGGCCTGAAAGGAATCCTCTATTTCGTGCTGGAGCATCTTCTTTTGGACTTTGCTACCAAGCCTGACTTTATCGCATATAACCATAAATATTACTGGACCCTGTCCAGGCAGATCTGTCGGAAGCTGTACAGAAATACGGCAGTGGCCTGGACTGTGCAGAGCCAGAAGGAGCTGGATGCCAGGAAAAAGGATTTTGACCTGTTCATATTCGATAGCTTCATCCCCCAGGACAATTCCAAGGCATCCTGAGACACGGGCCTATGGCAATTCATCCATTGCTGCATAAAATAATAAGTGATGAAGGACTTTTGGAGGGGTATCAGCATGGAAAGGGAGGATCTGTTTACAGACGGAAGGGGGATCCGGATCAGGCTGGCAGAGAGCAGAAGGGTGCATCGTGCCAGGGACGGCAGGCTGCTGCTTACTGTCAGGGCGGTCAGGCCCATGGTGGAGGTGAGGGGGAATGCGGCAGCAGGCAGAGCCGTCACAGCTTATGCCAGGAGCTTTTCCCTGCCCGGCATGGACAGCAGAACTGTGGCCAGGCTGGCGGAGGCGGATTATGCCGCCAGAGGAAGGGAAAATTGGCGGGGCTACACGCTGGATACGCAGTTTGCTCCGGCCCGGGCGGATGAGGCTGTGATCAGCTTTTTGGTCACAGAATTTCTGGATATGGGAGGTGCTCATCCGGATACCCGGGCTGCCGGACTTAATTTCAGCTCCCATTCGGGAAAAAGGCTGAGGCTGGATGATGTTGTCTTGGACAAAAGGGCGGCAGTCCGGCAGATCCATGCCTTTCTTTTAAAAGAGGCAAAAAGAAAGGAAGCGGCAGGTGAGGCCGCATTTTTTGAAGGCTATGAGAAAAGCATAGGAGAACTGCTGACGGAGGATACATGGTATCTGGAAAGGGACGGAATGCATGTGATAGGCAATGAGTATATGGTATCGCCTCACGCGGCAGGCATCCTGGATTTTGTCATCCCTTACGGGCAGGCGGATTTTTTGAAAGAGGAATACCGATGATAGATTTTGAACACATCAGCCAATATCATGAGAATAACCGGATCGAGGCCAAACGTGCCCTGGGAGGGCTGCCAAAGAGCCTGTGGGAGACTTATTCGGCCTTTGCCAATACCTTTGGCGGCATCCTCCTTCTGGGAGTGGAGGAGCTGACGGACAAGTCCTTCCGGACGGTGGATCTGCCCTGTCCGGAGAAGCTGGTAGAGGAATTCTGGGAAATCATCAACGACAGGGAAAGGGTGAGTGCCAACATCTTGGACAGACAGGCTGTGACGGTACATACTATAGGGACAGACAGGATCATCAGTATCATGGTACCCCGCGCGGACCGGAGAAATAAACCGGTATACATAGGTACCAATCCCTATCTGGGCAGCTACCGCAGGGATGGGGAGGGGGATTACCATTGTACCCGGGAAGAGGTGGAGACCATGCTCCGGGACAGGGAGGAAAGGACACTGGATGAAAAGGTACTGTTGCACATGGACGGCAGTGTCTTTGATATGGAAACGGTCAGGCGTTACCGAACCTATCTGAAGGATATCTATGCCGGATATGAATGGAATCAATATGAAGATACAAAGCTGCTTTGCAGGATCGGGGCAGCAAAGAAGGATGAGAGGGGACTGCTGCATCCAACGGCGGCAGGCCTGCTGGTATTCGGCTTTGAGGATGAGATCGTACGGGAGTATCCTTATTTTTTTCTGGATTACCAGGAGAGGGCGGCGGATGGAAGCATGGCGGAGCGGCTGGTATCCAATTCGGGGAAATGGAGCGGCAATCTTTTTGATTTTTACCTGAGGATATCAGGAAAGGTGGTAAGGAGGCTGCCCGGAGACATCCACAGGGCTGTACGGGAGGCGGTTGCCAACTGTATGATCAACGGAGACTATATGGGAAGCGGCGGCCTGGTTATCATCAAAAAGAAGGATGATCTGCGCATCTCCAATCCGGGCGGCTTCCGCATAGATATCCGTGATGCTGTGAATGGGGGCAGGTCTGACCCACGTAATGCGCTGATTGCCCGGCTGTTCAATCTGGTAAAGGTAGGCAGCCGTACCGGCAAGGGTGTGCCGGATATCTATCAGGTATGGGAGAAAAAGGGCTGGAAAACGCCTCGTATCAAGGAGGGCTTTCATCCGGACAGGATCACCCTGAAGCTGCCGCTGTATGGGGACGGCAGGTCGGAGCCGGGGGAAAGGTTCTATGGAAAGTATCAGGAATACAGGGATGCGCTTATCGACCATGTGACCAGGGTGGTTCAGGTGGAGGCCGCTACGGTGAAGGAGCTGCTGGGGCTGAATGCCCAGGAGGCGGAGAGACTGCTGGCACAGATGGAGGAGGAAGGGATCCTCAGCCTGATGGAGGATGGGGGCATGTACCGGCTGAAGATCTGAGTCGGGAAGGGCTATAGAAAAAGCATTTTGCAGCCGATATATGCTATAGGAGATATGCTTCGGCAGAAACGGATCTGTGCATTTGATACAAGGAGGGGTACTATGGAGACAATCAATCCGGCAGGCTGGTACAGCTATATGGGCTCAGGGATGCCGGTGGCAGCAGGCAATAAAAAGGGACAGGTGAGGAACGGCTCGGTTTTTGCCGGAAATATGGGAGGCAGCCTGGAGAGCCGTATCGGGCAGAAGATGGCTCAGGCCAGAAAGCAGGCGGCCAGGGTGATCAGGGATCAGTTTGATACGGACAGCCGTTTCACCACTGAATTGGACAGGGTACGCACCCTTAACCGGGATATGAGGGAGGAAATGGCCCGGCTCAATGAGGAGAGAAAGGGCTATGTGGCGGATCGGGAGGCTCTTAAGGACATCTACGGTATCGGGGAGGACAGCCGGGAACAGCAGGAGCTGGAGCTGCTGAGGAGGGCGGACAAAGCCGGGAAGGAGATGCGTCTTGGAGATCTGGGCAGGGAGGAGCTGGAGCGGATCGCCAATATGGGAGAACTGACGGAATACCAGGAGAGAGCACTGGCCTATGACGATATCATCGAAGGCTTCGACAGACAGATCAGGGATCTGCAGGATATCATAGGAGGCAACAGCAGAGCCATTGAGTCCACCAAGCTGGAGACAGTGAAGAACCAGGGCATGCTGAAGGCTTTAGATGCAGCGGATGAGATTCTGGCTGCCGCCTCCGATGCGATACAGGGGATGCTGTGGGAGGAAGCCAGAAAGCACATCCAGGAAGAGATGGAGGAGATGGCAGAGGCAGCCGGGGAAAAGGCAGAGGAGAAGGCAGAGGAAGAGGAGAGACTGGAAGCGCGCAGGGAAGAGCGGGAGGAACAGAAGGAGCTGACAGAGCTTATCCGGGAAACCGCATCGGACCTGAAGGTATTGCAGCAGGAGATAGACCGGATCCTCAGGGAGGCCGGGCTTGTAACAGAGGATGCAAAGGGGCTTCTGGTGGATGGCATCATATAACTGATAAGAAAGAGGAAAGCTATGGAGAGCGCCGATCAGGGAGGGAGCCCGAAGAGACAGGCGCTCTCTGTATTGTTTCCAGATTTTTGGAAGGGATTGTGAGGATAAGGATGTATGTAGGAGCTTATGGCTGGTATGCTGCCCGCAGGCTGACAGAGAACAGCAGCGGGATGCCGGGAGAACAGGGGGATTTTATGGGAATCGTTCGTGACAGGGAGGGATGGGAGACTGCGGAGGGCAGAACACCATCCTTCAAAGAGAAATGCTCTGCAGCGGAGAAGGAGCAGGAGGAATGGGAAGAGAAGCTTCAAAGATGGGATCAGGAGATGGAGCGGATCAGGGAGGAGAACAAAAGATACAGGGAATGGATGCAGGAAAGGCGGGAGGCCAGACGCAGGATGCGAAAGAAGCTGAGGGAAAAGCTGGCACTTAAGGAGTATCTGGCCCGACAGGATGAGATTAGCCAGCTAAAGGAAAGGCTTTCTCTGGAGCGGGCATTGGGAGAGGATGTGTACATAGAGAAAGCGCCTTTATCCAGGAGCCTGAGTGCAGCAGAGCTGATGGCACTCTGCGGGAACTGATCGGGAGCATGTTGGGAAAGGTAAAGCAGGCCGGACTATGAAAGGAGTAGGAAGATTCAGATGACAGGATATATGGGGACAAGCCTGCCGGGAGCAGGAAGCAAGAAGCAGACAGAGGGACGGCCGGCCTTTCAGGAAGGACAGTCTCTGGGAGCATATGTAATGGATTGTATATACAGTATGCAGGAGGAGGGCCGAGCCGGTGAGACGAAGGAGGCTTATGCGGCCAGAGTATATGCCAAGGCCAGGGCAGGGAAGAAGCTGACGCCGGAGGAGATGAATTTTCTGGCAAGGACTGATCCGGCTCTTTATCAGAAGGTGCTCAGGGTACAGGCACTGAAGAGGAGCCTGGAGAGCAGGCTGAAAAGCTGTCAGTCCAAACAGGAGGCAGAGGAGGTATTTTCCATCGCTGTCAGCAGCATCTCCGAGATGGATCCGGACAGGGAGATGATACTTGCTGCCTTGGAAGATACCTATAGGGAATTTAAAAAAAGTGACGAATACAGGAGACTGCCGGAGAGACCGGAGAAGGAAGACAGACGGAATGGGATGGCTCTGGAGATGAATGAGAAGGGATATCAGGAACTCTATCTTCTGGAAGGGACAGAATTTTCATTTACTGCAAAGGGTTAAAAAGATAATTAGAAATCCATAGACAAATTTGGCGAAAAAAGGTATACTATAAAAATGAGGAGCGGGGGGACACCATAAACGGGGAGAAAATGTACTATGGATATGCAATATGAAAAACTGTCTTTTGAAAAAAGAGTTAAGGAAAATATCAGGAATTATACAATAAGAAACCTGTTTTCTGTTGAAATACTGACAGAGTATCTGACGGAAATAGCTGAGGACTATGGCGCCGGGATATTGCTGGCTGACCGTCATGGGGAAAAGGCGGTTATAATAGGAGATTTTGCGGGATTTGAGCCGGATGCAGTAAAGGAGCCGGAGCAAAGACTGCGGATTGAAGGACGTATCGCAGGGCATCTGTATGTCAGCTATGAGAAGGTGGCTGCTGAGAGGCGGGATGCTGCTGAAAAGAGGATAGGTACGGCGGTGAGGCTGATGGAGGCATGGGGGAAGGATGCATACATGCACAGGGAGGCAGTAGCATTTATCGATGAGCTGGAAATCGACATGGAAAAGGGGGGCCGCCGGAATAAATACAGCGCGAAAGAGGACGTCCTCACAGGAGTATTTAACAAAAACTATCTGGAAAGCAGAATGCAGGTATTGGATCGTGCGAAAGTGGCTCCGGTAGCTGTGATAAATGTGAATATAAATGACTGGAAGTTTGTATATGATAATTTCGGAGTGGAAAAGAGCGACAGCCTGATTCAGCTGGTGGCTTCTATTTTGCTGAAGGAAGCGCAGGGAGAGTACGTGATTGGCAGAATCGACGGAGACGTATTTCTTGTGCTGATTCCCATGGCCCAGGAGGGAGAGGCGGAGGCCTATTGCGGGCGTGTACAGGCAGCATGCCATTCCTATGACGAAGACGATGTTCTGGCTCCGTCCGTAGCGGTGGGAATTGTATATAAGACCAACGTAGAAGAAAGTCTTTCCGATAAATTGTCCGATGCAGAATATGAAATGTATATGAATAAGCTGGAGATAAAAAGTGCGCCGGGATATCAGGAAAGAGTTCGGAAGGGCCTGCAGAAATAGTTTTGTACGGGAATTATGATCATGTAGAGTTGCGGACAAGGAGGAGGAGCAGGGGATGAAAGGAGAAGATATGAAGTCGGGGAATATATCGTTTTATGGAGCGACGGAAGCGCCTGTGGTATCTTATCTGCGCGGTCAGCTGAAATGTATGGAGGAGGAGTATAAAGTAAAGATTTTTCTGGAGGATGATAAAAACGGGGATGAGGGTGCGGCACGGCGTCTGGGCATTGATTATGGAAGCATGGAGAAGGATAAGCGGCAGGAAGTGGATGAGGTGATGCAGGCACTGATACCGGCGCTGCTTTCCTATGGGCAGTGGCAGTATATTGAGAGTCAGATGCATGGTTCCCAGGTAAGAGCCATAGAGGATCCGCTTACAGGGGTGTTTACAAGGGAGTGGATGATCAATCGTGCCGATGTGCTCAAGCGGGCAGAGATTTTTCCTACCATTGCAGTGGCAGTAAAGATCAGAGGCTGGGAAAAAATGGTAGAGAGTTACGGTGAGGACAGTGCAGGCAGCCTGATGCAGCTTACTGCTTCCATACTGGAAAAGGCAGCAGACAAGGACTATCTGCTGGGGAGAATGGACAATAATGTGTTTGTGGTTCTTATTCCCCTGCCAAAGGAGGGAGAAGCCGACCAGTATCTCAGGAAAGTAGAGGAGGGCTGCAAGGTATACGAGGACTCCGTATTTTCCCCCCAGTTGGCGATAGGTATTGCAGTTACCCGAACCGAGGAAGACGATGTGAATGAAATCATGAAGGAAGCAATGAGCCAGATTGCAGTTTAGGATCTGGGATGAATGCAGGGACAGCCGAGATGTATCGGCTGTCCTTTTTCAGTTGGGAACGGAATCTGATTTTATAAAATAAATATTAAAAAGTGTAATATATGAAAAGATAAGCAAATGAAAGAAAAAAAGAGTGAAAAGGAGATATGATTAAAAATATGCTCATCAATATCTGTGATTGCAGTTGCAAACCTGTGCATATAAATCTAATATATGTGTTAGTAATTAGCACTCAACTAAAATGAGTGCTAATAAAAAGAAAAAAAGGAAGCTTTATATAGGATAAGGAGGCATTTAAAATGAAATTAGTACCATTGGGTGACAGAGTCGTATTGAAACAGCTGATCGCAGAAGAAACAACCAAATCCGGCATCGTACTTCCCGGACAGAACAAGGAGAAGCCCCAGCAGGCAGAGGTGGTTGCAGTGGGACCGGGAGGAGTGGTTGACGGCAAAGAAGTGAAGATGGAAGTGAAGGCGGGAGATAAGGTAATCTATTCCAAATATGCGGGGACAGATGTAAAGATTGATGAAGAGGAATTTATCATCGTAAAGCAAAATGATATTTTGGCAGTTATTCAGTAAAAAAACAAAGTGAATCAGAATCAGGAGGTAGTTTATCATGGCAAAGGAATTGAAATATGGAGCAGAGGCCAGGGCAGCACTGGAGACCGGTGTTAATAAATTGGCAAATACGGTAAGAGTTACTTTGGGTCCCAAGGGAAGAAATGTAGTTTTGGATAAGTCCTTCGGAGCACCCCTGATCACCAATGATGGTGTAACCATTGCAAAGGAAATTGAGCTGGAGGATGCATTTGAAAATATGGGTGCACAGCTTGTGAAAGAGGTAGCTACCAAGACCAATGATGTGGCAGGAGATGGTACTACCACAGCTACCGTGCTGGCGCAGGCCATGGTCAATGAGGGCATCAAGAATCTGGCAGCCGGTGCAAATCCTATTATTTTGAGAAAGGGTATGAAGAAGGCAACGGATTGTGCAGTAGAAGCAATCGCAAGGATGAGCTCCAAGGTAAACGGCAAGGAGCAGTTTGCAAGGGTGGCTGCGGTTTCTTCAGGAGACGAGGAAGTGGGCAGCATGGTAGCGGATGCTATGGAAAAGGTATCCGGCGACGGAGTTATCACCATCGAAGAGTCCAAGACCATGCAGACCGAGCTGGATCTGGTAGAGGGAATGCAGTTTGACAGAGGATATATTTCCGCATATATGGCCACAGATATGGATAAGATGGAAGCAGTGCTGGATGATCCCTATATCCTTATAACAGATAAGAAGATTTCCAATATCCAGGAGATCCTTCCGCTGCTGGAGCAGGTTGTACAGTCAGGCGCCAAGCTGCTGATCGTGGCAGAGGATGTAGAGGGAGAGGCTCTTACCACCCTGATCGTCAATAAGCTTCGCGGAACCTTCAATGTAGTAGCGGTAAAGGCACCCGGCTATGGTGACAGAAGAAAGGCCATGTTAGAGGATATCGCTATCCTCACAGGCGGCCAGGTGATTAGTGAGGAACTGGGACTGGATCTGAAGGAAGTTACGATGGATCAGTTAGGACGTGCAAAATCCGTCAAGGTTCAAAAAGAAAATACGGTAATCGTAGACGGAGAGGGCGAGAAAGATGCAATCCAGGCGAGAATCGCACAGATCAAGAAGCAGATTGAGGAAACCACCTCTGATTTTGACAGAGAAAAGCTGCAGGAGCGTCTGGCGAAGCTGGCAGGCGGTGTGGCAGTGATCCGCGTAGGCGCAGCTACCGAGACAGAGATGAAGGAAGCTAAGCTGCGTATGGAGGATGCGCTCAATGCTACAAGGGCTGCAGCAGAGGAGGGTATCATCGCAGGAGGCGGCTCTGCATATATCCATGCTTCCAAAGAGGTTGCAAAGCTGGCTGAAACTCTGGAGGGTGACGAGAAGACAGGAGCGAAGATCGTGCTCAAGGCTCTGGAGGCACCTCTCTTCCACATCGCAGCCAATGCCGGTCTGGAGGGTGCTGTTATCATCAGCAAGGTCAGGGAGTCAGAAGCAGGAACAGGCTTTGACGCACTGAATGAAAAGTATGTGGATATGGTGGCAGAGGGAATCCTGGATCCTGCCAAGGTTAGCAGAAGCGCGCTTCAGAATGCTACCAGCGTAGCCTCCACTCTGCTCACCACAGAGTCTGTAGTGGCAAACATCAAAGAGGATGCGCCTGCGATGCCTGCCGGCGGAATGGGCGGAATGATGTAAGGTTCTTCCTTGTGAAAAGCAGGAATGACATAAAATAGGAAAACAAAATGAGAAAAGAGCAGCAGAAACAGCAATGTACTGCTGCTCTTTCTTTTTGTCATTCTTAACAGATAAAGTACAGAATAAGATAAAAAAATAGTGAGATATTCTGAGAAAATAAAAATATCTATTGTAATATATGTGAAAATGGGATATTTTATTTATATAAAGGGAAATAGGTCTTTCCGTAATGCCATATTTTCCAAAAGGATATACCTGCCGGAAGGGCAGGCTTTAAAAGAAGCGTACAGGATGCAGGGATGTACACAAGGAGGGTGAACAAGTGAAGAAAAAAAGAATATTGGCTGCCCTGATGGCAGCCGTTACCCTGATTGCATCAGGAAGTGGGGGATATCCGGCCTCACAGGCACTGGCGGCCACGGCGGAGGATGGTATAATCAACTACCGGGGCAACGACAGCGAGCTGCGGCTCTACTATACTTCTGAAGCACCGGACAATTATAATGGCTGGATGACCCGGTCTCTGCCTCTGGGCAACAGCGCAGTGGGAGCCAACGTATTCGGCGGTGTAGGGACGGAGCGGATCCAGCTCACGGAGAAGAGTCTCTGGTCCGGCGGACCCAGCCAGAACCGGTCTGCCAGCAGCTCTTCCACCTTCGGAAATCTGGAAAATGTGGGGCGGAATGGAGCTTTGGTAAAGCAGATTCAGGATGCCTTCGCGGCAGGAAATCTGACAGAGGCCAACAGGCTCTGCGGTACTCTGGTAGGTGTTTCCAGTGACAACGGTGTCAACGGCTACGGATATTTCCTGAGCTATGGAAATATGTACCTGGATTTTAAGAAGGCAGACGGTACAGCCATGGCAGCGGATCAGGCCGGCAATTATGTCAGGGATCTGGATCTGAATACGGCCATTGCCGGTGTAGACTATGACTATGGCGGTGTGCACTACAGCAGGGAAAACTTTGTCAGCTTCCCTGATAATGTACTGGTGACTAAGGTAGTGGCAGACTCTCCCGGCTCCCTGAATATGGATGTGCGGGTGGAGACTGATAAGGTACAGGGAGGGGGACCTAATACCAATAATACCTATCAGAGGACAGACACCACCACGGTAAATGACGGACGTATCGTGATCAAGGGTTCCCTGACGGATAACCAGATGCGTTATCATTCCCAGACCCAGGTCATCGCCTCAGGGGGACAGAGAAGCGACGGACAGGGTAAGGTTTCTGTGACGGGAGCTGATTCTGTGGTCATCATCACTGCCATCGGTACGGATTATAAAAATGAATATCCCCACTATCGGAATGGCATGGACGATGCTGCATTGGAGGCAGAGATCCGGGGCCGTGTGGATGCGGCAGCGGAGAGGGGCTATGATGAGCTGAAGACCAGGCATCTGGAGGATTATCAATCCATGTTCCACAGGATGAGCCTGGATCTGGGACAGGAGCCGGCTGACAGACCCACCGATGAGATGCTCGCAGCATACAATAACAATACTTTGCCGGAGGCTCAGAGGCGCGGCCTGGAGGTGCTGCTGCATCAGTATGGTCGCTATATGACCATTGCCAGCTCCAGAGGCGACACGCTGCCCTCCAACCTGCAGGGTATCTGGGCAGGTGCCAACAACTCGCCCTGGCATTCAGACTATCATATCAACGTGAATCTTCAGATGAATTACTGGCCGGTATATTCCAGCAACCTGGCGGAATGCGCCCTGCCGCTGATCAATTACATAGATTCCATGAGAGAGCCCGGGCGTGTGACAGCCAGGATCTATAATGGTGTCACCAGTGAAGAAGGGGAAGAAAACGGCTTTGTATTCCATACCCAGTGCACTCCCTTCGGCTGGACGGGACCGGGCTGGAACTTTGACTGGGGCTGGTCTCCCGCTGCAGTGCCCTGGATCCTGCAGAACTGCTGGGAGCACTATGAATATACAGGAGATCTGGAATACATGAGGGAAAACATCTATCCCATGATGAAGGAATCCGTGAAATTTTACCAGCAGATCATGATCGAGGATCCGGATGATCCGGGCAAGCTGGTAAGCTCCCCCGCCTATTCGCCGGAGCATGGGCCAAGAACCAATGGAAATACCTATGAGCAGACCCTGGTATGGCAGCTTCTGGAGGATACCATTACAGCGGGAGAGCTGGTAGGAGAGGATCAGGCTACCCTGGATGCATGGCAGGAGATGCAGGACAGCCTGAAGGGACCCATTGAGATCGGCGACAGCGGCCAGATCAAGGAGTGGTATACCGAGACGGTGGTAAACGGCAGCGATATGTCGGGAAGCCAGGGCTATGCCCACAGGCATATTTCCCATATGCTGGGACTCTTCCCCGGAGATCTGATCTCCGTAGAGACACCGGAGTGGCTGGCAGCAGCCATCGTGTCCATGAGAAACAGGACAGACAACTCCACAGGCTGGGGTATGGGACAGCGGATCAATACCTGGGCCAGGATCGGAGACGGCAACAAGACCTATAAGCTGATCGGCGATTTGTTCCGGAGCGGAATATACCAAAACCTCTGGGATTCCCATCCGCCTTTCCAGATTGACGGCAACTTCGGCTATACCTCAGGTGTCAATGAGATGCTGATGCAGAGCAATGTAGGCTATATCAACCTGCTGCCTGCCCTGCCTGACGTATGGCATACAGGCAGTGTGAAGGGGATCGTTGCCAGAGGCAACTTTGTACTGGATTTTGCCTGGGCAGACAAGACACTTACCAATGTGAAAATAGAATCCAGAAACGGCGGAACCGCTGTGGTGCAGTATGACGGTCTCAGCTATGCCCAGGTAACGGACAGTCAGGGACAGCCGGTAGAAGTAACCGTACTGAAGGACAATCGGATCTCCTTTGAGACGGAGAAGGGCGGAACCTACACCATCAGCCAGATCAGGGGAAGTCTGCCTGCTCCTACAGGGGTTACGGCAGAACGTATCGGAGAAAACAGAGTGGAGCTGAGCTGGGATGTTTCAGACAGAGAGGGCATCAGCTACAGGATCTACCGTACCGTCAGTGACGGTGACAAGGTGCTTCTGGCAGAAAATGTAACCGGAGGCAGCTATGTGGATGAGGAGGAGGCCTATGATTTCAGGGGAGAGTTTATCTACCAGGTGGTACCGGTGGAAGATGGGGAAATAGGTCTTGCCTCGGAGGAAGTGACAGCCGTTGACCTGAGAGGCATCGGCATGATAGATGACCGGGATACCAGGGTGGTTTACTCAGGTACCTGGGGGAATTGGGATAGAGACAGCGATAACTATCAGGGAACCATCAAGTATCTTGAGAATCCTACGGGTACTGAGACAGTCAGCCTCACCTTTGTGGGAACAGGCATAGAAGTTTTGTCCTGTACCAACAATGACCGGGGAAAATATCAGATCACCATAGACGGCCAGGACATGGGAGAGGCGGATACCTATAGTGCCTCCACCCAAAGGCAGCATACGATTTACACCAAGACGGATCTGGATTATGGAAAGCATACGATTGTGCTGAGGGCTACCAATACCAAGCAGGCAGCGGCCAGCAGGACTAAGGTGGAGCTGGACGGCTTTAAGATACTGGACAGTACCCGTCCGACAGCCACCGGCATCACGGTAGAAAGTGTCAGCGGCTTAAAGGTCATCGGCCAGGCCGGCGGTACCCTTCAGCTGAAGGCGGCAGTGACCCCGGCAGAGGCATCAGATGAGACGATCCTCTGGAGCGTAACCAATACCAGCGGTGGGGCTACAGAGCTGGCATCCATCTCCCAGGATGGCATCCTGACGGCAGGAGAGACCAGCGGAACAGTGAGGGTTCGGGCTGCAAGCCAGAGTAATTCCACGGTAACCGGCACCCTGGATATCAGGATCGCCCTTCCCGGCAGTGCCCAGTATACAGATGTGCAGGATGCTACCATGGTCAATAATACGGCCACAAAGAATTCGGCCATTACCTATACGGGAAGCTGGAATCCTTATTCCGGGGAGTCCAAGCACAGCGGCGGCATCAAGACAGAGAGCAGTACGGTGGGCAATACCATAGAGTATTCCTTCCGGGGCAATGCCATCGAGGTCTTTGTCCACAAGCATAATAACTTTGGCTCCTTTAAGATCTATATGGATAATGAGCTGCAGCAGAACAACGGAGGGGATACCTATTCCCTGGCAGACAGCGGAGACGTTGCCCAGCAGAAGCTCTTCCGCTGGGAGACACAGACATCCGGAAGCCATACCATCAAGCTGGAGGTGGCAGAAAATAAAACGGTGAATCTGGATTTCTTCCGGGTATTTGCTTCTGAGGAAGGAGCCGAGGAAAAGGCGGCGCTTCTGGAAGAGCTTGCAGTGCATGTGAATAAGACTGAGCGCGGCTATACTGCCTCTACCTGGACGGCCTTTAAGGCGGCCTATGATGCCGCAGTAGAGGAGGTCAATAAGGAAACACCGAATGCGGAGCAGCTTGCTGCAAAGAAGGCTGCCCTGCAGCAGGCAGCTGCAGGTCTGGCAGAAAGTGATATGGCTCCCATCGATGTATCCGGCGCAGATCTCAGAGCTGTGGGCATAGAGTCCCGATCTCTGTACCTGAAATGGAATCCCTGTGAATATGCAGTGGGCTATGACGTTTACAGGGATGGGGAAAAAATCGGAAGCACTATAGGAGGCGTATATCATGTGGAGGGGCTGTCTCCCAATACCCAGTACAGCTTTGTGGTAAAGGCAGTGGATGAGAGAGACGGAACCACAGATATCACCATGGAGCCGGTGACCACAAGGCCTGAGGCGGATGTGGAGGCACCTGCCCGGATTGCCGGCCTTCAGACAGTGAGACAGTCGGGTAATTCCTACAGGATCACCTGGGATGCCTCCCAGGATAATGTGGGAGTGACAGCATATAATGTCTATGTAGACGGAAATAAGGTCTATACAGGCACGGAGTGCTCCTTTGAGCTGAAAAACATGGTATTAGGGCAGGTATATGGAGTGCGGATCAGCGCAGAGGATGCGGCAGGCAACCGTTCTGTACCGGCAGCACTGAACCTGATGATCAAAGCAAGCAGCATCTACTCAGTAGAAGAACCGAAAAAGGTAGAAGCGGCATATGGAACAGCCTTTGGCAAGCTGGCTCTGCCCAAGACGGTGACAGTAGTTCTGGACAGTGAAGGAGGAGAAAAGGCAGGCGTTGCAGTGGTATGGGCAAAGGGTGAGTACAATGAGACAAAAGCCGGCGTTTATACACTGGAAGGCATAATAGAAACCACCGATGAGATCAGAAATCCCAACGGCATAAAGGCATCCATCAAGGTAGAGGTGAAGGAAGGAAG
>JALESH010000051.1 GCA_022781985.1 Lachnospiraceae bacterium | reverse complement strand
AGGATTTTGTAGAAAGGCTGCGCAGGGAGCAGAAGAAATAAAAGGGGAAGAGCGCAAAGGGGAAATTGGATATGGCAGGAGTAATCAAAAGACAGCCCATGGCAAGAAGCATTGCCGCGGGCTTTGTATTTGTCATTTTATGCAGATAAATATCCGGATGAGGAGAGAGGAATACTATGGGTGAAAAAAACAGGGAACAGATAGAAAAGCTGAAGGAGATGATCGAGGACAGCAGCAGTATTGTATTTTTCGGAGGCGCCGGTGTGTCCACAGAGAGCGGCATTCCGGACTTCCGAAGTGTGGACGGACTGTATCATCAGAAATATGACTATCCGCCGGAGACTATTTTAAGTCATACCTTTTACCGAAACCATACGGAGGAATTCTATCGCTTTTATAAAGATAAAATGATCGGCTTTCGTGCCGCTCCAAATACGGCCCATCGGAAGCTGGCTCAGTGGGAGAAGGAGGGAAAGCTGAAAGCGGTCATCACCCAGAATATAGACGGACTGCATCAGATGGCAGGCAGCCAGAAGGTACTGGAGCTGCATGGCTCCACACTGCGCAACTATTGTGAGGGCTGCGGAAAATTTTTCGATGTGGAATATATCAGACAAGCTCCTGGCATACCGTGCTGTGATGTTTGCGGAGGAGTGGTGAAACCGGATGTGGTGCTCTATGAAGAGGGGTTGGATCAGCAGATCCTGGAGGAGGCGGTCAGCTTCATCAAAAGCACGGAGGTGCTGATCGTGGGCGGCACCTCCCTGGTGGTCTATCCGGCAGCGGGACTGATCGACTGCTACAGGGGCCATAAGCTGATCCTGGTAAACAGGGATCCAACCGGCAGGGACGGCATGGCTGACCTGATCGTTCAAGGGTTTATCGGAGAGATTTTCGGAGAGTTGTAAAGTTCCGGATGCCGGAGGGAGAAAAGGTTTGGAAGGAGTATGGGGATAGAGATGGATATTCAGGTAGGCAATATCATAAGGATGAAAAAGCAGCATCCCTGCGGCAGTAAGGAATGGGAGGTTCTGCGCACAGGAGCAGACTTCCGCCTGAAATGCATGGGGTGCGGCCGCCAGATTATGATTGCCCGCAGGCTGGCAGAAAAAAATACCAGGGAAGTCAAAGAAAAGGCTTGAAAATGCGGAGAGTATATGATATCATGATAGCTCGTGATATATTTAAATTCCTTGCTCCCATTCGGAGATGGGGGCCAGAGACCAAAAGGAGGTAAAAAGCACATGAACAAATATGAATTAGCCGTTGTTGTCAGTGCAAAAATCGAAGATGAAGAGAGAGCGCAAGTGATTGAGAAGTGCAAAGCTCTTATTGAAAGATTCGGCGGACAGGTTACAGACGTTGATGAATGGGGTAAGAAGAGATTAGCTTACGAGATTCAGAAGATGAAAGAAGCCTTCTACTATTTCATCCACTTCGATGCTGAAAGCACTGTCCCGGTGGAAATCGAAAGCAGAGTTCGCATCATGGACAATGTGATCAGGTATTTATGCGTAAGACAGGACGAGGCATAAAGAACAGGAGATTGAATGAATAAAGTAATACTTATGGGACGCTTGACCCGTGATCCTGAAGTGAGGTATTCCCAGGGGGACAGCCCTATGGCAATTGCCAGATATACGCTGGCAGTGGATCGCAGATTTAATAGAAACGGTGATGATGCCAGTGCAGACTTCATCGGGTGTGTGGCATTTGGAAAATCGGGAGAATTTGCAGAAAAATATCTCCGCAAGGGAACCAAGATTGCCGTTACCGGACGTATCCAGACCGGCAGCTATACCAATAAAGATGGAGTAAAGGTGTATACAACAGATGTTGTGGTAGAGGATCAGGAGTTTGCGGAGAGCAAAAGCAGCTCCGGTATGGATGGGGGATTCGCCGGCAGCAGCAGTTTTTCAGGAGGAAGGCCTGAGCCCATGGCAGCCGGAGACGGTTTTATGAATATTCCTGATGGAATAGATGAGGAATTGCCGTTTAACTGATAATTGATTTAAGACAGGAGGCATTATTATGGCTTACAATAAAGCAGAGAAGTCCGATTCTCCGATGAGAAGAAAAGGCGGTATGCGCAGAAGGAAAAAGGTTTGTGTATTTTGCGGCAAAGACAATGTTATTGATTATAAAGATGTAAATAAGCTGAAAAGATATGTTTCTGAAAGGGGAAAGATCCTTCCCAGAAGAATCACAGGAAACTGTGCAAAGCATCAGAGGGCTCTTACAGTAGCCATCAAGAGAGCGCGTCATATTTCTTTGATGCCCTATGTTCAGGATTAATTTAAGATATGGAAGTCAGGCTGGCCATCCTTTGTGTGGCCAGCCTTTTTTTTGTGCATTTTGCTCATAATTGATTAACATTGAACTGAAAATATGCTAAAATACATAATTATATATAAAAGTACATGCCTGGAATGAGTAAATTTAAGGAAGGAGCAGTGAGATGAGAAGAAAATTGATACCAAAGGCATTGGGTGTCATGCTTATGTGCGGTATGCTGCTTGGAAGCGGTCAGCCGGTAGTTGGAGCTTCCGTGCAGGAGCAGGGCCCTGAAATGCAGTCAGATTTTCTGCCAGAGGTGGGTGAGGATTTGGGAGAAATGGAAAATGTCCGGGAGGCTGCGGAATACACAACGGAGATCCCTCACACCAGGACAACCGGCAGTAATAATTATTTTATTTTTCCGGAAGGGAAGTGGACGGCCGGAAACAGTAACCACACCTGGTCCAATACGCCTGACAGTGCCAATCCGGAAGCCACGTATTATGAGGTAAAGTTTGTGGGTCATAAAATTGACATATATGCCGGACAAAACAGGCCCATGGGAAAAGTAAAATACTATATTGATGGCGTGGAAAAGGGGGAGCATGACCTCTATCGCGCCAGCAATATTGATTCTACATTAATCGCTACATATGATGGGCTGGAGGAGGGGGAGCATACCTTCAAAGCAGTTGCAACCGGCACCAAAAACAGCAGCGCAACGGGAACCCTGATCGATGCTGCCAAGGTGGTGGTATATCATAACAGATATCAGATCACCGGAATTACACCGGCTCAGACCTCAGCTGATATGAGGGTGGGACAGACGCTTGCCCTGGAATATACAGTGGCTCCGGATTATGCAGGGACTGCAGGGATCACCTATGAGTCCCGGGATACAAATATCGTAACTGTGGATGCCGGCGGGGTGGTAACAGCCAGGGCGGCAGGCCAGACTACAGTGGAGATAAAATCCGAAGAAGATAATCAGACTGCTGCAGTCCCCATAAATGTTACCGAGGCAGCCACACAGCTGAAAGCCACCATAGTGGAGGACAATCTGCAGTGGACAGAGGACAAATATGCCGCCTTGGAATCAGGGCAGGCTACCACTGCAGAGACTCTGTATGCATGGAAAAATGATGCTGCGGTTTCACAGATATCCGTACTTGCCATAGATTCCGCAGCACGGGATCTGACGGTGACAGCCGAGGATTTTACAGCTTCCGGCGGTGCCAGCATTCCTGCAGAAAATGTAGAGCTGACCTTTATAAAATCGGCAGAGGCCTACACGGGTATGCCGGGGTATGGCAGTACTACAAGAGAGGTACCCACAGGGAGCAGGGCGGAGGCCAATGAGATTTTATATCAGGATGCAGGCACACCCATTGATGTAAAGTATGACGGCATACAGAATGTATGGGTTTCCATCAAGGTGCCTGAGACCGCAGCAGCAGGAACCTATACAGGAAAGGTAAGTATTACGGCCAATGGGGTGTCTGCGCCTCAGGAGATCACCTATACCTTGGAGGTGGCTGATGCTGTATTGCCGGATGAAGAAGAGTTTATCAATGGCTTTGATATTGAGCTGTGGCAGAATCCCTATGCTTCCGCAGAATATTATGATGTGGATCCCTTTTCTGAGGAGCATTTTAACATTCTGAGGCCGCAGATGGAAAAATATAAGTCCATCGGCGGGTATGCGGTTACCGCAACCATAGTGGAGGAGGCCTGGGCTGGCCAGACATACAGCGCAAATGAAATTAAATATCCCTCCATGGTAGACTGGACGAAAAATACGGACGGCACATGGTCCTTTGATTATACGGATTTTGATGCATGGGTACGGTTCAATAAGGAGCTGGGCATAGGAGATAAGATTGTATGCTATAGCATTGCACCATGGACCAATGCCATTACATATCATGATCAGGCAACGGAAACGAAACAGAGAATCAGTATCTCCGCAGGGGGATGGAGCCAGGAATGGGAGAATGCCTGGAGAGCCTTTTTGCAGGATTTAATCCAGCATCTGCTGGCTCAGGGCTGGAGAGATCATACTTATATTGGTATTGACGAGCGTGGCTTTAACGCCAGAGCCTTTGACCTGATTGACAGTGTGTTGGATATTCACGGGAAACCATTGCAGACTGCAGGGGCAATGGACGGATTTGTAAATAAAAAAGATCTGGCCATGAGGGTGGATGTGCTGAGTGTGGGCTCCATAGCGGTGAAGGCCCATCCGGCTGAGTTTGAGGCAATGCGCCAGGAGCGTGAAGCGCTTGGTTTAAAGACTACTATTTACACCTGTACGGGACATAAGCCGGGCAGCTTCTCTTTAAGTGCACCGGGAGAGAGTTACTGGACCATGATGTATGCTTATTCCGTAGGCGGCAGTGGATATATGAGATGGGCTTATGATTCCTGGGTGGCAGATCCTCTGAGGGATACCACTCACAACGCATTTGAAGCAGGTGACTGCTTCCTGATTTTTCCCGATGAAAAAGCCAACAAGGCCAATCCCCAGGTCAGATCCAGCACCCGCCTGGAGAAGATGGCTCAGGGTGTCAGGGATGTGAATAAGCTGTTGTTCATGGAGAAAGAGGTCTCCGGCATGAAAGCAGATGTGGATGCAATGATGGATAGTATTAAAGCCACCTATGATTCCGGACAATATTATCTGACAGAGACCGGCAAGTCGGTGCTGGCTGCAGATATGAGGGAAGTGGAGCGCAGGATAAAGGAGCTGACAGAGTCATATGTGGCGCGGAAAGCCAGTGGTACCAATACAGTAGAATCGGTAAGCATTACAGAGGGAGAAGCTGTAGCAGTGGGACTGAAGGGAGCCATGCAGCTGAATACAGCCATGGCACCTGAAAATCTGCTGAATCAGAGAGTGATCTGGTCCTCTGAAAATGAGGAGATCGTGAAGGTAAGCAGGAGTGGTATGATTACCGGACTTAAGATAGGTTCAACCAACATCAAGGCAACTTCAGAGCAGGATCCGACCAAATCGGCTATCATCAGAGTCACGGTAGAGCGGCCGGAGATCGCATCCGAGGCTCTGGTTTCCTACTATTCCTTTGATGGAGACAGCGGAAACAGTATTACGGACAGCTGGGGAGAGCGTACCGGAACCAATGTGGGCGGCGTATATGTAGAGGGAAGATCCGGCATGGGGCTGGAGGTAGACGGCGCCAGGAAAGCCACTTTTCCGGCAGACAGCACATTGACGGAGAACTGGACGGTGGGTTACTGGATGTATGCAACGGAGACTCCTACAGGCAGAAGCTCTGTTATGACAAGCAGCGACGGAAATCTTTCTCTAAACAGCAGGATGGCCGGATCTGCCAGTCCGGGAGTCAATGTGGGTTCTGCCGCAAATGCATTTTTGACTATGGGTGGACAGAATGTGCCTTCCAATACCTGGGTGAACATGACCTGGACTAACGACAGAACCAACGGCCTGAGGCTGTATATTAACGGAACCAAGGTCAGTGAAAATGCATGGACCAGAAGCAACAGTTTTCCGGCGCCCATAGAAGTAGTCGGCGGTATCGGATTCAGAGGTATTGTAGATGAGGTCAAGATTTACAATCGTGCCCTGACAGAGACTGAGGTGGCTGTGAGTATGCTGACCAATGGCCTGAATATTGCTGAAAGCAGCGTTAATATGCTGGTGGGAGAAACCTTTGCCATCGATGTGGATTTGCTTTCTGACAATGATGATAAGACGATTACCTTCAGATCCTCCGACGATTCCATTGCCGCTGTGGATCAAAATGGTGTGGTAACCGCCAGAAAAAAAGGAAGGGCAATTATTACCGTTGAGAATCAGGCGGGAGGATATTCTGCTGAGGTAGCTCTCAATATTACCAGGGAGCTGGAGGTCAGGTACACCATTCCCCAGTATGAGCTGCCGGAAAGCATGCTCAGTGATATTGAGAAGAAGCCTGGCACTGACAGACAGTACCTGGCTCACCCGGACATGATTATGCTGGATGATAACCAGACGCTGATCACCGCTTATGCTGTTGGACATGGCTGCGGTGCGGTGATCATGCAGATAAGCCGTGATGGAGGAGAAACCTGGACTGAGAAAACGGATACCCCCCAATCCTGGGTCAATTCCTATGAGACTCCTACCTTGTACAAACTGAATTTTACAGACGGAACCACCAAACTGATGATGATCAGCGGCAGGCCTAACTGGCATGGCAACACAACAGGAGGCTGGGATACCTCAATCTCCGATGATAATGGGGAGACCTGGAGTGAATACAGGACTCATCATTCCACCCTGCCTGACGGCAGTCAGAACTGGTCCATTGTAGCTATGGGCAGTCTGATACAGATGAAGGATGAGGATGGCAACTATATAGATAAGTGGATGGCTGTTTATCATACCTATAATTACTATAACTATAAGACATATTTGACCTTTGGCCCTGACGGAGAAGAGCAGTGGAGTGAGCCGGAGCTTTATCTGGATGAATACAGAAGTCTGGAAGCAAGCTATAGAATCTGTGAGGTAGGCTTCTTCCGGTCGCCGGATGGAAGCAGGATCGTGGGACTGGCAAGGAGTGATCAGAAGCCCAAGAGATCAGTTATGTTCTATTCGGATGACGAAGGTGAGACCTGGAGCGAGCCGGAAGAGATGCAGGGAGCCCTTCACGGTGAACGTCACAAAATAGTATATGATCCTATCAGCGGCAGATTAATTATCACCTTCCGAGAGATTGTTTCGGATTATAATAATGATGGTGTAGTGGAAGCCAATGACTGGATGGCAGGAGAATGGATTGCATGGGTAGGCACCTATGAGGATATTATGGAGCAGAATGAAGGTCAGTACCGTATCCTGCTGGACAGGGACTTTGCGCCTAATGCAAAATCAGGTGATACCGGATATGCGGGCATTGTGGTACAGCCCGATGGAACGATTATTACAGATTCCTATGGACATTGGGATGAAGAGTTCTCCTCATCCTGGACCGGAGGTGTTACTACAGACCTGTGCTATATCAGACAGGCGAAATTTAAGCTGGGTGAGATCGATTATGCGCTTGGCCTTGTAGATCGTACCGGCCTCCAGGCAAAGTATGATGAGCTGAAGGCTACAGCAGGTGCAAATTATACTGCAGATTCTTTCGCAGTCTTTACGGAGGCTCTGGACAATGCAAAGGCAGGTCTGGAGGATACCAGCCTTCAGCAGATACAGCTGGATGCTCTGCAGACAGAGCTGGAGAGAGCCTATGCTGATCTGGAGGATCTAAAGACACAGGGAGATGAGGATCCTAAGCCCCAGGAAAAGAAGTGGTTCTTTACCGACGTTGCTGAGAATCCCGGAAACTGGAAATATGAGAGCGTGAAGCATGTTTATTTCAATGACATTATGAACGGAATCTCAGGGACTACCCTGTTCCAGCCGGATCATCCGCTTACCAGAGCGATGTTCGCTACAGTTCTCTATCGTATGGCAGGAGAGCCGAAGGTGGCATTTTCTGATAAGTTTACCGATGTGGCAGGAGGAAAGTGGTACAGTAATGCAATTATCTGGGCAAATCAAAAGGGCATTGCAGCAGGTTTCACGGATGGAACCTATGGAATTAATGTAAATATTACCCGTGAGCAGATTGCAAAGATGCTCAATGAATATGCCAGGATCAGCAATTACGATATAAGTGAGACCAAAGCCCTGGGCAGCTTCACAGATGCAGCATCTGTAAGTTCCTGGGCAACGGAGTATATGAAGTGGGCAACTGCGGTGGGGATGATCAGCGGTAAGCCTAACGGAGACGGAAGCTTCCGCCTGGATCCCAAGGGAGAGGCAACGAGAGCTGAGTGCGCGGCGATGCTGACACGTTTCCAAAATAAATACGATAAATAGAATGTTTAATGAGTACCTCCGGAACAGCAGCATCCGGAGGTATTTGTTTGCGCATCAGGTGGTTCTGCAGGAAAATACAGGATTTCGGACCTGTTATGTATAAAGAAGCAGAAAATGACAAAATAATATGTCTGGCACTTTGCAGAAAAAAATGGTATACTATAATGGTATATTTTCAACGTGGGGAGTTATGAATTCAAATATGCTATGAATTTCAGAAAAGGATAATATATGAAAAACAGCATCAAGCCAAAAGGCAGATTGAAGATTTATTTGCAGACCTCCCTTTATATGGGAGTATTGTTGATTCTTATTGATATTGGGTTATTTGCGATTGATGTCAGAGCCGGATTGATACTCGCCTGCTTTCTACTGTTTTATTTTTTGGTAATTGGTTTCATGCTGGTATACAGCAGGCCTGTTATTATCAACGAGCTGATCAGCTTTGCCACACAGTATGGGCAGATACAGAAGCAGCTGCTCAGAGAATTGGATTTGCCCCATGCCCTGTTGGATGAGTCAGGAAAGATCCTATGGACCAATATTGCATTTGAAAAAGCCGTACATAAGGAGAAAGGCTATCATAAGTCCATTACCTCCCTGATTCCCTGTATTACGAAGGAAAAGCTGCCCGCAGATTCGTGCGATGTGGAGATCAACATAAGCTTTCTGGACAAAGATTATGTAGCCAGGATGAAGAAGATACCTCTGGAAGAAATGGTAATCGACAGTGATATTATAGAGGACGAGGACTACGATGGTTATCTGATTGCCCTCTATCTCTTTGATGAGACTGCACTTAAAATCGCTCTGCAGGAGGTGGATGACCAGAGCCTTGCAATAGGCCTGATCTATCTTGACAATTATGATGAGGCGCTGGAAAGTGTGGAGGAGGTAAGGCGCTCCCTTCTGATAGCGCTGATAGACAGAAAGGTGAACAAATATATTGCCGGCCTGGATGGTATCTGCAAAAAGATGGAGAAGGACAAATACCTGATCATCCTGAGGAAAAAGGCCATAGCACATCTGCAGGAGAATCGCTTTGATCTGCTGGAGGATGTGAAAACTGTCAATATCGGCAATGAGATGGCAGTGACGATCAGCATTGGTGTAGGGCTGGACGGCCTGAGCTATGCACAGAATTATGAGTTTGCCAGGAATGCTATAGATCTGGCCCTTGGCAGGGGCGGTGACCAGGCAGTGCTCAAGACGCCCCGGGACACCATTTATTATGGGGGTAAGAGCCAGCAGGTAGAGAAAAATACAAGAGTAAAGGCCAGGGTGAAGGCCCATGCCCTGAAGGAAATTATTTCCGGCAAGGACAAGGTCATAGTAATGGGGCATAGAAATGCAGATATAGACAGCTTCGGCGCTGCTGTGGGCATAGCCCGTATAGCGATCACCCTGGGGAAAAAGGTACATATCGTGGTAAGTGACTGTACATCATCCCTGAAGCCCTTCATTGATATGTTCCATAACAGCAATGAATATGAAGATGATTTTATCATCAATCGTCAGCAGGCAGTAGAAATGGCCGGAAATAACGCAGTACTGGTGGTGGTGGATGTGAATAAGCCCAGTATTACGGATTGTCCTGAACTGCTTCGGCTGTGCAAATCCATTGTGGTGTTCGACCATCACAGACAGGGTACCGAGGTGATAGAAAATGCCACGCTTTCCTATGTTGAGGGCTATGCTTCCTCTACCTGTGAGATGGTATCTGAGATCCTTCAGTATATCGGTGAGAACATCAGGATCAAGAGCATGGAGGCAGACTGCATGTATTCCGGCATCATGATAGATACCAATAATTTTATGACCAAGACAGGAGTCAGAACCTTTGAAGCAGCGGCATTCCTCAGAAGAAACGGCGCGGATGTTATGCGTGTGCGTAAGCTGTTCCGGGAGGATGCCATGGAATACAAGGCAAAGGCGGATGCGGTCAGCCAGGCTGAAATATATAAGAATGCATACGCTATATCCATATGCAGCAGTGACGATATAAAAAGTCCTACTGTAGTGGGAGCACAGGCAGCCAATGAGCTGCTGAATATCAAGGGGATCAAAGCAAGCTTTGTTTTGACAAAATACCAGGGGCTGATCTATGTCAGTGCCCGCTCTATAGATGAGGTAAATGTACAGATCATTATGGAAAGACTGGGCGGCGGCGGCCATATCAATACGGCCGGATGCCAGATGGAAGATACCTCATTTGCAGAAGGAATCAGTATTATTAAGAGAACCCTGGATGAAATGATTGAAGAGGGTGCTATATAGGAGGTTCAGAATGAAAATAATATTGCTGGAGGACGTGAAGAGCCTGGGAAAAAAGGGAGATATTGTAGATGTCAGCGACGGCTATGCCAGAAACTTTGTACTGCCCAGGAAGCTGGGGGTAGAAGCCAATAATAAGAATATGAATGATCTGAAGCTGCAGAAGGCGAATGAGGAAAAAATCGCCAGGGAACAGCTGGAGGCGGCCAAGGCATTTGCAGCAGAGATGGAAACAAAAGAGGTTGTGGTCTCCATCAAGGCAGGAGAAGGCGGCAGAACCTTCGGCTCTGTCTCATCCAAGGAAATTGCGGCAGCGGCAAAGGAGCAGTGCGGCATGGAGATCGACAAGAAAAAGATTCAGCTTCCGGAGGCCATTAAGAGCCTGGGCGTTTATGAGGCAGCAGTGAAGCTGCATCCCAAGGTAACAGCCAGGCTGAAGGTAAAGGTAAAGGAAGCATAACAGTAAAATGGAGTAAGGATGGAGAGGATATACCGTGGCAGCCATGGAGGAAGCGTTGCTTAAAAGAGTATTGCCGCACAGTATAGAGGCAGAACAATCGGTGATTGGAGCCATGATCATGGACAAGGAGGCTATTGTGGTGGCCTCCGAGATTGTAACCGGAGAAGACTTTTACAGCAGGCAGCATCAGGCTCTCTTTGAGGCTATGGAGGAGCTGCATGATGAAGGAAAGCCGGTGGATCTTGTGACGCTGCAGGACAGGCTGAGAGAAAAGGATGTACCTCCTGAGACTGCCAGCCTGGAATATATCAGGGATCTGATCACTGCGGTACCCACCTCTGCAAATATTAAGTATTATGCCAATATCGTAGCAGAGAAGGCAGTTCTTCGTCGGCTGATCAAGCTCAATGAGGAGATTGCCAATACATGTTATGTGGGCAAGGAAAGCCTGGAAACCATTCTCGAGGATACAGAGAAAAGAGTGTTTCAGCTGGTGCAGAAGCGTAATACCGGAGAGTTTGTCCCGATCCGCCAGATTGTCATGAATGCCATGGATCAGATTGAGAAGGCGGCCAGAAATAAAGGCAGTGTGACGGGGATCGCTACCGGTTTCATAGATCTGGATTATCGCACTGCAGGCATGCAGCCCTCTGACCTTGTGCTGATAGCGGCCAGGCCATCCATGGGAAAGACTGCCTTTGTGCTGAATATAGCCCAGCATGTAGCCTTTAAATTAAATGCCACAGTAGCCATATTCAGTCTGGAAATGTCCAAGGAACAACTTGTAAACCGGCTGTTCTCCCTGGAGTCCAAGGTGGATGCCCAGAAGCTCCGTACAGGCAACCTATCGGACAATGATTGGGAAAGGCTGATAGAGACTGCAGGAGTCATCGGCAAGTCCAATTTGATCATTGACGATACTCCGGGTATCAGTATATCTGAGATGCGCTCCAAATGCAGAAAATACAAGCTGGAGCATGACCTGAAAATGATTATTATAGACTATTTGCAGCTTATGTCCGGAAGCGGAAGAAGTGATTCCAGGCAGCAGGAGATTTCGGACATTTCCCGTTCCCTGAAGGCCCTGGCCAGAGAGCTGGGTGTGCCGGTATTGGCTCTTTCCCAGCTGAGCCGTGCGGTAGAGCAGCGGCCGGATCACCGGCCCATGCTGTCTGATCTGAGAGAGTCCGGTGCCATAGAGCAGGATGCGGATGTGGTGATGTTTATTTACCGGGATGATTATTATAATAAAGATACGGAAAAGAAGGGAATTGCAGAGATTATTGTAGCAAAACAGAGGAATGGCCCTATAGGGACGATAGAGCTGGTATGGCTGCCGGAATATACCAAGTTTGCCAACATGCAGAAATAGTTTTGAGTAATAAATAAAAAGATAGTTTACAAAAGAGGACAGATATAATTGCTGTCCTCTTTTGTTACATAAAATCTGAGTAGCTATGGTCAATTTTAATAGAAGGGAGAAAAGAGATGGAACAGACACATTATTTGATTTCTGATGCAGCAAGGCTGGTAGAGGTGGAATCACATGTTCTGCGCTATTGGGAGGAAGAGCTGGAGATTCCTATCAAGAGAAATGAGCTGGGACACAGGTATTATACAGGGGAGGATGTGGAACGGTTCCGGGAAATTAAAATGTTGAAGGAGCAGGGATTACAATTGAAGGCAATTCGTATGGTGCTGAAGGATGGAAAGCTGGAGAGAATAGGAAGCAGCGGTAAAGCGGAAGGCGGAAGGGAGAATGGCATGATAGAGATCGTGGGTGAGAGGGGGCCTGCTGATGCCTGCTTGGAGAGCAGAGAAGAGAAGGGGATGAGACTGAGGATCCTGCTGCAGCATATGATCGGAGATGCAGTCAGAGAAAACAACAGAGAGCTGTGTGAGGAAATCAAGGAGTGTGTATTAAAGGAGCTTGACTACCAGTTCAGACAGTGGGGAGAGCAGGAAGAGGAAAGGGAGGCTGAGCGCAGAAAGAGGGAAGAGGAGCATTACAGGCACATTGACGAGGTGATCAGAAGCTACAGCAGAAAAACAAAAACAAAGGAAAAGAAACCAAGCTTATCACCTTTCAAAAAAAGAAAAAAACCTTCCACCGCGTGATGGAAGGTTTTTCCTATAAAATTGTGTAAATAACCGATTGCAATCAGCCTGCAGAGATAGCTGTTACCGGACATACTCCTTCGCAGGAACCACAATCAATGCAGGTAGCAGGGTCGATCTCAAACTTCCCATCCCCCATGCTGATAGCGCCAACCGGGCACTGTGCCTCACAAGAGCCACAAGCTACACAAGCGTCACTGATTACATATGCCATAATAAAACCTCCTTGAATATGTGTCATTCTATTGATAAATTATTATCAAACTCTGTTATTATTCTAATACAAAATTACATCAAATACAAGTAAAATTTTATATAATAATTGGTATAAGCTGGAATGCTGAAATTTATCATTTGTCGGTTTCCATGTCATCCTGTCTGCGCTTTTTTATGGCGTCAATAACAATCTGCTTCTTTTCGGGTATTTTCTCTTTATCCATCGCAGGGAGATCTGCCAGCCTGTATTCTATCCCAAGCTTTTGATACTTGGCAGCTCCCATAGTGTGATAGGGGAGCAGGTCTAAAGCCTTGAGATTGCTGAACTGGCCGATAAAATAACCAAGTTCATAAAGATATTTATCATCGTCGGTAAGACCTGGAACAACAACATGGCGGATCCACATATCTACTTTCTTTTCATTCAGGTATTCTGCAAAGGCCAGAACCCTTTCATTAGACTTTCCGGTGAGTTCCAGGTGCTTCTCGGGATCAATATGCTTGATGTCAAGCATAACCAGATCTGTCAGTTCCATTAAGTGATCCAGCTTTTTGAGCCAGACAGGCTGTTGAGGATTGAAGGTGATACCGGATGTATCAATACAGGTGTGCACCTCTTTCCTTTTGGCTATGGTAAAGAGATCAATAAGGAAATCCAGCTGCATCAGAGGTTCTCCCCCTGTTACGGTGATGCCTCCTGTTTTATAAAATGCCTTATTTCTTTCATATTGTTCAAATATTTCTTCCGGATCCATTAGGGTACCGCCCTCCACAGACCAGGTGTCAGGGTTGTGGCAATAGACACATCTCAGAGGACAGCCCTGTACAAATACCACAAATCTTGTACCGGGACCGTCCACTGTGCCAAAGCTTTCCAGTGAATGTATTCTGCCCTGCATGTTTTCTTTCCTTTCTTTTCTTCTTTTTCATCAGAGTCTTTGAAGAAAAAGAGACCTTGACTACTCAAGGTCTCCAATATCCCTGTCTCTAATCCTATAAATTATATAGATTCATGGAAGGTACGAGATATAACGTCATTCTGCTGTTCGGGTGTCAGCTTGATAAAGTTAACCGCATATCCGGATACACGGATGGTCAGCTGAGGGTAGTTCTCGGGATGCTTCTGTGCATCCAGTAAAGTTTCTCTGTTCAGGACATTAACATTGAGATGATGTCCGCCTTTGGTAGCATATCCGTCTAATAAAGATACAAGGTTGTCAACCTGTGCGCTGCTTACTGCCATTTTAAATCCTCCTGTTTTTCTTTATATTTTAAATTAGGTGTAATCATCCAATCCCTGTTCCAGGGTGGGCACACTGCATGCCAGAGGGGTTCTGGAGCAGTCAGTGCATCCCATGGTCTGGACATTTCTGCCTTCTGTCTGGGATTCGTCCACATCTACGTTGACATGCCCGACTCCCTGTGTCATGCCTGCATCCAGCATTTTGACCAAGTCGTCAATCATAGTCTTCTCATCCATTGGAAGCCCCTCCTTTGAGCGCAATACAATTATTTGGATAAGTCAATCTCAATATCACCGGCAAAGATCTGGTCATCCTTACCAAGTGCACCGGGAATAATAGAGAAGGTATTGGAAATACCATCCTGGGCATCCTTAAAAGGAAGCTTTGCTACAGAAGATAAGGAAGCTACTGCACCGTGGGTATCACGTCCGTGCATCGGATTGGCACCGGGTGCAAAAGGCTGTCCCTTCTTACGTCCGTCAGGTGTGTTGCCGGTAGCCTTACCATAGGTTACGTTTGAGGTTATGGTAAGTACGGACATGGTAGGAATGCCGTCTCTGTAGGTATGATGTCTTCTGAGGGCTGTCATGAAGGTAGATACGAGATCGTGCGCGATCTGGTCTACACGGTCATCATCATTACCGTATTTGGGGAACTCTCCGGTGGTTTTGAAGTCTACGATGACTCCGTCTTCGTCCCGGATCACTTCTACCTTGGCATATTTGATAGCGGAAAGAGAGTCAGCTACGATGGAAAGCCCTGCAATTCCGGTTGCAAAATATCTCTTAACGTCTCTGTCATGAAGAGCCATCTGTGCTCTCTCATAGCAGTATTTGTCATGCATATAATGGATAACATTCAGAGTATTTACATAAACATCTGCCTGCCACTCCATCATATCCTTGAATTTATCCATTACATCGTCGAAATCAAGGACATCACCCACAACAGGACGGTATTTGGGGCCTACCTGCTTCTTGGTTACTTCATCCACACCGCCGTTCAAAGCATAAAGCAGACATTTAGCCAGGTTGGCACGTGCGCCGAAGAACTGCATCTCTTTACCGATTACCATGGAGGATACACAGCAGGCAATACCATAGTCATCGCCGTGTGCCACTCTCATGAGGTCATCGTTCTCGTACTGGATGGAAGAGGTCTGGATGGACATCTTCGCACAGTATCTCTTGTAGTTTTCAGGAAGCCTTGTGGACCAGAGAACTGTCAGGTTGGGCTCGGGAGAGGGGCCTAAGTTGGTCAATGTGTGCAGATAACGGAAAGAGGTCTTGGAAACCATGTGACGTCCGTCCACACCAACACCGGCCAGAGACTCTGTTACCCATACCGGATCGCCTGCGAAGATCTGGTTGTACTCAGGTGTACGGGCAAATTTAATCATCCTCAGTTTCATGATAAAGTGGTCAATGAACTCCTGAATCTGCTCCTCTGTAAAGGTTCCGTTAGCCAGGTCTCTCTCTGCATAGCAGTCAATGAAAGTAGAAGTACGTCCCAGGGACATAGCAGCTCCATTCTGCTCCTTTACTGCACACAGATAACCGAAGTACATCGCCTGGATAGCCTCCTGTACGTTAGTAGCAGGCTTGGAAATATCGCAGCCATAGGATGCAGCCATTTCCTTCATCAGTTTCAGGGCAACAATCTGCTCGGAAAGCTCTTCACGGAGACGGATTACATGGTCTGTCATGACACGGCCGGTAGAATCCTTCTGCTTATTCTTGTCTTCGATCAGCATATCAATACCATACAGGGCAACACGTCTGTAGTCACCGATGATACGTCCGCGTCCGTAGGCATCCGGAAGACCTGTAATGATGTGGGAAGAACGGCAGTCCCTCATTTCATGATTGTATGCATCAAAGCAGCCTGCATTGTGTGTTTTTCTGTGTGTGGAAAAGAATTCACTGATCTCAGGATCCACTTCGTAGCCGTTGTCAGCACAAGCCTTTTCTGCCATACGGATGCCGCCGTAGGGCTGCAGGGAACGCTTAAAGGGTTTGTCTGTCTGGAACCCTACGATGGTCTCCTTGCTCTTGTCAAGGTAGCCGGGAGCATGGGAAGTAATAGTGGAAACCACCTTTGTATCCATGTCAAGGACACCGCCTGCTTCACGCTCCTGTTTTTGTAATTCAAGCACCTGTGCCCATAAATCCTTGGTGTTCTGAGTAGGCTCTGCTAAAAAGGACTCGTCCCCGTCATAGGGATGATAATTTTTCTGAATGAAATCACGCACATTGATTTCATTCTCCCATTTGCCGCCTACAAAATCTTTCCATTCTGGTCTCATTTTGAAAAGCCTCCTGTCATGAAAGTGTATTGATTAATTATAGTAGAAATTTCTGTGTTATTATTATATGTTAAATATATTTGCAGCGTCAAGCAGGGTTATGTATTTTTTTCGGTACATTGGGCGTATTTTGGGGCTTTTACAGGTCAGAATTCTGCAAAACTGACAAAGGGTCGGGAATGGGTTGAAAGAAAGAGGGGAAAGTATTATACTGATAACAGTTTTCGGATGGCAAGCAAAAGAAAACATTCTGCACAAAAGGAGGTTTGGAAGATGGCAGAGATAACCAAGGATATGACAATCGGTCAGGCATTGCAGATCAGCCCCGCCATTGCACCGGTACTGCTGGAGATCGGCATGCACTGCCTGGGATGTCCTTCCGCACAGGGAGAGACTCTGGAAGAAGCGGCCATGGTGCATGGACTGGATGCCGATGAACTCATGGCAAAGATCCGGGAAGTATTATAGCACTGCTGAAAGCCATGGTACAGCATAATGAAAAAATAAAAAAGTGAGGCATAAAGCAGTATACAACACACAAAGAGTCCGGGGACAGTAACCTGCTGCTGCAGCGTTCCGTCCACGGGCTCTTTGCGTTTGTGCCTTATGATTATGACAGCAGCTTTACAACTGGCTCAAAGCCTGCAGGGCATGCTCCCTGATGAGAGGGCTGAAGTGTTCCTCCAGATAGGCTTCCCTGGAGGAGACATACTTTTCGCTGCTGCCGTACTCTGACAGGATATTGCATACTCTGTTGAAATCCAGATGGGTGTGCTGTCCCTTGGAAACCACCAGAATATAGCGTCGGCTGGCCTCGTTTTTATATAGGGAGTTCTGTCCGGTGTAGAAGGTGGCCAGCACCCTGGAAATCTTTGCCATGGTGTTGAGGGAATCAAAGGAAAAGATCCTGACAAGCTCCTGCTCCGCCTCGGGCTCGGACTCCTGCCTGCCCGTATTTTTTTCAGACGGCTTTGCCTGTGTCTCAGAAGGAGCAGACTGTCCTGCGTCCTCCCTGGACTTCCCGTCCAGAATTTTTTTGAACAAATCCAGAACATCGTCTGTATTTTCAGAAATACTGTCTATCATTTCATCCAGCTCATCATCTGCTTCATGGATAGAGGGAGCAAATTTGGAAAAACGGGTATCCAGCTCCTCAGGATCCTCCACCTTGGTGATGATGAGCACGATGCTCTCGGAATTGAGCGGAATGGCCTCAATCATCAAAGGGATATCCTCGGCCTCAAAGCCGAATTCAAAGGATGCCTGCTGCATCATGTCACGAAACAGGTTTTTCGCCTTCTCGGTTCCGTAGGCAAGCTCGCTGATTTTAAGTTCGCGGTCAGCCAGATCCTCTCGGGTAAGTGTACACCGAATCTGATGATCATTTACTTTTTCTATCTTCATGTTCTCACATCCTTACTATCTATATATAAGATACTGTTGTCTGGTCATATTGTGACTGCAATCCATATTTACAGTTAAAAGTATATTATACTTTCGTTCTGCTTAAGTCAATAGAATTCGCATTGTGTTTACAAAGTTTTATGATTGTTTTTAAAATTTTACAGACACCGGCAAAAAATTCAAAATCTGCTTGAAAAACCAAGGAGGTTCTGATATAATACAAAGCACGGAATGCTTCCGGGTAGTCAGTACCGAAAGGAGGCATGCATTTTTATCTATATATTCATTGTATCATATTAAAGCATATTTGGGAATGGCCGCTGTCTGATTTACACATTATTTTGGACAGGGCGTTCCGATTTTCCTCCCGATATCCAGTATGGGAGGGGTCTTACAGGCTTATGTGTCTGTTCAGAAAATAAAATTTTCCAAATGATTTCACGCTATATAATTCAATTTCACGGATATTAAAGATTTTTGTTTTATGGTAATTTTATTTTTGTATTTTTGTTGGTACATGTCCGGGCATTCCGTAATTTTAGTATCGTCATTTTACCCGAAAGTATAACCGGATATCGGCATATCGCGAAATATATCACGAGCCTTCTTTTGGCAGAGGTCTGCTTCTCTGTGTAAGCCGGACGGCGCGCTGAAATAAAAGATAAAGGAAGACCCCGAAATGACTGCAGCATGCGCTGTCAAAAAAAGTAATAAAAAGCCTAAATCGGTAATGACGGTATGAGAATCTTTTGCTATAATATAGGACGATTGGAAGGGAGCTGGATGAATGAAGAAAATGTTACCGGCAATGATTGCAATCGTCCTTATTGTTGTGATCGTTGGAATAAGTGCAGGCATAAAGCTGATAAATAAATATTCCTACTCCAAGGAGAGGGCGGATCTGGATGAATATTTTTCGCTGGAAAGTGAGGATGAGGTGGCCATCCTGCTGCAGGATCAGCGGATAGAGGAGTCTGCCAGGCTGTGGGATGGAGTCTATTATTTTGATTTGAAGACAATCCATAAATATTTTGACGGCAGATTCTATGCAGATGAAAAGGAGCAGCTTTTATTGTATACCCTGCCCGGGCATACGGTCAGGGTGGAGATCGGTGCTTCTTCCTACCTTGCAGAGGAGGGAGAGAGGGATGCGGGATATATCATAGCCCGCTATGGCGCAGCTGCGGATGGAAGCGGTGAGGAGCTGTATGTGGCAGCGGACTATGTGAAGAAGTTCACAGATTTTTCCTATGAGTCCTTTACGGCACCCAACCGGATGCAGATCCGGACTGGCGCCCGGGCGCAGTTCAGGGAGGCTGAAATCAAAAAAAGGACGGCAGTTCGTTATCAGGGAGGCATCAAGAGTCCTATCCTCACGGAGGCGGAGAGGGGGGACAGGGTCCTGGTATTGGAAGAAATGGAAAACTGGAGCAAAGTAAAGACTGCCGACGCTTTTATCGGCTATGTGGAGAACAGGAGACTGGAGGCTTCCGGGGCGGAGGCTGTATCTGAGACAGAAGAAACCGGTGAGAAGATAGCGGAAGCGGGAGAATTTGCCGGCCGGGAGTACACCAGCATCACCAGACCCCACAAGATCAATCTGGCCTGGCATGCTGTGGGTGGGCCGGCAGGAGGGGATGTACTTGCGGAGGCCCTTGCGGAGACCAAGGGAATCAATGTCATCTCGCCCACATGGTTTGCGCTGACCGACAATGAGGGGAATTTTTCCAGCCTGGCTAACGCGGAGTATGTGTCCCGGGCCCATGCCATGGGGCTGGAAGTATGGGCATTGATTGATAATTTTACCAACAGGGATCAGGTGGACAGCTATGAGCTGCTGTCCCACACCACGAAGAGGGCCAGGCTGGTGGGGAACCTGATGGATGCAGCGGCAGAATACGGGCTGGATGGCATCAATGTGGATTTTGAAGGGCTGTCACAGGATACAGGAGAGCATTTTGTCCAGTTTATCAGGGAGCTTTCCGTGGAATGCAGAAAGAGGGGGATCGTACTTTCTGTGGACAACTATGTGCCTACGGGATATACGGATCATTACGGCAGAGGGGAGCAGGGAGTGTTTGCTGACTATGTGATCATCATGGGATATGACGAGCACTACAGCGGAGGGCCTCAGGCCGGAAGCGTGGCCTCCATCGGCTTTGTGGAAGCGGGCATTAAAAAGACGGTGGAGGAGGTGCCCTCTGAAAAGGTAATCAATGCCCTGCCCTTCTATACCCGTATCTGGAAGAGCCGGGGGGCTGAGCTGAGCAGCGAGGCGGTAGGAATGGAGATTGCAGAGCAGTTTGTACAAAATCACGGCATGTCTGTGCGGTGGGATGAAACCGCCTGCCAGAACTACGGCGAGGTGACAGAGGGGGACACCTTTTATCAGGTATGGCTGGAGGACGAGCAGTCTATTGAGGTGAAGCTGAATATCATGGAAAAGTATAAGCTGGGAGGTGTGGCAGCCTGGAAGCTGGGCTTTGAGAAGCCTGTGATCTGGGATGTGATCGGAGAGTACCTCGGCAGGTAAGCGGCCGCAGGGTAAGCTCCTGTGAATAAGTAGCTGGTCTGTTTCATAGACTTTAGCAATAGTGGAACAGAACGGTAGATACGGATGGTTGACGAAAGGCAGGGAAAGGTTTTAAAGATTGTGATGGCGGCAATCCTCCTGGCGGCCATGTATTTTGTGGCGCGGGAGGGCGCCGCCTATGTTGCTTCCGGGGGCGTTATAACAGAGAATAAACAGAAGGCCTGTGTTGTGATTGATGCAGGCCATGGTGGAGCTGATCCCGGGAAGGTGGGGATTGACGGCAGCCTGGAGAAGGATATCAACCTGCAGATCGCCGAAAAGCTCAAGGCTTTGCTGGAGAGCCAGGATGTGGAGGTGGTCATGACCAGGACAGATGAAAAAGGGCTGTATGATGAAAATGCCTCGGGCAAAAAGGTGCAGGATATGAAACGCCGGATTGCAATGATAGAGGAGGCCCGGCCGGAGCTTGTGGTGAGCATCCATCAGAACAGCTATCCGGAGGAGTATGTCAAGGGGGCGCAGGTATTCTATTATGAAGGCAGCCCTGACGGCAGGCGTCTGGCAGAGCTGATCCAGAGACGCTTCAGGGCAGGGCTGGATCCGGAGAATAAGAGGGAGGTAAAGGGAAATAACAGCTATTATCTGCTGAAAAAGACAGCCTGTCCCATCGTGATAGTGGAGTGCGGTTTTCTGTCCAATCGGGAAGAGGCCGGGAAGCTGAAGGATAAGGTGTATCAGGAGAGGGTGGCCTGGGCTGTGCATATGGGTGTCCTGCAGTTTCTGAACAGCTCCGGAGGCTGAGGCCAGAAGAGGTACTGTATGTGAAAAACGATTGCAATGGGGATGAATTTCCAGTAAGATAATAATAAAAAACTTATTGCAATATATAATACCGGGTGAACAGACATGGAAACTAAAATAATCCGAATGAATGAAGACAGCATAGATGCACAGCTGCTGTCAGAAGCCGGAGAAATCATTAAAAGAGGCGGCTTGGCAGCATTTCCCACGGAGACGGTATACGGCCTGGGGGGAGATGCCCTGAATGCGGAGTCCGCAAGGAAAATATATCAGGCCAAGGGCAGGCCCTCAGACAACCCTCTGATTGTCCATATCAGCCGGTGGGAGGATATCTATCCCATTGTAAGAGAGGTGCCGGAGGCGGCAGAGAGACTGGCGGCTGCTTTCTGGCCCGGGCCTCTGACCCTGATACTGCACAAGTCGGAAAGGGTGCCGCCGGCCACCACAGGGGGGCTGGAAACTGTGGCAGTCCGTATGCCCCGGCACAAGGTGGCGCTGGCTTTTATAGAGGCATCAGGAGGCTATGTGGCGGCTCCCAGCGCCAACCGGTCGGGGCGGCCCAGTCCCACCCTGGCCCGATATGTGAAGGAGGATATGGATGGCAGGATTGATATGATCATCGAGGGGGACGGTGCGGATATCGGCTTGGAATCCACTATTGTGGATCTGACCGAGCCTGTTCCTGTTATCCTCCGGCCGGGCTGTATCACCAGGCAGATGCTGGAGCAGGTTCTGGGTGAAGTGCAGGTGGACAGCACGATTCTGGAGGGGAGGGCTGGACAGGCCCCCCGTGCGCCGGGTATGAAGTATCGGCATTATGCTCCCCGGGGGGAGCTGACGATCATAAATGGGCCTCGACGCAGGGTGGTAGAGGAAATCAACAGGAGGTCAGAGGCAGTGCGCCGGAAGGGGGGGAAAGTGGGGGTCATAGGAATGGATGACACCGTATCCTGCTACCGGGCAGACAGTGTAAAAAGTGCAGGGGCCAGAGATGACGAAAAGGCCGTTGCCCATACACTTTACCGCATTCTGCGGGAGTTTGATGACGAGAATATTACAGTGATATATTCTGAGGCACTGGCAGAGGCAGGAGAGGATCGGGGCATGGGACAGGCGATCATGAACCGGCTGCTCAAGGCCGCAGGCTATCGGGTGGAAAATATTCGGGATGAAGGCTGATGAAAATGGGAGAAGAAACAGGAGGAGACAAAAATGAGCATAGCGCTAGGCTGCGATCACGGCGGTTACGCCCTGAAGCAGGAGATTATCAGGTATCTGGAGGAAAAAGGAATGGAATACAGGGATTTCGGATGCATGGACACCCGGTCCTGTGATTATCCCGGGTATGCCGTTGCGGCAGCCAGGGCAGTGGCTGCAGGAGAATGTGAGAAGGGGATCGTAATATGCACTACCGGTATAGGGATCTCCATTGCGGCCAATAAGGTGAAGGGGATCCGCTGCGCCCTCTGTTCCGATACTGTTTCCGCAAGGCTTACCAGAGAGCATAACGATACCAACATGCTGGCCCTAGGGGCAGGCATCATAGGGACTCATCTGGCGCTGGGGATCGTGGACACCTTCCTCTGTACGGCTTTCTCCGGGGAGGAAAAGCATTGCAGAAGGGTGGCGCAGATTGCCGCATTTGAAGCTGAGGAAATGGAGCAAGAGACATAGACAGGAGGTATAAAATGGCTAAAACAGTGGTTATGGATCATCCTCTGATCCAGCATAAAATCAGTTATATCAGGAGAACCGACACGGGAACCAAGGACTTCCGGCAGACCATCAGGGAGATCGCCATGCTGATCTGTTATGAGGCAACCCGGGAGCTGCAGCTGGAGGATACCCGGATCAAGACTCCTATTTGCAGTACGGTGGGAAAACAGCTGAAAGGAAAGAAGATGGCCATTGTCCCCATACTGAGAGCCGGCTTGGGGATGGTGGACGGCGTTCTGGATCTGATACCCGCTGCCAAGGTGGGGCATATCGGCCTGTACCGTGATCCTGAGACACTGAACCCGGTAGAATACTACTGCAAGCTGCCGGCAGACTGTGCCGAGAGGGAGGTATTTGTGGTAGACCCTATGCTGGCTACTGGAGGCTCCTCTGCGGAGGCCATCCGGATGCTGAAGGATAAGGGCTGCAAAAATATTCATTTTATGTGCATTATAGCTGCTCCGGAGGGGGTGGAGAGGATGCAGTGCATGCATCCTGATGTGGACATGTATATCGGTGCGCTGGATGAGAGGCTGAATGACCATGGCTATATCGTTCCCGGCCTGGGAGATGCGGGGGACAGGATATTCGGCACAAAATAGGGATGGACGGTATGAAGAGAACGGACTATATATCATGGGACGAATATTTCATGGGGGTATCGATGCTGTCCGGTATGAGATCCAAGGATCCCAACACACAGGTGGGGGCCTGTATCGTCAGCCAGGACAACAAGATCCTTTCCATGGGCTACAATGGATTTCCGGCGGGCTGCTCCGACGATGAATTTCCCTGGGACAGAGAGGGAGAGGCATATGATGCCAAATATGCCTATGTTACCCACAGCGAGCTGAACGCCATCCTGAATTACCGGGGAGGCAGCCTGGAGGGGGGGAAAATCTACGTTTCCCTTTTTCCCTGCAATGAATGTGCCAAGGCAATCATCCAGGCAGGGATCAAAACCATAGTATACGACAGCGATAAATATGCAGATTCGCCGCTGACCAGAGCCTCCAAAAGAATGCTGGATGCTGCCGGGGTGAAGTATTACCGTTATCAGAGGACAGGAAGAAAGATAGAGCTGGATGTATAAGCCGGAGGTAACTGTGAGGAGTTGGAGTATGGGTATGAAAATCAGAAAAAGGGGCGGAAAGCAGAGGGCAGCTCTGCTTCTGAGGCTGCTGCTGGCGGGAGCCATGCCGGCAGCTGCTGCCATAACTGCATATGCTACCGAGGCCACTAGGAGGGAGCTGGAGGAAGCCAAGGACGCAAAGGAGGAGACGGAATCCGACCTGAATGAAACCCAGCAGGAGCTGGAGGAACTCAATCAGCAGGAGGGGGCTCTGCGGGGAGAGCTGAGCAGCCTCAACAGCCGGCTGCAGGAAGTGGGTGACAGGCTGGGGGAGTTGGAGGACCGCATAGAGAAAAAAGAGGCGGAGATCGAGACCGCCCAGGAGGAGCTGGAGGAAGCCAAAGCAACAGAAGAGTGGCAGTATGAGTGCATGAAGAAACGTATCCAGTTCATGTACGAAAGCAGGGACTATGTGATGATGGAGATGCTGTTTGCATCGGCCAGCTTTTCTGATTTTCTCAACAGAAATGACTATATAGAGCAGATCTCTGCATATGACAGGAGGAAGCTGGAGGAGTACAGGGCCGTCAAGGAGCAGGTCATAGAGAAGGAAGCCCGGCTGGCAGCTGAGAAGAAAGAGCTGGACGAATATAAGGCCCAGGTGGAAGAGGAAAAAAGTCGGGTATCTGAGCTGGTGCGGCAGACCGTGGACAGCCTGGCGGGCAAGGCCGACGAGATAGCTATGGCAGAACAGGAGGCTCTTGCCTATGAGCAGAGAATAAAGGAGCAGGAGGAGGATATTGCACAGCTCCAGGCCAAGCTGGAAGAGGAGATCAGGCTCTCCAGGCTGGCAGCCCAGTCTTCATGGAGAGACATTTCCGAGGTGAGCTTTGCAGAAGGGGACAGATATCTTTTGGCCAATCTGATTTACTGTGAGGCCGGCGGAGAAGACTATGCAGGACAGGTGGGGGTGGGAGCTGTAGTGGTGAACCGGGTGCTGAGCTCGGTTTTTCCGGATTCTGTAGTGGGTGTCATCTATCAGTCCGGCCAGTTTTCCCCTGTGGCCAGCGGGCGGCTGGCAGCGGCCCTGGCTGAAAATAAAGCTACAGAAAAATGCTATCAGGCAGCGGATGCCGCCATGCGGGGGGAAACCAATGTGGGGAACTGCGTCTTTTTCAGGACTCCCATACCTGGCCTGACAGGCATCAGCATCGGGGGCCATATTTTTTACTAGGGCAGGCCTGGAAATTACTTTTGCACTCTCATAAAAACAGACCGGAATGGAAAGAATGCAGAGGAAAGGGCTGCCCCCGGCTTTCGCGCCGAATTTATTGTCGCATTTTGCTGGACATCGAAGAAAAAAAGGGATATAATTGAAAATGGTCTATTAAAACGCAAAATAGCGTGGAGGTTGAAGTGAGGTACGGGAAAAATGTCTATCAGGCGTTGGCAATGATTACCCAGTTCGGGATCAATATGCTGGTTCCGATCTTTGCCTGTTCCTTTGTGGGGATGCTTCTGGACAGGAGGTTCCATACTTCCTTCTGGATGGTTTTTCTGTTTTTCATAGGGGCTTTGGCGGGCTTTCGAAACATATATATATTTGCCAGAAAAATATATCGTATGAAGAGTGAAAAGGATACCGTATATGGAAAAAAGAAGAAAGGGGATTGACAGGACTCTGTGGGAGCTGGCCTTGGGCATCGGCTGCTGGGGAGTGGTCTGTGAGGCTGCAGCAGTGTGGCTGGTATCGGACAAGGCAGGCTACAGCATTGGCCTTTGGCTGGGTGTACTGCTGGCAGAGGCTTCAGGCATTCACATGTGGTGGTCTCTGGACAGAGCGTTGGATTTGGCAGAGGATCTGGCAGTGAAGATGGTGATGAAGCAGAATATCCTCCGCTATGCAGTGATCGTGGCAGCGATGGCAGCAGTGATGCTGAGCGGCTTTGCAAACCCGCTGGCTGTTTTTTTAGGATTGATGGGGCTGAAAACAGCGGCTTATTTACAGCCGTTTACCCATAAAATATGTGTCAGGTTTTATAAGGAGAAGGTGTAAGGAGGTGAGAATATGGAACAGGGGATCTTATTATCCGCAGGAGCGGACATCGACTTTATGGTCCATGGAGTATTTTCCTATGAGCTGTTTGGGCAGACTGTATGGATAACCACCACGCATATCTGTGTTCTGATCGTCATGCTTGTGATCATCGCTTTCTGCATTGCCGCCAACCGGGCAGTGAAGCATGGGGCCGAGGTTCCGGGCGCATTCCAGAATATTGTAGAGCTGGTGGTAGAGCTGCTGGACAATATGGTTGGAGGAGTGATGGGCAGGTATGCCCCGGGCTTCCGCAATTATATCGGGACGATTTTCATATTTATCCTGATCAGCAATCTTTCCGGGCTGTTCGGGCTTCGCCCGCCCACGGCAGACTATGGCGTAACCCTGGCCTTGGGTGTTATGAGCTTTTCGATCATTCATTTTAACAAGTTCAGGCATCAGAAGGTAAGCGGGGTCATCAAAGGGCTCTGCGACCCGTGGCCGTTCTGGGCGCCGATCAATATAATAGGTGACATTGCGGTGCCGATTTCCTTGTCGCTGCGTCTGTTTGCCAACGTGCTTTCCGGGGTGGTTATGATGGCTCTGGTTTACGGCCTGCTGTCCAGGATCGCCATTATCTGGCCGGCAGCGCTCCATGTATATTTTGATATGTTCTCAGGAGCAATTCAGACATATGTATTCTGTATGCTGACTATGACGTATATCTCAGATGCATGCAATACGGATTAGGAGCATATGTCTGGAAAATCAAACAATTTAATATTGTATCAAAGTAAATCATAAAAGCTTAAGGAGGAAATAAGTATGGAATTCAACACAAATTTTATATTGGGATGTTCAGCAATCGGTGCAGGTCTGGCGGTAATCGCAGGTATCGGACCTGGTGTAGGCCAGGGTATTGCAGCAGGCCATGCGGCGGCGGCAGTAGGAAGAAATCCGGGTGCAAAATCTGATATTACTTCTACCATGCTTCTGGGACAGGCAGTAGCGGAGACGACAGGTCTTTACGGTTTGCTGATCGCCATGCTGCTCTTATTCGTAAAACCTCTGGTATAATGCGGAGCCTCTGCATAAAAAGCACAGATAATGACCAAGAAAGGAGGCTCATCTCTTGAAGACATTAGTGGGTACAGGATTGATTCTGGCAACGGAGCAGATGGAGCCCAGGCTGTTTGATCTGGATCTGCAGCTTCTGACGGACGCAGCCCTTATGATTATTGCCGTGTTCGTACTGTTTCTGATCGCATCCAGGATGCTGTTCAATCCGGTGAGAAGCATGCTGCAGGGGAGACAGGATAAGATTCGGGGTGAACTGGATACTGCAGCGCGGGATATGGCAGAGGCGGCCGAGCTGAAAGCTGATTATGAGGCCAAGCTGAAAGATATCAGCAGGGAAGCGGAAGCTATCCTGGGTGAGGCGCGCAAAAAGGCGCTTGCCAATGAGAACAGGATCGTGGCGGAGGCTAAGGCGGAAGCCGCAAGGATCATCGAAAGGGCACAGGCGGAGGCGGAGCTTGAGAAGAAGAAAGCAGCGGACGATGTAAAACGTGAAATGATCGTTGTAGCATCCATGATGGCAGGCAAGATAGTAAATGCATCCATCGATATGTCTGTCCGCGACAGCCTGATTGATGAGACACTGAAAGAAATAGGTGAGAGCACATGGCTAAGCTAATTTCAAAAACATATGGAGAAGCCTTATTCCAGCTTGCGATTGAAGAGGACAGGGCAGATGCATTCATGGAGGAGATTGCAGGACTCAGGAAGATACTCACAGAGAATCAGGAGTTTGGCAGGTTTATGAACCATCCCAAGATCCTGAAGGAGGAAAAGACTGAGGTGCTGGAAAAGGTGTTCAGAGGACGCATTTCCCAGGAACTGCTGGGATTTCTGGTTTTGATCGTAGCAAAGGACCGCTATGGAGAGGTAGAGACTATCCTGGACTATTTCCTGGCGGAGATCAAAAAGTATAAGGGAATCGGCACTGCCTATGTGACTACGGCATCCGGCCTCCGGAAGGAGCAGCAGGCAAGGATAGAGCAGAAGCTTCTGGAGACCACCGGGTATAAAAAAATGGAAATGCACTATGCAGTGGACGAAAGCCTGATCGGAGGTATGGTAATCAGGATCGGCGACCGTGTGGTGGACAGCAGTATTAAGACCAAATTGACTGAATTGACAAAACAGCTGTTAAAGATTCAGCTGGCGTAGTATAAAAATAAAGAAAGGTGCGTACAGATCCATGAATTTAAGACCGGAAGAAATAAGTTCTGTGATTAAGGATCAGATTAAGAGATATGCCTCCGAGCTGGAAGTATCTGATGTGGGTACGGTTATCCAGGTTGCCGACGGCATTGCCCGTGTGCACGGACTTGAGAATGCCATGCAGGGTGAGCTTCTTGAGTTTCCCGGCGAAGTATACGGCATGGTGCTCAACCTGGAAGAGGACAACGTGGGCGCGGTTCTGCTCGGAAGCCAGAGAAACATCAACGAAGGCGACACCGTGAAGACTACAGGCCGTGTGGTTGAGGTTCCTGTGGGAGACAGCATGCTGGGTCGTGTTGTAAATGCCCTTGGCCAGCCTATCGATGGAAAAGGCCCTATCCAGACAGACAGGCATCGGAAGATAGAAAGGGTGGCATCCGGGGTTATTACAAGAAAATCTGTTGATACGCCGTTACAGACAGGGATCAAGGCCATCGACTCCATGGTGCCTATCGGAAGAGGGCAGAGAGAGCTTATTATCGGTGACAGGCAGACCGGTAAGACCGCCATTGCCATTGATACGATTATCAATCAAAAGGGACAGGGCGTGAAATGCATCTATGTTGCAATAGGCCAGAAGGCATCTACTGTTGCGGGCATAGTAAAGACCCTGGAGGAGTATGGCGCGATGGCTTATACCACTGTGGTGGCTGCTACAGCCAGTGAGCTGGCTCCCCTGCAGTACATTGCTCCTTATTCGGGCTGTGCCATCGGGGAGGAATGGATGGAGAAGGGGGAGGATGTGCTGGTAGTTTATGACGATCTGAGTAAGCATGCAGCAGCCTACCGTACCCTGTCACTGCTCTTAAAGAGACCTCCCGGACGTGAGGCTTATCCCGGTGATGTATTCTATCTGCATTCCAGGCTTCTGGAAAGAGCGGCACGCATGAGTGAAGAATACGGAGGAGGCTCCCTTACAGCTCTTCCTATCATCGAAACCCAGGCAGGTGACGTCTCTGCATACATTCCCACCAATGTGATCTCTATCACAGACGGGCAGATTTATCTGGAGACAGAGATGTTCAATGCCGGTTTCAGGCCGGCGGTCAATGCAGGGCTTTCCGTGTCCCGTGTGGGAGGCGCGGCACAGATCAAGGCGATGAAAAAGATTGCGGCGCCGATCCGTGTGGAGCTGGCTCAGTACAGAGAGCTGGCGGCCTTTGCACAGTTCGGCTCCGAGCTGGATGCGGATACGAAGGAAAAGCTGGCGCAGGGAGAACGGATCAAGGAGGTTCTGAAGCAGCCTCAGTATCAGCCTATGCCAGTACAGTATCAGGTAATCATTATCTATGCGGCTACTAACAAGTATCTGCTGGATATCCCCACAGAGGATATCATTCGTTTTGAAAAGGAGTTTTTTGAATTTCTGGATACCAAATATCCTGAAATACCCAGTTCCATTGTAAAGGAAAAGGAAATCTCAGAAACCACGGATGGCGCTTTGAAAAAGGCAATCGAAGAATTTAAGAGCCAGTTCAGGGCTTCTTAGTCCTTGTGCCGGATTGGGAAGCGTGACTGTGTTTATGAAGAAAGGGACAGGTAACGATTATGGCCTCAATGAGAGACATAAAAAGGCGTAAGGGCAGTATACAAAGTACGCAGCAGATTACCAAAGCCATGAAGCTTGTTTCCACTGTTAAACTGCAGAGGGCAAAACAGCGTGCAGAGCAATCCAGGGATTATTTTAACTGTATGTACGAGACGGTTGCCTCTATGCTGGCCAAAGCCGGAAGCATAAGCCATCCGTACCTGAAAGCCGGTGATTCAGCCCGGAAAGGAATCATTGTGATCACCTCCAACAGGGGACTGGCAGGAGGCTATAACTCCAATGTGGCCAAGCTGATTACCCAGGGGGACTTTAACAAAGCTGATGTCCAGCTCTATATCATCGGTAAAAAGGGACGGGAAAGCCTGGAACGTCACGGCTACAATGTCAGGGAGGACTATTCTGACATGGTAGAAGAACCCTTGTACTCCGATGCAATGGAAGTGAGTAAAAAGGTACTGAATGATTTTGCCCAGGGAGAAATCGGAGAGATTTACCTGGCTTATACAGGATTTAAGAATACAGTGGTTCACGAGCCGAAGATATTGAAGCTGCTTCCGGTAGAAATGGAAGGGCAGGCGGATGACGGCAGTACTGCGGCAAGGCAGGAGAGCAGAGCCCCCATGAATTTCGAACCTGCGGACGATAAGGCCCTGGATATGATCATTCCAAAATATATTACCAGCCTGATTTTCGGCGGCCTGGTGGAGTCTGTAGCCAGTGAGAACGGCGCCAGAATGCAGGCCATGGATTCGGCTACAAGCAATGCGGAAGAGATGATCGACCATTTGACGCTCATGTACAACAGGGCGCGTCAGGGCTCCATTACGCAGGAGCTGACGGAGATTATCGCCGGTGCCAATGCAATTTCAATATAACAGTTCTCCAGGCTTTGGAGGCAGCAAGGTTAAAATAGGAGAGATAGGAAAGGAAAGAATATGGCAGAGATAAATAAAGATATGAGTAATGTGGGAAAAGTTACTCAGATTATCGGTGCTGTACTAGATATTAAGTTTACCGGCGGTAAGCTTCCGGAGATCAACGAAGCGATCAGCATTCCCGGCAGGGACGGCGGTGAGCTGACTGCAGAGGTATCACAGCATTTGGGTGATGATACGGTAAGATGTATTGCCATGGGTTCTACTGACGGATTTGTAAGAGGTATGGAGGCAAAAGCCACTGGAGCGCCGATTTCGGTTCCTGTGGGTGAAAATACGCTGGGACGGATTTTTAATGTTTTGGGACAGCCTATTGACAATAAACCTGCTCCCGAAGGCGTGTCCTACGAGCCTATCCACCGGCCTGCGCCCTCCTTTGAGGAGCAGTCCACGCAGGCGGAGCTGCTGGAGACGGGCATCAAGGTGGTAGATCTGCTCTGCCCTTATCAGAAGGGCGGGAAGATAGGCCTGTTCGGCGGTGCCGGTGTGGGAAAGACTGTACTTATCCAGGAGCTGATCCGCAATATTGCTACGGAGCATGGAGGATATTCTGTTTTTACCGGAGTCGGGGAGAGGACGAGAGAGGGGAATGACCTCTATCATGAGATGACGGATACGGGAGTTCTAGATAAGACTACGATGGTATTCGGACAGATGAATGAGCCTCCCGGAGCAAGAATGAGGGTGGGGCTTACAGGGCTTACCATGGCAGAGTACTTTCGTGATAAAGGCGGTAAGGATGTACTTCTGTTCATCGATAATATCTTCCGTTTCACACAGGCCGGCTCAGAGGTTTCTGCGCTCCTGGGACGTATGCCTTCAGCCGTGGGCTATCAGCCTACGCTGCAGACGGAGATGGGCGCGCTGCAGGAGCGTATTACCTCCACAAAGAATGGTTCCATTACCTCAGTACAGGCTGTGTATGTGCCTGCCGATGACCTGACGGATCCTGCTCCTGCCACTACTTTTGCTCATCTGGATGCAACTACGGTTTTGTCCCGTTCCATCGTAGAGCTGGGCATCTATCCTGCGGTTGATCCCCTGGAGTCCACGTCCAGAATTCTTGATCCCCATGTTGTAGGGGAAGAACATTATAAGGTGGCCCGTGGTGTGCAGGAGATTCTGCAGAAATACAAGGAGCTCCAGGACATTATTGCTATCCTTGGTATGGATGAGCTTTCCGAGGAGGATAAGCTGGTAGTATCCCGTGCAAGAAAGGTACAGAGATTTCTGTCGCAGCCCTTCTTCGTAGCCGGCCAGTTTACAGGAATGGAAGGTAAATACGTGCCGATCAATGAGACCATCCGGGGCTTCAAGGAGATTCTGGAAGGGAAGCACGACAGCATACCGGAAGGTCACTTCCTGAATGCCGGAAGCATAGATGATGTACTGGCTCGTGTGAAATAAGCCGGGCCTGGGAAAGGCAGGGTTGTGAATATATGGCAGATGAAAAAAATTTCCGATTAAAGGTGATTACACCCGAGCGGGTCTTCTATGAAGGAGATGTACGCATGGTAGAGTTCAATACCACAGAGGGTGAAATCGGTATTTACAGGGGACATGTTCCTATGACAGTCATCGTCAGCCCCGGTATTCTTGTGATCTCTGAAGAGGAGAGTCCCAGGAATGCAGCCCTCCATGCCGGATTTGCGGAAATCCTTCAGGATAGGGTTACCATTCTGGCAGAGGTAATAGAGTGGCCTGACGAAATCGACAGGAAGCGTGCGGAGGATGCAAAAGCCCGGGCGCAGGAAAGGCTGGATGCTAAGGCGGAGGAGACGGATATACTTCGCGCGGAAGCTGCGTTAAGAAGGGCGCTGACCCGGATACATGTTATTTCATAAAAAGCCGATTGGGGGAGCACAGAGTGCAGAGCAAGCCACTTTGATAGGAGGCGGCATGTCACATGCTGCACATGCCGGTTCAGGCTGCATATGATAAGTTAAGAATTGATCTTTTGTAAGGGATGTTGTCTATGTATAACCAAAAGATTTTACCCTTTTACATGACATATCCTCTGCCCCTTTATTATCAGGAGGAGGATACAGCCATCAGGGATTTGGAATACTTACAACAGATGTATCCTGCTGAGGCAAAGAAATACCAGAAGATTATTGCCGGTATATTGGATAAGCTGGACTATGAGGGCAGTATGATATATGATGAATATCCGGACAGATGGCAGATGTATAAGCTGTCCCAGGATATCCTGGACCGTATCAGGAGACAGGAAGAAAAAGAGAATCCGGATGTGGTGTTTCCCCGAGAGAAATGGGACTGGGTATCTGATTTGGTACAGATTGTCCTGTTTTATGAGGTATACAAAAGGCGGCATAATAATCACAACGGAGCCCTAAAGTTTTAGTTGTAGTTTTATGTGAAAGTCAGTACAATATAGTCATGGTGCCGTAAGCCATGGCTATATTTTTTTGTACAACAGATATTACGGTTTTCTGCCTGCAAGGACTCTCCGGCAGGCTGGATGGATCATGACGGAAAGGTATGGAAATTACTATGGATAACAATATGCAGCAGGTAAGGGAGTTGCTGGAAAAAGCGGTGGGAAGTGAACTGTATCAGGTTATTTTGAGTAATTCCCGGAATAAGGAAAGGGTGGGGAAGGTCAAGATCCGTCCTGTCATGGTGAAGGGCGGGCTGGCCTTTCAGGAAACTGCCTATATAGGAAGCCAGGTGTTTCACAGCAACCATGAAAAAACAGCCCTGATCGAGAGGATCATATGCTATCTGGAAAAGGATTTCAGACAGTGTGAGGTGGAATCAAAAGTCCTGAAGGCTATGATACTGGTCAGTAAAAAGGGAAGACTCACCGTAAAATCCAAAAAAAACAGAGGAGATACGGGGATCATGGACTTCTCCCATAACAGGACAAAATCCTATATTCTGCAGGAAGGAACAGCAGTCCCCTTTCTGATAGATCTGGGAGTACAGACTCCCGATGGGAAGGTGATCAAGGCCAGGTATGATAAATTCAGGCAGATCAACCGTTTTATGGAATTTATTGAGGATGTTTTGCCCACACTTAGCAATAGGGGCAGATTGAATATCGTTGATTTCGGATGCGGAAAATCTTACCTCACCTTTGCCATGTATCATTATCTGAAGGAGCTGCAGGGGCTGGATATCAGAATTACCGGTCTGGATCTGAAGAGGGATGTGGTACTCCGCTGCAATGAGCTGGCTCAGAAATATGGCTATCAGGATCTGCATTTTGTGGTGGGCGATATCAGCACCTACAACGAAGAGGATGATACACCGGTGGATATGGTGGTTACCCTCCATGCCTGTGATACCGCCACAGATTATGCCCTAGCAAAAGCAGTAGGCTGGAAGGCCGGAGTGATATTGTCCGTACCCTGCTGTCAGCACGAGGTGAACAGGCAGACAGAGTGCGCGGAATTGCAGATGATACTGAAATACGGATTGCTGAAGGAAAGACTGTCTGCTCTGTGCACAGATGCCATCCGCGCCGGTGTATTGGAGGAAAATGGCTATGACGTTCAGATATTGGAGTTTATTGATATGCAGCATACCCCTAAAAATATACTGATCCGGGCAGTAAGGAGAGAGCAAAGAAAGAGGACAGAGGCAGATCCGGTGAGCAAAATGGCAGAGTTTCTTCACGTGAAGACAACTTTGCAAAAATTGCTGGAGTAAATTGGAATAAGGCTACAGTGCAGGGGAAGCTATGATGAAGAAATTTGTTCTTAAGTTTGTATACCTGGCAGCGGTATTTTTCATAACGCTGCTTGTGGTAAGTGGAGTGGCAAACCAGGGAAATGCAGATATGACGGTGGAGATGGCACCGGCTTCTTTCCCCATGGTGCATATGGTTATAGGGGGCAGGGAGATAAACGGTCTGTACGGACATGGGCAGCCTATGGAATGCAGCTTTCAGCGGGGCAGCATCACCTCCCTTGGTGCCGACCGGAAGGTAGGTATTGTCATAGATAAGTATGGTCAGAGGGTTACAGGGCTTTCTTTTGAAGTCAGAAGCATAGATGGGGAGCGGCTGGTGGAGAGTACCCCCATCATCAGTTATCAGGAGACAGAGGAGAGGATTGCCGCAGAGTTTACAGTGAAAGATCTGATTGAGGCCGGTACAGAGTATATGCTGGTTCTGCTGCTGGACAATGAGAGGGGGGAGACCATCCGCTATTACACCAGAATCATCCAGGAAGAGGACTATTATCTTCAGGAGAAATTGGATTATGTGCTGGATTTCCATGGCAGAACCTTTGACAAGGAAGAGGCCAGGGAGCTGACAAAGTATCTGGAATCCAATGCGGAGGGGGACAATACCACCTTTGGGAGGGTGACGATCCACAGCAGCTTTCAGCAGGTTACATGGGGTGAACTGGCTGTCAGCAAATTGACAGAACCGGAGGTAACCATTAAGGAGCTGGCTGCCCAGACAGGTTCCCTGGAGCTGAGCTATATGGTGAAGCTGGATGAGGGGGACAGAAGCTCCCTGTACAATATCAAAGAGTTTTACAGAGTCAGATACACTGCTGACCGTATTTATCTGCTGGATTTTGAAAGGATCATGAAGCAGATCTTTGATGAAAGGGAAGAGGTGGCGGCGAATAATAAAATTGCCCTGGGGATAACGTTGGAAGAAGATATGGAGCTGAGGGAGAGTGACGGAGGCAATGTACTGGCCTTCACCGACGGAAACAGGCTTTTTTCCTACAATGTCAATGATCAGAAGCTATCCAGGCTGTTCAGTTTTTATAATGGGGATTATGAGGACAAAAGAGAGTGCCTGCAGAAGCACGGCATAAAAATTCTGGATGTGGATGAGGCTGGAAATATTCAGTTTGCTGTGTATGGGTATATGAACAGGGGCAGGCATGAGGGCCAGGTCGGCATAGCCGTATATCATTTCAGCGGATTGGCCAATACGGTGGAGGAGGTAGCATATATACCCAGCCAGAGCTCTTATGAGATACTTCATGCGGAGCTGGAGCAGCTTTGTTATATTAATAAAACCAATATTTTCTTTTTTATGCAGAAGGGTGCAGTCTATGCGGTCAACCTGGAGAGCAGAAGCTGTGAGGCCATGGTATCCGGATTGAAGGAGGAGAGCTACAGAGTGTCAGACAGTAACCGGATGGTGGTGTGGCAGCAGGGGGATGACCGCTATGCCTCAGAAAAGCTGGTTTTGATGAATCTGAATACCAGGCAGAGGACAGAAATTGCGGCTGAGGAGGGAGACTATATTGCTCCCCTGGGCTTCATGGGAGAGGATCTGATCTATGGAGCAGCTCATGCGGAGGATGTGGTGCAGGACAGTACAGGAAGTATGCTGTTTCCCATGTATTGCGTGAAAATACAGAATGAAAACGGACAGGTGCTCAAAACATATCAGGAGGATGGAATCTATGTGACGGGAAGCGGGATTGAAGATAATCAGATCAATCTCTACCGGCTGCAGAGGCTGGAAACGTCAGGAGGTTATACAGAGATTGAGAATGATCAGATCGTAAGCACAAAGACAGAAGACAGGAGCAGCAACAGACTCGAGGCTGTAGCCATAGATAAATATGGAAAAATCATACAGATAGCGGTGAAAAGCAATATAGATACCAGGGCTTTGAAGCTGCTGGTACCCAAGGAGGTACTGTTCGAAGGAGAAAGGGAGATCACACTCACAGAAGAGGAAGAAGAGTCGTGCAGATATTATGTATATGGAAAAAATGGTGTAGAAGGGATTTTTACAGATGAAGGCAACGCAGTAAGCCTGGCCAATAAGCTGGCGGGAGAGGTGATCAGCGAAAGGGGCGGCTTTGTCTGGCGAAAAGGGAATCTGAGACAGAAGAATCAGATCATGGCAATAAAGGGAACTGCAGTAACCGAGGAGAAAAACAGTTTGGCTGTCTGTCTGGATACCATACTCCAGTACGAAGGTATTATGCGAAATACGGAATACATGCTGGACCGGGGGGAGATGCCCCTCCATATACTGGAGGAGCATCTGGAGGGTGTGAGAGTATTGGATCTGAGCGGATGCAGCCTGGATGCCATGCTGTATTACCTGAATCAGGATATTCCGGTACTGGTGAGTTTAAATGATGGGAATGCCTTGCTGCTGATAGGATTTAACGAAGTGAATACAGTGGTGATGAACCCCCAGACCGGAACGATTTATAAGATGGGAATGAATGATTCCGCCCAGATGTTTCAGGAGAACGGTAATCGGTTTGTGACATATATGAGAGAAGATTCATTTTTATAAAGACTAATGAGGAAAAAATCTGTAAGTATATTTTTCCAGCGTAAAAAGCAGCAGCATGCCAAGGATGCCGCAGGAAATAAATTCTCCGATGCCTACTGTCAGAAGGGAAAACCATAGAGGACGGATGCCATAAGCATATAGAAGCACGGGAGGGATGATGAGTATATTGGCTGCAATGGGAGGAATGGGAGCTAACCATTTATGCCTGCTATTCTCCCCGCAGAGCCTGCAGGTGAACAGGGCGCCGATCAGAGTAGCAAGGCTGCCGAAAATGATGTCGGGAAGGGCGCAGCCGGTCAGGATGTTGCTTAAAAGACATCCGATAAACAGGCCCGGAACTGCGGCAGGGGTAAAATAGGGAAGGATAGTGAGTGCCTCAGAAAAGCGGAGCTGGACTGCATAGTTGGCAAGCCCAAAGGCATTGGCGATAAATGTCAGTACCACATAGAGTGCAGCGATCATAGCTGCCTGCACCAGCGGCAGCACCCGAAGACCGGCTGCCGGAATTGCATTACGTTGTTTTTTCATATTCTGTTCTCCTTTAGTTTTGTTTTAGGTGAGGAAGGTCTCGAACTCACCGGTATGTTTTTTCCAAATGTTTATTATATTGGAAAAGCCTTTATCAGGGAAAGATAAAGGCTTTATTTTATTATATTGTCTCGCCATTCTTATATCTGGCAACGATGCTTTGAATACGTTCGCTGGGATCCAAAAGGTCACTGATGGAAGCATCGTGGTTCAGGGTATCAATAAGGTAGGCAATATATTTACTCATATCACAGTTGATATACCATTCCCGGGAAAGAAGCTCCGGCGTCTGGTAGATCAGGTTCGTGGTAAGAACCCTGTCAATAATTCCATCAGCATAGGCTTTGTCAAAGCGATCCAGGCCGCTGGTGAAAAGACCGAAGGTGGTACAGATAAATACGCGCTTTGCCCTGCGCTGCTTTAATTCTGCGGCTACCTCCAGCGCACTTTCACCGGAGGAGATCATATCATCGATGATGATCATGTCTTTGCCCTCCACGCTGGTGCCAAGAAATTCATGGGCAACAATGGGATTGCGTCCGTCCACGATTCTGGTATAGTCACGTCTCTTATAAAACATACCCATATCAAGGCCGAGAATATTGGCCATATAAATTGCCCGGCTCATACCGCCCTCATCAGGGCTGATTACCATCATGTGGTCGGAATCCAGTTCCAGCCCCCCTACATTGCGGAGCAGTCCCTTGATAAACTGATAGGTAGGGGGAACTGTTTCAAAGCCATGGAGGGGAATCGCATTCTGCACCCGTGGATCGTGTGCATCAAAGGTAATAATGTTGTCCACTCCCATAGCCACCATTTCCTGAAGGGCAAGGGCGCAGTCCAGAGACTCCCTAGCTGTACGTTTATGCTGTCTGCTCTCATAGAGGAAGGGCATGATCACGGTGATCCTTCTGGCCTTACCCCCTACAGCAGCTATAATGCGTTTCAGATCCTGATAGTGGTCATCAGGGGACATATGATTTTCATGTCCGCATAAAGAATAGGTCAGGCTGTAATTGGCTACATCCACCAGGAGGTACAGGTCTGTACCCCGGACGGACTCCAGAATGATGCCCTTGGCTTCGCCGGAGCCAAAGCGGGGAACCTTGGCTCCTAAAATATAGGAATCCCTCTGATAGCCTGAGAAAGCAAGGCTTGCCTTATGTTCGCTCTCACGCTCTGTACGCCATTTGACAAGATAGTAGTCTACTTTCTCGCCCAGGGACTTACATCCCTCCAGGGGGATCATCCCCAGGGAACCCACGGGAATGGTTTCCAGATTTCTCTTTTCTTCACGCTGTGCCATGAAAAATCCTCTCTTTCTGCTTCTGAATATTCGGTAAAAGCTATTCAGATTTTCTTATTTTTTTATATATTCGGATATCCGGTCCGGATAATTTACAGATGCTGTAATTGCTGGTGATCCGTGAAAATATTCTGTCCGAATAGCGGTTCCGCAGCTCCTCCAGCGACAAATTTGTGGATATGATAGTAGGCTTCCTGCGCATATGCCTCTCATTCAGGCAGGAAAAGAGCTGAGAGGTAACAAAGCTGTTGGTCAGCTCCGTACCCAGGTCATCAATGATCAGCAGATCACATTGGTAGATGTTTCTGTAAATCCCCTGAAGTTCTTCCCTGTTCCTGTAGTCAAAGGAGGTATGGGATAATGCCTCGAAGAGCCCGCAGGCACTGAAGTAGATGACAGAATAGCCTTTTTTGATCAATTCTCCTGCTATACAGCCGGAGAGAAATGACTTACCCGTACCCACTGTACCATAAAAAAACAGATTAGCGTAGTCCAAAGAAAAATTCTCGATGAAATTCCGACAGGTCTGCACCGCATTTTGAAAGCGGGTCAGATCCTCCCCCTCATAGTACTTATAGGAAAGGAGGTCAAAGCTTTCCTCCCCCAGGAGCTGGCCGATATTGGACTGCTCATAGAGAAGATCGATCTCTGCCTGACGGAAGCAATGGCATTTTTGGCCCTCTGTATACCCTGTATCCCGGCAGTCGGAGCAGTCATATACAGGCTCCAGATAGTCGGGAGAAAGACCGGCAGATTGGAGCAGGCCGGCTTTGGCCTGTCCCAGCTCCTTTAAAAGATGCCTGAGCTCTTCCATGGCAGCCTCATCCCCGGCCAGGAGCTTGCGTCCCTGGGCCACCGAAGCAGAGGCTACAGCCTCATCCAGTTCCCGGAAGCCTTCTACATGTTCATACACATAGGTGCGGCGCTCCTCCAGAATATGTCTGTTCCTGCGCTGTTTTTCTTCATAGATACGGATGATGGAATCGTATTGGGTATTGTTAAGCGACACTCCCGAATCTCCTCTAGTTGCTCAAAAGCTCTTTTTCAAGAGCATCAAAGTCATAATTGTTCTGCTTAAACTGATTAAATTTATTGGTACTGCCTGTCCTAGGCTGAGCTGCTCTTGTACGTTTGAAATTTTCATCGGCTTTGGCAATGTCGGATTTGTGGCGGACACCTGTCTTCTGCCAGCTGGTCAGGATACTGTCTGCGTATTCAAAGCGATGCCTGTCTGTTGCCATGACTGCACGCTCACAGGCAGCCAGGATGACATCCATTTCAAAGCAAAGCTCCCTGCTCCAGCGCTGGATATAATCTACCTCCTTTTTAGTGGGGGAGGCGGTTTTTCCCAACGCCTTCATAATATCATAAACAGCCTTATCATATTTATAAGCCTGCTGCTGTGCCTGTTCCGGGGTGGAAATACCGGACTGGGCCCAGCTGATGGCCACCTTTTCTATGTAACGGAAATCTTTTTTTCCGCGCTCCACACAGTACTGCACCAAATGGTCGATGAGATCCACAGAAAATGCCAGCCTGTCGGAGATAAAGAAAATGGTTTTGATCTCTGCAGGGGTAAGGGTTTTACCCATATACTGCTCCACGATAAACAGAAGCTGGGAGGTCTCCTTACCGGATTGGAAGGCTTTGAGCTGATCCAAGGTATAGGAAGGCTTCTCATAAGCATTTTGCTCAGAGGATGCAGCCGCCGCGGGTGCATCGCTTTCCCGGGCTGCGGGTTTGGCTACCAGGGATACCACCGGAGCCAGGGGCCTGTTTCCACTCTTCGGCCGGTCAAAATCCAGAAGATGTATCCCCGTCAGATTCCGGGATTCGTCGTATTCCAGAGAGAGCAGACGATTCTTTTCCCAATATTTCAATGCCCGCAGCACATCCTTTTCCGTATGGTTGAATTTGTCTGCAATGTCGGCTACGCTGGTGGACAGGTTCGCGTTGATCATACGGATAAGATACAGATATATTTTCAGCTGCGCATCATTGGCATCCTTCATGTATTCATCAATAAATATATTGGACACTGCCGTCGCATCCGCATAATTATCCTTATAAATCTTTAAACGCCCCATGCTATCCACCTATTTTCCCATAAATATATCATTCACTGTGTTTTTAAAGCAAGATGAATTATAACATAACCCTTGATAAAAAGGAATAGTCAATTTGCCGGAAAATGCCGTAAATACGCGGTTTGAGACGGATTGTGGATAGTGTGGATAATGTGGACAAAGAAAAAAATCTTTTTGTAATATTTGAAGAAAGTCTGTAAATCCGTTAAAAATTCACCTTCTCATGTAAAGCAAAATATTCACAGTTTTTGGAGACGAAATCTGCTAAAAAATTGTGGATAATGTGGAGAGCTATTTTTGAAGAAGACTTTCGCCGATTTTTACTACGTCTCCGGCCCCCATAGTTATCAACAGGTCATCCTGTGTACAACTTTGCAATAAAAATTTTTCTATTTCTTCAAAGGAAGAAAAATAGTAGCATTCCTTTCCCAGCTGCCTTACGGCAGCCTGCAGATCCTGAGAGCTGATGCCCAGCGTGTCGGTTTCCCGGGCTGCATATATATCCGTCAGCACCACCTTGTCTGCCAAAGTCAAAGCCCTGGCAAATTCGGGCAGAAAGGCCCGGGTTCTGGTATAGGTGTGGGGCTGGAATACACACCACAGCTCTCTGTGAGGATAGCTGGACGCGGCCTCCAGAGTGGCAGTAATCTCTGTGGGGTGGTGGGCATAGTCATCTATGATGGTAAAGCCATTGCATTTTCCCTTATATTCAAAGCGCCTGTCCGTGCCGGTAAACTTCAGCAGGGCCTTTTTTACTACCTCATGGCTGATGCCCAGAAGGTCGGAAAGGGCTATGGCAGCCAGGGCATTGGATACATTATGCCTGCCCGGCACCGCGAGAGCAAAGGAGCCGCTGTTTCCGGCTTTCGTCTGCAGATGAAAGGCAGGATGGCCAAGGCTATCGCAGGTAAGATCCGAAAAGCTGTAATCCATGCGGCCGGAGGAACCGTAGGTGATCACAGAGCAGCTCAGTCCTGCAGTAATCTCTTCATAATCCTGAATGTCGCCGTTGATGATCAGCATACCGTCTTCAGGAAGAAGGGCTGCAAATCTGCGGAAGGAAGAACGGATCTCCCTGATATCCTTAAAAAAATCCAGGTGATCCTCTTCTATATTTAATATAATCCCTATTTTTGGGGAAAAGCTTAAAAAGCTATTGGTATATTCACAGGCCTCTGTGACAAATATGCCGGAATGGCCCACACGGATGTTGCCCTGTATAGGTCGGAAGATTCCGCCGATAGAGAGGGTGGGATCACTGTCGTTTTCCAGCAGGATCTGGGAAATCATGGAGGAGGTGGTGGTCTTGCCGTGGGTGCCGCTGACGGCTATGGGAAGCTCGTAGTTTTTCATCATCTGTCCCAGCAGCTCCGCCCTGGTGAGGCTGGGCAGCTGTCTTTCCTTCATGGCGGCAAATTCAGGGTTATCCTCATGTATGGCGCTGGTATAGACCACCAGATCAATGTCTTCTGCCAGATTGCTGGCTGCCTGCCCATAATAAATTACGGCACCCTTTTGGGAAAGGGCTTCCGTGAGCGTAGTTTTCCGCACATCTGAGCCGGAAATGCGGAAATTTTTTTCAAGAAGGATTTCCGCAAGGCCACTCATGCTGATACCGCCGATCCCTATGAAATATATGTGAATAGGATGGGAAAAATTTATTTTATACATAACTGCACTTCCTGTTCTTCTTTGTACTTATTATATTATATGCATATAATAGGAATATAAACATATTATAATTATACAGTCATGGAAAAAAAAAACAATATGAAATATGTATTGAGTAAAAATTGTAAAAATTTAACAGAATTTCTGGAAGATGAAAAAAGTATTTTGTAAATAATATTCACTTTTTCAGCAGAATATGATATAATCAAACAATAAATATAAATGCGGCGCAGAGCGGTTTTCAATAAATTTACTAAATAAAGAGGTGATAACATGATTAAAAAAGGAATGATTGCCATGTTGTTGGCCGGAGGGCAGGGCAGCCGGCTGGGGGTTCTTACCTCAAAGGTGGCCAAACCTGCTGTGTCTTTTGGGGGAAAATACAGAATTATCGACTTTCCGCTTAGTAACTGCATCAATTCAGGTGTGGATACGGTGGGCGTATTGACCCAATATCAGCCTCTTCGGCTGAACACACATATCGGAATAGGCATTCCCTGGGATCTGGACAGGAATATCGGCGGCGTAACGGTGCTTCCTCCCTATGAAAAGAGTACCAACAGTGAGTGGTATACTGGTACTGCAAATGCTATTTATCAGAATATAGATTATATAGACAGCTTTAATCCGGACTATGTACTGATACTTTCCGGAGACCATATTTATAAGATGGATTATGAGGTGATGCTGAATTTCCATAAGGAAAACAATGCGGAGGTAACGATTGCGGTTATGCCTGTTCCGATGGAAGAGGCCAGACGTTTCGGCATCATGATTACGGATGAAAATAAGAAGATTACGGATTTTGAAGAAAAGCCGGAGAAGCCCAGAAGCAATCTGGCCTCCATGGGTATCTATATATTTAATTGGAAAACCCTAAAGGATGCCCTGGTGGTAAATGCGGATCAGCCGGCCCTGGATTTTGGGAAGCATATTATCCCATACTGCCACAGCCATGGGGCACCCCTGTATGCCTATGAATTTAACGGCTACTGGAAGGATGTGGGTACGCTGAGCTCCTACTGGGAGGCCAATATGGAGCTGATCAATATTGTGCCGGAATTCAATCTGTATGAGGAATATTGGAAGATCTATACGCGAAGCACCATGCTGCCGCCTCAGTACGTAGCCGATGGGAGCGTTATTGAGAAGAGTATCATCGGCGCCGGGTCAGACATCTACGGAGAGGTATACAATTCTGTGCTCGGGTGCGGCGTGACCATCGAAAAAGGTGCGGTGGTCAGGGATTCCATTATTATGAACGAAACATACATCGGCAGAAACTGTGAGCTGTACAAGGCCATCGTGGCAGAAAATGTAAGGATCAATGACAATGTAAGGCTGGGTGTGGGGCAGGAGGTTCCCAACGAGACAGATCCCCATATCTACAATAACGGAATGGTTACTGTGGGAGAGAAAAGCATTGTGCCGGAAGGGGTAACAGTGGGAAAGAATTCGGTGATCTTTGGAGTCACCACAGCAGAGGATTATCCCAACCGCTGTCTGGCAAGCGGAAAAACATTGATTAAGGCAGGTGATGAATAGTGAGAGCAATAGGGATTATTTTAGCAGGCGGTAACAATCACAGAATGAAGGAGCTTTCAAAAAACCGCGCCGTGTGTGCCATGCCTGTGGCCGGAAGCTTCCGCGGCATTGATTTTGCTCTGAGTAATATGTCCAATTCCCATATCCAGAAGGTTGCAGTATTTACACAGTACAATGCCAGCAGCCTCAATGAACACCTCAGTTCCTCCAAATGGTGGGATTTTGGCCGGAAACAGGGCGGTCTGTTTGTGTTCACACCCACTATTACATCGGAGGGAAATTTCTGGTACAGGGGAACTGCCGATGCCATCGCCCAGAACATGGCCTTTCTTAAAAACAGTCATGAGCCTTATGTAGTCATTGCCTCAGGAGACTGTGTCTATAAGATGGATTATAATAAGGTGCTGGAATATCACATTGAAAAGAATGCTGACATCACGGTGGTATGCAAGGATATGCCTGCGGGTATGGATGTTGGCAGATACGGCATCATAAAGATGAATGAAGAAAGCCGTATTGAGGAATTTGAGGAAAAGCCCATCATAGCCAAATCCAATACCGTATCCTGCGGCATCTATGTAGTCAGAAGGCGCCAGCTGATCGAGATGATTGAAAAGGGCATGGAAGAGGAGCGTTATGACTTTGTCAAGGATATTCTGATCCGGTATAAGAATATGAAGCGTATTTACGGATACAAGATAAAGGAGTATTGGAGAAATATCGCTACGGTACAGGATTATTATGATACCAATATGGATTTTCTGAAGCCTGAGATCAGGGATTACTTTTTCAAGCAGTATCCCGATATCTATTCCAGGGCAGGAGACCTTCCTCCGGCTAAATATAATGTGGGGGCTCGGGTAAGGAACAGTCTGGTTTCCAGCGGTTCGATTATAAACGGTACGGTGGAGAATTCCATTTTATTCAGAAAGACATATATTGGAAACAACTGTTATATAAAGAATTCCATTATATTGAATGACGTATATATCGGGGACAACACCCATATTGAAAACTGTATTGTGGAGAGCAGGGATACCATCAGAGCCAACTCCTATTACAAGGGAGAGGGTGAGATAAAGATCATCATTGAAGAAAGCGACAGATATGTGATGTAGGGAGAGAGCGGTCGCAGAGCAAAGGGCGGCTGCAGAGAAGGTTGTATGGGCGGCAGATTATGGGGGCTGCAGCTCATGGGGGGACGCAGAGGATGAAAATAACGGACGTCAGAGTACGGAGGATTTCCAAGGACGGAAAGATGAAAGCCATTGTATCGATTACGCTGGATGGGGAGTTTGTAGTTCATGACATCAAGGTGATCGAAGGGGACAAGGGTCTCTTTATTGCAATGCCCAGCAAGAAGGTGGGGGAAGGAGAATACAGGGATATTGCCCATCCCATCAGCTCCCAAACAAGGGAGAGGATCCAGGCTGTTATATTGGACAGCTATGAGAAGGCTCTGCTGGAGCCGGAGGAGGAAATGCCGGGATAATGCTGACAAAAATATTTTGTGAAGGAGAAAGGCTGGGATACAGGAGGATCCCAGCCTGAACTATTTCCTGCTTTGAAAATCGGCGGATGGCAGAAGTGAAGAGGAAAGTGACTTCAGTTTAAGCTCTATTAATTTCTCCCTATAGCCAAGAAGCCTTGAGAGCTGGTTCAGTGTCAGCGTGTGGTTCTCCAGAATGATTTCATCCGGTATGAGCAGCTCGGCGGCAAACAGATTTGCTTCATTCTCTAATTTATGCACTGATAAAAATGTATTCTGCTTTAAAAAAGGAGTATTCTCATTGGGGTGCAGAATGGCATGCCCCAGCTCGTGGGCACACGTAAAAAGCCTTCCTGATTCAGATAGATGATGGTTAATGTGGATCTGTTTCATTCTTAACAGCTTATTATAGTAGCCGCCGATCTTCCCCAGATCTTCATGAATAACCAATATGCCCATAGCGGAGGCCAGGACATAAGGATTTCGGGTATGATGTAATTCGCATAACCTGTTTACTGTCCTTTTGATCATATCTGTAATTACCCCTGTTTACATTTGTATATCAACTATTCTGATTGCTTCGGTATTTCTTTGGAGTATATTTCTGCTTGGCATTTATTTTAGCTATTCTTAAGCTGTTTTCCAGGCTGGCCTTGAGCAGCTCTTTTGTTTCCTCGTCTAAAGGTTCTCCGCTGAACATTAAACCGTCCTGATCCTGTTCCAGCCGGTCAAGAGTATCCTGCAGCCGTTTGGCAATATCCTTTTCATCCCTGACAGTTAGGGGCGCGCCGTCCTCTGAGCCACACTCACCAGTCATCAGGTAGTTGGGAGATACATTTAAATAATCTGCTATTTCTATCAGCCTGTCGGCAGGAAAGACTCCTTTTCGAAGCTGGCTGATATATCCATTTGAGTAACCCAGATCCTTTTCCAGCCGCGAAATAGGAATTTTATTCTTTTTACAGATTTCTTTAACCCTTTCCACGCTGTTCATAGAGTACCCTCCGA
>JALESH010000045.1 GCA_022781985.1 Lachnospiraceae bacterium | reverse complement strand
ACATTCCAGTTTAAAAGCACCTTTGCGTAAGGACTGCCATAGTTACCTTTCTCCAGACGGATACCTTTGGCATCGTGATCCTCGTGCGCTCTGTCACTTCCCGGAAGTGCATGGGAGCTGCCACCCGTACCATATTCATTTTTCAGAAAAGCAATGTTGTCTTTCTTGTCATGCCCTTCCATGAAATACTCATAGATACGGAACTTTCCATGTTCAAAACCGCTTCCTCCTGTCAGCCTGTAATCAATCTCGTCCTGTGTGATAAAGTCCTCATTCCTTACTTCCACCGTATCAGGTACCGGAAATTCTTTCTTTTCCACACCTAAATCCGCAAGCTGTTCTAATAAATAATCTGGTCTTTTCACATACCGCCATTTAATCTGCTTTTCTCCACTGTCAAGCTGTGCCTTTGCCTTTTCAAGCTCATCTTTAATCAGTTCTCTGCCCTCAGTTGTAGATAAAAGCCCGCATAACCTTTCCATACTTGCCGGGTAATTAGAAAATTTCAGCTCCAGACTCTCCGGCATTTCCGATATACCATCACGGAAGAAATTGTTAATGTCCGTAGCAATTCTCTCACGCTCCGCCGCATCCAAAAGGAATACTTCGTTGGCACTCATGTAAGTACCATTCTCCACCATAACACGGATATGGCTCTCCACTTCGCTCCAGCTCATGACAGCAAGGGGATTTTCCTTTGCCGATGTACCGTAACCGATACTCATACCCATTTCATCAAACCACAGTGAAACAGGATTTCCGTCAAACTCAAAACCTTTTCCGGTAGTCTTATACTCGTTCTTTAAAAATTCTGCCATTTCTTCCGGTGTCTTGCCCTGCTGGTACTTGGCATAGATACGGGTTCTGCTGTTATTCCTACCGCCGCCACTACGCAAGATACTGTCAATCTGTTCCTGTGGCAAAGAAAAAGCAGCAGGCATAGTGTACTTTACATTTGCCTCCGCTGCTGCGACTGTGCCGACCTGTTCCTCAAAACTTGGAAAAAGGCTTAATTGTTGATAGGTTCCCTCCTGTTCTTCTGAAGACAAAGAAAAACCAGACAATGTTCCACTGTCCGGCTTTTTCTCTTCCTTATTTAGCTGTAAATCAGTTCCGTCAGTACGATCTCCTCCGCTGAATGCCTGATATTGTTCATCTTCGCTAGCCAAAGCATCTGATTTTCCGCTTTGAGCTGTTCTGTCACTCCCTCGCTTATCTTCATCTGCTCGGTCAGAAACTCCATTCTCTGCTCTGCCTGCTCCTGTATCATCAGACAATGCTCTTTCAGCTCTCCTGTCAGTATCATTCCCTGATAAATCCCTTTCCTTTGTTCCTTCAGGAAGTTTTTCCTCATTAGCCCATACTTTGTCAGTGCCTGATCCGGTTCCTGGTTCGGTATGAGGTTCGGAATCAGATAGTCCCCACTCTTCTCGTATGTCAGTTTCATTTGCAATACCCTCCATTTCTGTATGATTATCAGCTCTTTTCATAGGCTCTACAGCCGCTTTTTCTCTTGTCTTGTTTCGGAGAAGCTGGCGTTCGTATGCCCTTATGGTCCGTCCGATTTCTATAAGCATGGGCTTGCATATCTCCGTGATTGCATTTCCCATAACAGCCAAAACCTTTGTATTGTTAAATTCGTGGATATATCCAAAATCCATTTCATCCTTCCACAAATCCATATCAGCACCGCATCTGGAAAGCAGAGTAAAGGAAATACTGGAAGCCAGTGTTTCTCTCAGTCGTATTCCAAGATTCCATTCATCCAAATCATCAAGAGAACTCCCCTCTTTGGCATATGTCACCTCCGGTAAAAGTTCCTCATAGTAATCCTGTGCAATCCGGTCTGCTATCTCTATCATCCTTTGTTCAAAAGGCATCTGTGGATCAGTTGCACCATATGTCTTTTCCAGCTGTGCAAGCACAGGAGTCTTATGTTCCTCCCTAAGTTCCCACAGATAAGGGTCACGCCCTATCCTTTTTGCCTTATGCACATCAGATACATCGAAGACGTATTTTAATCTTGGATGTTCACTGTCCGTATCAATCAGGGCAATACCCTTTGCCCCACGATTGACCCAGCAATTCATCTTTTCATTCCATGTTTCAAGAGAAGCACAGGCTGTGGCATCCGGTCTCTGTCCATAAATCAAAAGCTGGTCTCTAAATGGGTACTTATAAAGCCTTGAAGCAGTATTCAGATATTGCCTCCAGCTTTCCTCATTCCTGATCACTTTTTTTGAAACAGTGTCAGATAAAGCAGATATTATTTCATATTTTTTCACTTAGTACATCTCTCCTTTTTCATTATATCCTCTTCAAACATCTATTTTAAAATATGCGATATCGCAAATTCCTGTCTCACTCTCCCACACTCTTCAAAAACTGCCCCACCATCTTTGCGCATTCTGCTCTGGTGGCCTCCCCCTTGGGATCCAGACGGAATGTACCATCACCATTAGGCTTCCCGCCGATCATGCCTGCTCCTGCAGCCCACTGGATGGGGACAGCAGCCCAGCTGCTGACCTGTCTGGTATCTGTGAACGGCTCTAAAGAAACCGTCCTGCTGACATCATACCCCTGTCGGCTGCCATAGAGATATAGCATCTTGGCAATCTGCTCCCGGGTAATATCATCATGGATCCCGTAACTGCCGTCACTGTAGCCCTCTACGATTCCCTCTGCACTGGCCCATAGGATGGCATCGCTGTACCATTTCCCGGATAGCACATCAGAAAACCGGCTGCTGTAGATTACTTCCGGCTGTCCGGCCATGCGGTACAGGATGGTGGCAAACATGGCCCTGGTCAGATTCCCGTCCGGATCAAACAGACTGGATCCGGAAAGGCCGTTCATCAGTCCCTTTTCATACACTACGGAAATGGCATCGTATTTCCAGAAGCCTTTGAATTGTGCAACATCAGTGAAGGGCCATTTCCCAGCAGGCTGCTGGGGCATACGGTTCCCGGTATCTCCATCTGTGGGCTCCGTCCCAGGGGCCGGGGTTGGCTCGGGATCCGGAGATGGATCGGGGACTGGATCAGCAGGCTGCTGGGGGCTGGTATGGCGGTACTTCTCCATGGCCTTTCCCAGCTCCTCTGCCTTATAAAAGCCGGAGGACACCTGCCTTACTTTATTTTCCTGATCTATGATCACAACATAAGGGAAAAAATCCGTAATTTCCAGTCCGGCCACCCTGCAGTATTCCTCCACGGCCGAAGCAGCATCTGCTGCAGTCCCATCCACTGCATGGAAATCAAATCCCCCTGCAGCCATCCACTCACTGGCCATCATGTCCTTTAACAGACTGGTAGATCTGCCGTTGTCAGGATCCATGAGGAAAAGCACCTTGGGCTGTCCCTCTGCTGTAGTGGAAATCCGAGAGCCATCGGCAGCGGTCAGGGTGAAGGAGGGGTTTGCACTGTCAGTTTCTTTCACAGTTACCGCCTCATAGGAAATTTCCGCCATGGGGTGGGCCTCGTGGAACTCCGGGGTATTATATTGGGAATTCCGTTCGCAGAAAAGGAAATCCTCCTGGGATTTTAAGAACGAGCTATAGTAGTCCACGTCATCATCGTGGTCATCAGCAGTGCAGTCCACCTCATACCACTTCCCTTCCAGCTCCACCAGGTTCCAGGCATGGGGCGTTCTGGAGATGACGAAAGAATAGCCGGGAATGTAACGGGCATTGATGCCCACCTCCCTGCACATCCGGTAAAACAGGGAGGCATATCCTTGGCATACCGCTTCCCCTTTGACCAGGGCGGCATAGGTACTATGGCATCCATACTCACCTGTCTGGGTATAGGTGACATGCTTCACGATCCAGTCATGGATGATCTTTATTTTCTCATAATCACTTTTCCCCTCCAGCCCCAGAGAAGAAAGTACCTCCGGAAGCATGGCATCCACCTGAGCCTCCTCCTCTGCAGTGGACGTATAGATGTTCCTGATAACAAAAGTGTCTATATCGTTTTCTACATCGCTTTCCCGTGCGCCTGTCCACTTGGTTTTTACATAATTAGATCTCAGGTAATCTCCATCCTTGTTTGATATAGAGTATATTTGATTCATGCAGTCTGCTACCACTTTGTTATGTACTATCCAGCCATCAACCGTTGTCATGGAATAAGGCACCGAAAATCTAAATTCAGCAGACCGATTCACCATCTGTTCCCTCACATACTCCAACAGCAAGGAATAATCCGTGAAAAAAGGTACATCCTCAGAAATGGGGGAAGCATCCTGGCCATCCCCTGTAGTCCCCATGCCCTCCTCAATGGACAATTCCTCTACAGCACCATCCAACGGCTCAGAGGCTTTCACACTGGTGCTGCCAATCCCTGATAATCCACAAACAGTCAATGCCAGTATAAACCTTGCCCTTATCTTCCCATACTTCATCATGATACCTCCTGTCTCCTGCCCCTGCGGTTACGCTTCCTGATTACCCGTTCCTTCTGTTTTTCCAGATAAGCCGCTTCATCCCCAGCCATTGACTGCCCTTCTGTCACCATATAAAAAGACTTGCTCCAGAACATCCCTTCCCATAGCTGCTCTACGATTTCAGGATGCTCTTTCTTGATCAGCCTGCTGCTGGCCGACTTGTAGGCATTCAAAAACTTCTTCAGCTCACTGTTGGGGTGGGCTCTGAATCGGATATAGATGTGATCCTCATGGGCATCCCACTCTTCTAGGGAAACATTGTAGGAATCTGCATTTGTTATAAAAAACTCCTTCAGGCGGCGGCTGATTTCCCCATCTATGACAGCCCTGCGCTGCATGGTTGTCAGGATAAGCCGATACTTTAAAAGAAAAACGGAATGTTTATTATCATCTAAATGATTCATGCTGTAACCTCTTTCTCTTATCTACTGATTATATTATATCACAGTCAAAGCATGTTTACAACATAAATAAGCAAAATAAATACTGATTTTTAAATAGAAATGGCTGCCGGCATTTCAGTCCAACAGCCATTTCTTTCCCTATTCCGTTCGTTTATTTTCTCCAGAGATAGACAGCGACCCGGTCGTACCAAACCTGTATCACATCCTGTGAATTTGTGATATGTCCAAAGGTTCCGTTCCCCACCACCGTCAGGATGCCTGTCTGGGGATCATAAGAATACTTATTTTTCTCCGGGGCATTTAGGTCTCCCAGATTGGATGAAAAATCGTACTGCTGGCCGGAAGGGTTGTAAAACTCCACTCTGGCATTAGTGGGCACCAGGAAGAAATTCTCCCTGGTCAGGTTCTCCCACCCATTGATTGAGGTACAGTCTATCGTCTTTACAGCAGTGGAATCTGCCATGGTAAAATTAACATTCGCAATCCGTTTAAAAGTATTTTGCCTGGTTGTCATTTCAACCTGCTGAGAAAAGCTGCTGAGATCGACTGTGAGCCTGGAGGAGGTATTGTAATAACCCTCTGCCGGAATGGAGACTGTCCCTGTCGTTCCGCTGGCTGCCATGGCGGCCGTCTGGGTGTTGCCGCTATGATCCGCCATGGTTCCGGTAAGCTTGTTCTTGGCATCATTTTTATAAAATGTCCTTCCGGCAAGCACCTGATTGGTTTCTGCATTTCCGGTTAAGAAATCCGGATCATTCCGGATCACATCAATATCAAATACAATCTCTGTATCGCCGTCATAATAACCCGGATCAGGTATTTTTATCTTTCCCTGGTCTCCATCAATGACGATATTCTCTACGGGAACCGGCTTCCCAGCATAATTATCCATACCGCCTGTGGTATACCCTGTCCCATTATAAATGGTTTTTCCCCGGAGCACATCTGCGGCCCCTGCAGTTCCCCTGGTGCCGATATCTGCAACAGCATCCCTGAGCTCCTGGAAGGTGGGGACGGATCCGGCAGCTGTTACCGGCGAACCCTTCCCAGCGGCTGTCTGAGCCAGCTGATTCTTTCCATTTGTCACAAGAGTAATCTGCTCCTCCACTTTGTCGTTTAAGTAAGTCAGGTCACCACTGTGGATGTAGACATCATCAGATGTATCATTGGGGGTACTGTTGTCAAAATGGATGTTCCCCTGGCTTTTGATGGGATCCGTTGCCCTGCTTTCCAGGGAAACTGCCCCAGCCAGCAAAATCCCCACTGCCAACGCAGCGGCCCCTGCGGCTCTTTTCCCCATCTGCTTTCCCTGCAGTTTCTCAAATATTCTTTTCTTCATTCGATTTCCTCCTGATCCTTTCTATGCCAGTCCAAAATATGCGATATCGCATATTTTGAACCAGCTGTTTCTCTGTTACCTGCACACCTCTGTCAGCACATCAATGCGGCCTGCCAGATGCACCAGGTCATCCGCATAAAAACAGATATCATCTGCGGTATCCGGTGTTTTATTGTCAAAGTAAAAATTTCCCCTGCTTTTAAGGCCCTCCGCGGTCCTCCCTGCGGCGGATGCCGCCCCAGGGAAGCCAAGGACAAGAGCCGTTAGAAGCAGGGCAGTTACTGCCCGTTTCTTTTTCATTCTATCTGCTCCTTTCCGGTTTTGCGCCCTCTAACGGATATAAAGGGTAGGGGTTCCTGTACTGTCTTCCTCGGAATAAAGGATATAGTCCTTATATTCCGACCAGACATAGGCATCCGGGGAGGCAGGCGCAGTTCCCTCCGCTGAATGGGCAACACCAATGTATTTGGTCAGGTTGGAGGGGGCTGCTGACATAGATACTGCGCCAGCCGCTGTTCCTCCCACCTTGCCGTTGGCATAGGCAGAGTATCTATAGTAGGTACCCAGGCCGTCGGCTCCGGTGTCACCCTTCTCGCCTTTCTCACCCTGAGCTCCTGTGGCTCCGGTGTCACCCTTCTCGCCTTTCTCACCCTGGGCTCCTGTGGCTCCGGTATCACCCTTCTCGCCTTTTTCGCCCTGGGCTCCGGCAGCTCCGGTATCGCCTTTCTCACCCTGAGCTCCTGTGGCTCCGGTATCGCCCTTTTCGCCGTTCTCACCCTGAGCTCCTGTGGCTCCGGTGTCACCCTTCTCGCCTTTCTCACCCTGAGCTCCGGCTGCTCCGGTGTCACCTTTTTCTCCTTTCTCGCCCTGGGCTCCGGCTGCTCCGGTATCGCCTTTCTCACCCTGAGCTCCTGTGGCTCCGGTATCGCCTTTCTCACCTTTGGGCCCTTGGGCTCCTGTGGCCCCGGCTGCTCCTGTGGCTCCGGTATCGCCCTTCTCACCCCTGGGACCCTGGGCTCCTGTGGCTCCGTCTCGTCCATCCTTTCCGTCTTTGCCGGCCTGGATACCTCCGATACGTGTTTCTATCTCTTTTAATAACTCGCTGCGAAGGCCGCTGATCCCTTCTGTAATGTTTTCTCCCAAGGTGAGCAGCAGCCCTTTCTGGCTGTTTTCCAGTTCCTCTTTCGTAACAGCATTGCCTTTCAGGCTGCCGGAGGAAATCCGTAAGGTGATCTTTTTATCTTCCAGCCATTCCAGCTGTTGACGGATGGAGGCGTCCATGGAAGCCTCTGTCAGCTGTGCCCGGCTGCTTTCCCCGGCTCCTTCCACCTCCAAAGCCCCCAGGACTGCCTCCCAGATCAGGGTGCAGATGCCATGGGAGAGTGCCTCCAGATCCTCCTCTGTGGCGGTCTCCGGGGCAATCTCTGCCTCCAGGGCATGGCGCATCCGCTGGGCCAAGGCCTGGGTATGCCCCTCCGTCACGCTCTCCACCCCGGAGGCCAGGATGGTGCGGAAGCTTTTTACAGCTGCATCCCCGATCCTGCCGCTTTCCGCCTCGTTCAGCTCCACGTGCTCTGCCAGATATTCCCTGACCTGCCTGGCCAGGGCCAGTTCTTCCGCAGTATAGTCGTAGGCGATAGCTGCCTCTTTCCTTTTTTCTCCTGCATTCCCCTTCAGGTAGGCAGATGCCAGCAGGAATGCCAGCAGGGCAGCAAGGGTCAGCCCCATGATAATCACCGTTTTTTTGGACAGGCGAAGCTGCCCCAGTCTATCCTTCCAATTCTCCATCAGTATTCTTCTCCTTCTTCTTCATCATCTAATTCCAGTTGGTCTGTTTCTTCCTGCTCGTCCATCAGGCCGTCCGCATACTCCTCCGGATCCGCATTCAGCAGGGGATCCTCCATTCCCTCCCCCATCAGTTCCCGGAGAATCTGCTCCTGCTCCTCCTCCTCGGTATCAAAGTAGGCTTCTTCCTCCTCTTCTTCCTCCGGGGCAAAATCCTCCAGATCCCTGGCATCCATCAGATCCATGACTTCTTCCTTTTTGTTCTGGTAAACCTTCTTGTAATAAAAGAAACCTCCGGCAGCGGCAAAGGCCAGCAGCAGGAGCAGGTTGCCTGCAGGGATGCCGCCCTTTTTGGGAGGCACAGCTTCTTCCTGGGTATTTTCTTCCTGCAGGGATGCCACAAGGGGCTTCTCCTCCTCCTTTTTCTCTCCCCCATCCTCTGCCAAGGCTTCCAGGTCGGACAGTTTCACCTGATCCAGCAGATAGACGTTATCAGCGGACTGGGTGCTGTCCACCACCATATAGAAAACTTCCCCCTCTTTGGTAGTGATGGTGTAAAAGATGCGGGAGGCATCGTTTCCCGGTACAGTATCTACCCGGCTATACACGGTGCCTTCCCCGGCCTCGGCCGGAGTATCTGTCAGATACTCATAGGAGGCGGTTCCAGGGGAGGAAGTTGTCACTTCCCCGGTATCAAGCTCCAGATCAATATATACTTCTCCGTCCCCTTCTGACAGGAGGATCTCTTCTGTCTTGATGGGGATGTCTGTTTCGGCAGTCTCTCCTGCCCTCAGGTCTGTCGGGGCCTGTACTGTGGCTTCTGCAGGTTCTGCTTCCGCTTCAAACACCTGGCTGGTGATGTTGCCTGCTCCGTCCCTGACATAAATGGTATGTTTGGTGCCTGCCGGCACGGTGAACTCATTGACACTGTCAAAGGCTGCCGGATCATCCGTATCCAGGGCATAGGTCACGGGACCGTTTTCGTCTGCCGCCTCTACTGCTATGGTGATATACTCCTCCTGTGCTTCTGCCTTTGTCGGCAGGCCTGCAATAGCCAGGGCAAGCAGGGCGCAGACGGCACTGCAGGTTCTTTTGATCCATCTTTTTTCCATTGGTTATTCTCTCTCCTTTGTCTTTATGCTGTGAATGACCGGCGGGGTACGGTCAATGTTGGTAACGGGGATCTCTTTCCCGGAAACATTTCCGGCTTCATCCCTTGCTTCCACCTTCCAGGTGCCGTTTTCTTTTACCGGCCAGGCTGCCTCTTGTGTCCAGCCGCTGTCCTCCCCTGTTTCCACACAGGTGAAACGGTAACGGACGGGGCCGCTGTCTTCTGCACTGGCCAGAATACGGGTACTCTCGCAAAATCCCTCTTCTTCCAGCGAAAGATCCAGCACCGGGGCTTTCTGATCCACGGCCAGGATCATCTGGCTGGCAGAGGCAATATTTCCTGCCTCATCCCTGCAATAGGCTGTCCACTGGCCATTTTGAGTAATCTCAACCTCCAGGACGCCCTTTTTTCTCCAATCCTCCTCCTGTGGCTCCTGTCCTTCCGGCAGGAAGGCATAGCGCAGGGCAGGGTATGGCGTCTGGGCATCCTCTGCCCGTATGGTGACAGTCACCGGAACAGGCTTGTCCTCCCGGCTGATGGAAAAGGGGCTGACCTCCACCTCCGTGATCTCCGGCGGTGTCTGGTCTGTCCCCACCAGCAGGCAGGCTGTTTCCACCGTCCCCCCGCTGCCTTCGTAGCGCAGCATCACCTCCTTTTCTTCAATGCCTACATGACTGTATGTCTGTTCTTTTACCACAGTGGTCATGGTGTGGGTCTGATTGCCGGCACCATCCGGGGAAGCCTGGATGCTTTCCTCCTTTTCCATGAACCGCAGGTGGTTTAGCCCCAGGATCCTTTCCTTGCTGCCGTCTGCATAGGTTACTTCCACTGGAATCTCCCGGACATCCACAAAGGCAGGGCCGGCGGTCTTATAAGGTTCCTCCAAAGACAGGCCGATCACGGCCTTGGGCAGGAGAAACAGGGAGGCCTCCTGGCTTTTGCTGTCCCCTCCCTCCGAGCTGGCAGGGGTACACCGGATCATTGTTCCATCCTGAGCCTTTCCTGCCGTCAGCCGCAAGGTGGAAACCTTCCGGCCCAGTTCATCTGTCAGGGTACCGATGCTGGCTGCCTCTGCCTCTTTCCACTGTTTTTCTGTAAGATCATAGACCTCCCAGGCATAAGAATCTGCATCCGGCTCATAACACCGAAACAGAGCCTCCCCCTTTTCCTCACTGTAGATATCCCGAAGGGGTACCGGCTGCTGGCGGCCCTCAGGGCTGTCCAGGGAAGCTTCTCCTGCAGGGGCTTGCTGCCCGCTGTTTTCCCCCTCCTCCACGGTTTCCTCCTCTGTCCCCTCCTCCAGGGCAGGGGCTGCCTCTGCCGGCTCCCCAGCAGCAGGCTCCTCCTCCGGTGACCTGCCAGCGGCAAGAAATTCCAATAAAAAAGCTTCCTCCTCTGCCGCTGCCTCCGCTGTGGCCAGACTCTCCTCCGGGGCCGCTTTTTCTCCCCCTGCTGTCTCTGTCTTTCCCCCCAGCTTGACGGCCGCCCACAGGCAGGCTGCCAGAACTGCAGCCCCAAGGCAGGCCAGCCAGGCGGGGATCTTCCTTTTGTTATGCTCCCTCTCCACGTATCTCCTCTCCTTCCTCTGTCTTAGTTTCCGGTGCCGGCTCATACTCCGGCAGCCTTGCTTTTTCTTTCTCTGTTCCCTGCCGCTGGGCCAGGATTACCCCGGCAGCCTCCATCAAGGAATCTTTGCTTTCCATAAGGGAAAGCAGCCGGGTAAATTCATCGGCGCTGAGCCGCAGCCGGCTGCAGTTTCTCTGCAGCACATTTCCTCTCATCAGCTCAATCTGCTCCTTCAGATCCTGGGCGTTCTTCTCATGCAGGCGGGCCAGCTCCAGTTCTTTTTTATACTTCTTTTCCAGCTGTTCCAATGTTTTCATTTTTGCTCCTTTGCGAATTCCTAAGTGTTTTCCCCATAAACGGTACTGGCAGAAGGGATGAGGAACAGGGGATTGACCGGCCTGCCATCAGGATCCCGGATCTCCAGGTGGAGATGAGGGCCGGTGGAACGCCCGGTATTGCCGCTGTACCCAACAAAATCCCCTCTGGCCACCTCCTGCCCCGGGGATACTGCCAGACTATCCATGTGCATGAAGGTGACGGTCCATCCGGTTTCATTCTGTACCCGGACGAACCAGCCTGCCGTATCCGAATATTGGGCCTGTATCACAGTGCCGGTGACTGGAGCATACAGAAGGGTGCCGGTGGGTACGGCCACATCCACCCCGTTGTGGAAGGTTCTCTCCCCGGTAATAGGATGGATCCGTTCTCCGAAGCGGCTGCTTACCAGGCCTGTCCAGTTTTCCCTCATGACCGGCCCGTATACCTGCTGGCCTCCTGAGGAGAGGCGGTAGCTCTCATAGGCCGCTCTCTGTGCCTCATCCATCCGCTCCTCTGCCACCTCCTGCAAGGATCTGGCAGACAGGGTCACATAGCAGATTTTTTTTATCTCCACCACTGTCACCGGACGTCCCTCCCCATCCAGCACCGGGCTGCCGTTTTCATCCAGCAGGGGAATTTCCCTGGGTTCCTCCCTTACTTGGATGGAAAGCTGGTACATCTGGGCAAACAGGGCATCCAACTCTGCCTTTACCTGTTCCAGACTGGAGAAGCCGCCAAAAACGGCACCCAGGTAGGCGGCCAGTGCCAGGGGATCATGGCCTATGCCATCCACCTGGAAGATATATTCGTAGCAGTCAGGATAATCTGCCTTGATCCTTTCCCCATCTACCTGTTCCTTTAGGTCTGTCTCCAGCTTTTGGAAATAACCGGTTATATCGCTAAGGGTGCCGTAGTCACTCTGTATCACGGTGGCTTCATAGACTCTTCCCCCTCCATCCAGTGCCGCCAGCACAAACAACATGCCGCCGGAAAGAAGGAGCAGGAAAAGCAGGAGCAGGCCACCTGCTGAAAAGAGCAGGGAGAGGGTTCTTTTGGATGCTCTGGCCTTCCCGGCGGCTGCCTTTTTTCTGGTTTTCAGCTGCTGCTGGGCGCGGCGGAATAATCCCCCCTCCCGGTTCTTTGCCTGCATGGCCTGCCTGCGGGCAGTCTCCTTTTTCTGTCTTGCCTGCCCTGCCCGGATCCGATCAACCTTTCTTTCTGCCGGCTCCGGCCTGCGCCAGTCCCGGCCAAACCGGGAGGTTTTTTCAAATTCAAGACTACCCGTTCCTTGCAGCAGCCGTTTCCGAATTTTCTCACCCCGGAGGGTTTCCCCAAAGGAGCCAAAGAAAGCGCTCCTGTCCGGAACTGATTTTATAGGCGCCCGGGCATCCCGGCTGTCTGCTTTCCATTTCTGTGCCGGACGGCTGTCCCTTTTTTTTTCCTGCCTTTTCCGCTGCCCTGACAGACCATTTTCTTTTTTTTCAGCAAACCGAAGCCGGGTTGAGGGACTCCTGGGGCTGCGGCGCGGCCGAAGCCGTCCCCTGGCCAGACAGCCTCCGACCCTTATGGTCCCGGCCAGACAGGAAATATCCTCATCCACATCTCTGCCCTCCTGGTATACCTCCTCCAGAATCCTGTCACAGGCAGCCTCCTTAAGTCTTCTTTTTGTAAAACCAGGGTTTCTCTTCATCTGCCTTTTTTTGATATGGTATTTTTCCGGCTGGGATTCTTCCCCAAAAGAGAGCCTGCCGGTCTTTTTCTCCGGGATGTCCTGCAGGCGCGGGGCAGGGTTATGCTTTGTCAGGGCCGTCCCCTCCTGCTCCTGCAGCCGGTTGTCCTTTGGGGAGGCTCTGGTTTCTTTTCTATCTTTTTCCCTCTTCTTCCCGGAAGGTGTGGAGTTTCTGACATCAGGCGCTGTCTTTAGCAGATCAAGATCAGTTTCTTTCTCTGATTCCCCCTCCTCCACCTGCTCCAGTCTTTTTTTCTTTTCTGAGACAGCCTGCAGTTTTCCTCCCCTCTGCTGTGGGGAGTGCTTAAGGTGCTTATGCTTAAGGGAGTTAAGTCGATGGGAAACTGATGGGTCTGCAGGATCAAGGAGACTTTTTTCCAAGAGGAATTTCTCCCTTTCCTCTGGCTCCTTTTCTGCCGGGAGGGTTTCTGCCGGAAGGGCGGATGATGCAATCCTGGCAACTGCTGTTTCCCGGATTCTTCCCGAAGGGTTCCCTTTTGGTTTCCCGGCATCCTTCTTTTTTTTATTCCGGTGGGACTGCATGGCAGCAAGACCATAGGCCCTGGCGGCAGCACCCCCGGCAGGGGCAGCCGTTTCCGCCCTCCCCTGTGATTCCTCCGGCAGGGGTTGATCCGGGAAATTCGTTGCCTCCTGCTCCTTCTTTCCGCCAGGGCTTTGAAGCGGTGGCTGGTGGAGCGGTGGCTGGGAAATCTCCGTTTGTTCCTGATGGGCAGGGCCTGGGCATCCGGTTCTGTTTTGCCTGCCCTGTCTCCTCTGTGCCCCAGAGGCAGAGGGGACAGGATCCGCATGATAGGCAGTATTCCCAGTCTGGAAGGCATTTTCCTCCTGCCGAGCCGCCACCCGCCGCTGGGCTGCGCTGTCATAGGCATTTTCCACCCCCTCCGACTGACGAAACTGCTGGTGGTAACGGCTGCCCCGGGCCTGTGCCCTTTCCTTTTCTATTTCTCTCAACCTATCTCTCCGCCTCCGTCTTTTTTCTCTTCCTGTTCAGGCTGTTTTTATTCAAGGATTCTCCCGGGCGGGTGGTCATCACCTTATAGCAAAGGGTGTTTTTGGGGAAATCATCCTCAAAAGGCACCTTGGATTTCTCCACCCAGAGCAGGCCCTTGCCCGGCTCCCCGGACTTAATGTATTCCTCCTCTTCCAGGGAAAGCTCCAGGTGCTCTGCCAGCAGCTTGGCATCATCGCCGGCCTGGTTTAACATAGCGATAAAGTTGGTGGTGTCCAGAATGTTCTGGATCTCCGGGGAACGGAACAAGTCCTTAATGTTCTGGGTGATCCCGGTAGGGATGCCCTGCCACTTCCGGAACCGCTTCCAGATCTCCACACAGTAGCTGGCAGTCCTGGGATTTTTTAAGAGCAGATGGAATTCGTCAATGTCCACCCATGTCCAATTCCCCATTTCCCTGTTCCTTGCCACCCGGGACCAGATGGTTTCCTGGATAATAAGCATGGCCAGATCCCTCTGGTTGGCATCCATCTCCTTTAAATCAAAGCATACCAGCCTGGCATGGATGTCCACGTTGGAGTGGTGGTTAAAATAGGACAGGGAGCCCTCCGTATAACGGGTCAGGGCAATGGCCAGATCCCTGCCGATGGAGCCCATGGCCCCGGGCAGCTGCTGCAGCTCCTGGTACAAATCCTCCAGGATGGGCATATTCTCCGGTACTGGGTTTTGTGCAAACCGATGGTAAATGTTCTTGCAGGCCAAGTCGATCACTGCCGTTTCCTTTTTTCCCAGCTGGGCATTGCTGCCCAGGATCAGCTCACACATGGAAACCAGGAAGCTGCACTTGCTACTGATAGGATCATAATCTTTATCCTCTTCATTACGAAGAGTCAGGTCGATCTCCATGGGGTTAATGTGTGCCGGGGAATTCAAAGCAATAGGGATGACCTGTCCCTTTAAGAGCTTCACCAGCCAGCCGTACTCTCCCTCCGGATCAATAATGAGCCTATCATCCGAGGTTTTTAAGAACACGTCCAGGATCTCCCTTTTGACAAAAAAACTTTTTCCAAAGCCAGGCATGCCAAAGACCAAGCCATTGGGGTTTACCAGATGCTTGCGGTTTACCAGGATCACGTTGTTGCTCAGACTGTTAACACCATAGTACTGGCCTCCATTGCTATATAGCTCCTTCGTCGTGAAGGGAATAAAGACTGCCATGTCCGTGGTGGTAAAGGTTCTCTTTATTTCGATGGAGTTATTGCCCAATGGCAGGGAGGACATATAGCCCTGTTCCTGCCTGTTGTCTAGGCGTACCAGCTGACACTGATAGGGGGACAGGATGCCGTTCAGTTCAAAGATATTGTTTTCCAGCTCCTTCCTGGTATTGGCTGTCTGCACCACGGTGATCACAACATGGAAGACACGCTCATCCTTGCGCTGGATATCCCGGTAAAGCTTTTCCCCGGCTTCCCGGTAGGTCTCCAGCTCTGGCGGAAGCATGTACATGTCATAGCCGCTCTGCACCGCATTTTTCTGTTCTGTAATGATCAGCCGCTGGATGCCGCTGACGTTATCCTTAGCCAGATCCAGGGCTTTGTCCCTGGCCATGGTGTCTCCATGGATGGAGATCCACACGTTGCTGTCCAGGTTTAAGATATCTGCAATGATCCGATCCTCCATATCCGAAGCCAGGACCCGGATGTAGCTCACTGCCCCGATCCGGTCCCCGCAGCGGAAATACCTTGCAGCATTCAGATCCGGGCCGCTTTTAAAACTGAAGCTGGAGGGGGCTACGAAATCCTTGCTGGACAGGCCGGTCTTCACCGGCAGGTCAAAGTTCCACATGAATTTTTCCCCACTCCCCGGATGGAAGATGCGGTAAAGCAAAAATAGCCTCTCATAGCCGGAAAGCTCCCGGGATCTGCTCCCCAGCTTTTTTAAATTTTTCTCCACCTGCCGGCTGATCTTATCCAGCTTCAGCCGTGCTGTACGGATATCGCTGGCATGGATGCCGTAGGTCAGGTACCTCTCCTTACGCAGGCTGTTGGTGCCTTTGGCAAACTGCTTTGTCTGCACATCTGAGTATTCCGTCCGGATCCGTTTAAAATCCTCCTCCCCCCGGGGGATCACAAAGTCCTTTGCATACTCCTCCTTATCCATTTCCATTTTTCCATAGTTGAACTGAAAGTGGATCTCCGGCTCAAAATAATTGATCACCCTGCACCAGCGTTCAAACAGGCCGTTCTTTGGTTCGTTATCCAAAAGCTGGTAAGTGATGTCCTCAAAGGCTACCGTCCGGGTAAAATAGCCCGGAGCAGATTGAAAGATACCATCCTCATAAGGGATCTCATAGGGGATGGTGTCCTGGGCAGATTCCGGGATCTGCCCTTTTAGTTTTGCTTTTTTTACTGCCTTTTCCAGCTCCTTTTTTGTCGCTTTGTCCACCGGTCCCACGGCTGGGATCCGGATCTTATCCTTTCCGATCTTTATTTCCCTGGTTTCCCCCAGGGCTCTGATCTTACGGATCTGTGCTTCTGTCTTCCCCTGAAACACGATTTTTTCCACCTCCTCTTTCAACCTTTTTTCCCGTTCCATCAGGTCATACAGGTTATCGATGACGTAGGGCCTGTCCGTATTCCTGACAAAATGAGTCTCATAAGCATATTTCAGCCAGGTCTCCAAATACTTCCCATCCTTTTCATAAAGAACGGCATAGCCTATAGGAAGGGCTCCCAGGGCCAGGCCGAAGGCGGACACACTGGCGTCTGCCCCCAGAGTCCTGCACAGGAAAAACAGGGGAATCCCTACAGCGGCAGCTGCCAGAAAGGCGGCCAGCTGCCGCTTTGTCAGTCCAAGCCCGGAGATGGGTTTTTTTACCCGGCTGAAATCCTTTGTCATGTTTACATATGCCATTGCTGTACTCCTTTCCAAAACTAATGGGCGTTAAAAATGCTGGCTGAGATGCTTCCAGCCCGGCAGATTAGCATCACCATACCAAATCCACAGCAAATGACCAACACCATGGTCTCTGTAAAGCCTGTTCCTCCGAGCCCATTCAGCAATGCCCCATACAGAGCAAAGGCCAAGAGCATGAAAAAGCCCTCAAAGCAGACGGCCAGCATCTTCCTGGTGTAATTCATCCCCATCTGCCCCCATTCCCGGCTGCAGAAGGTGCCGAAGGGCACAGGAGCTGCCGTGGAATACATGTACAGCTCCAGAAACCACAAAGAAACCCTCACATAAATGGCGCCATAGCAGACCAACACTGCAAGCCACCCCATATAAATCAAGAGGATATATCCGCATAGCTGCAGGATGATGAAAAAATCCAGCGGCTGCTGGGCTGCCGGCAGCACGTCCGCCAGGCTCAGCCCCTCTCCGAAGGTGCCCGCAACCCCTGCATTCAGTTTTCCCGTTGCCCAGCGGCCCACCTCAAAAAATCCCATGATAATATCAAAGGATTTGCTGCAGGCCAGGAGGCAGAGCGCCAGCTTGAGCAGCTTCATCAGGATGGCTTCCGGCCGGATACTGTGCATCCGGTTGCTGTCCTGCATCATCTGTACCAGATCCCAGCAAAATACAAAAACCAGGATGCAGCACCCGATGGGGAGGAAAATAGTTTCTGCCGTATTCTTTACCAGCGCAAAGCCGGTACTGCTCCACTCTGCCGGAGCAGTGGTAAGATCTGCGGAAGCCGCCGCGACCTGACTGTTCAGAGCATGGAACATCCCGTTGAAGCCCTTTTCACAGGATGCATAAAGGCCGTCATACAGTTTCTGGAGGAAAACCTGCATTAAATTTTCTCCAAACTCCGCAACTCCGGCAGGGGGATCCACCCATTCTGGAAGCTCTGACCTCAGTGGGGGGATGCCCTCTGCCGCTTGCCCTGCCAGTGCTGCGGCAGTATCTATCAAACCCATAGCTCCACCTTCCTTTAAATACTGATCAGGGTGGAGAGCTGGGGCACCAACAGCAGCCCCACCACGATGATCACCCCTCCGCCTACGATTTTGCTCATGCCTTCATCCTGCTTTCCTGCATTGTTCTGGCTTTTTCCTTCTCCGTAGTTAATAATGCCGGAGATGGCAATGCCTCCTCCAAAAGCGGTTACTCCCATGCTTGCGTACTGCAGTACAACGTTAAAAAATTCCATGTCCTTGTCCTCCGTAAGAAATTTTTCATGTAAAAAACCTTCCGGCACCTATAGCTGGAAGGTCTGGTTTATGGTTCCTTATTCAGTTTTCTTCAATTCCCGCCTATATAGACGGCATAGCTGTCCTCCTTATGGAAGCGGATTCTCCCTACATTTTCTGCCTCCTTTTGTTTCTTCCTGTACTTTTGGAAATCAAAGATATTCTTCTCATCGTAATCCGCCAGATACTTATAATTTGGATGTTTCGTGGTATCATATTTGTCACTGAAAAAGGGCGGCAGCCCGGAAATCCGGACAATGCATTTGTCCCTGTCCATAGTGGCCAGTTCAAACATGTTTTTCAGCTTCCTCCCAGTCTTATTGTAATTGATCCCGGAACTGTCCGAGGTCCCATAGGTCCTGGACTCATTGTAGAGGTCAATGGTTTCCTCTCCCAGTACCTCCTCCAGTTCCTTGAGGGTGGATTTCTCTGATCCACCCAGGAAGATGGCGGAATCACAATTTCCTGTGATGGTTTCGGCTGCATCCTTATAGTTATCCTTCAGCTGGCTCTGGGTCTGCAGCATCAGGATGCAGGAAATAAGCCTGCTCCTGACGGTAGCGATGAGGATCTTGAAGTTTGGGATCTTGCCCAGGTTGGGAAATTCATCCAGAATAAACTGTACCGGTGTCCTTAGCTTCCCACCGTATACTTTATCTGCTTTATAGCAGAGCACTTGGAACATCTGGGTGAATAGGAGCGCCGGAATGAAGTTAAAGGAAGCGTCCGTATCTGGGATGATAACGTAAAGGATGGACTTTTGTCCCGGATCCCCATAGGTGTCAAACTCCAGTTCATCATACCGGAACATTTCCCTTACCTCCGGAATATCAAATGGAGCGAGGCTGGCGCCAAGGGTGATCAGCACTGATTTTGCTGTCTTCGCGGCAGCCATCTTGTATTTTTTTCTCTGCTTCACCGCAAAGTGTCTGCGGTCTTTTTTTTCTAATTCCTCAAAGACCATGTCCACCACGTTTTGAAAATCCTCATCCTCTTCACTGACCTTGTCTTCTTCCAGGATTTCCAGCAGGGTATCCATATTCTGCTCCTCCGGCGGTGCCTCATACCACAGCAGGCCGATCACTGACTGCAGCCACAGGAGGGCTGCCTGGTCAAAAAAAGGATCTGGCGGTGTACCCGCATCCTCCGGCTTCAGGTTTTTCTGCAGGGCAGTTGCAAAGGTCAGGATGTCCTTGGGTTTTTTGATATAGTGAAAGGGATTATAATGCATGGAATTTTCAAAGTCTATGGTATCCAGCACCTTGATCCGGTAGCCTTTTTGGGCAAACAGATTCCCTGTCTCCGGCAGGAGCGTTCCCTTGGGGTCTGTGACCACGTAGGAGGAATGGAGCTGCATCATGTTGGGCTTTACGATGCCGTAGGTTTTTCCGGCACCAGATCCCCCATACACTACTACATGCTTGTTCCTGTTTAATTTGAATTTGGGCATCCGGAACTTCATAGACAAAAACTCTGTCTTTGAAAGAATCAGGTTATAAAAAGGATCCGGGTCAATAAAAGGCCGGATGTCCTCACCGGTGCCCCACCGGCTGGATCCATATTCCTCTCCTTTTTTTGTGTTCTTGCGGTGCATCCTCTGATCCCACTTGATATAGCGGATGGTCAGCCAGCCTGCCACTATGCCAAAGGCCAGATCACTTATAGTAAACCTGGGCAAAGTACAATAAAGATACTCCAGGTTCCGCATTGCCCTTGCCATGCTGCCCTCACACAGCCGGAAAAGCTCTGCCAACCTGGCAAAGACCAGCATTACGGCCAGATAAGGCACCACCGCTGCCAGTTTCCCGGCAGGCGGAAGCTCCAGGAAGGCTGCCATGCTTTCCTGCCATTTTTCTTTTATCCTCTTCATTTTTTTCTCCTCTTTTTTGTTTTTGGAGCCTGTCATCTGGCCTGTCTGTCTGCCCGCTCCTTTTGATGTTCCCGGGAATGGTTCTTTACATCCTGTCCATCAGTTCCAGCCCTATACCGAAAAAAGGCCAGTTTCGCCCTGACACTCTCCCGCTCCGGCTTTTTCTCGGCCTGCTTTTTCTTCTTCTTTTTCTGATCCTTTAGGTATTCTGCAGAAGCCTTACGGAATACTTCCTCCACCACTGCAGTACGCTTCCCTTCATAAAAGACCATATAGACCGGGTTTTCAGGATCCTTACTGTCCTTCATGGCAGAATATTTCACGCCGTATTTTTTACAATGTCGGTCAAAGTATCTCATCACCTCCGCAGTTAGGGCATCATCAATCTTTTTTACAGTATCTGATTGCATCAGCCTGGAAATTTTCATATTCCGGTGGGAGTATTTTATGTCCCCGGTAATGGCTTTCATCACCGATTCTGTGGTAAACTTTCCGCCCTTGATAACCAGGCAGACACCTTTTACTGCTGTATTTGCCGTTTTCTTTACTCCTTCTGCAGTTTTCTTAACCGCCTTTGGGGAGGCAGCGGTGATTTTAGAAATCACCTCCCGACTCATCTCATCTGTTATACCTGACATTTAGGATTTCACCTCCTTTCTAAAGATGCATGGTATGTATGTATGGTTACGGTTTCAAAATATGCGATATCGCATATTTTGCCAGAGCCTTCGGAATCCTCTCAGGCTTCCCAGAAACTCATTCCAGCATACTCTTCCTCCGGAAGCAACTCTAGCTTTTCCAACACTCCTCTTGTAAGAATCTGCATCTCAGCCTCCATTTGTGGCAGTGCCTCCTTCATCTCCTGCATGACCACCTCCTTCCTTTTTCCTTTTTTCCAATAGCAGCCGATCAGGCCGTTTTCTTCTGCTGTCCATGGGTAAATTCCTGTCATTTTCTAGTCTCCTTTGCTTTTATTTTTCTTTACGCCCTCTCTGCGCCAGGCATTTCTCCTTGTTGATAACTTCTGTTTGTGATTTCTCTTTCTCTTTTTGGATGGTTTCCTTATTTGCTTTCAGTTTTTTTAACAAAGAGGCTTTTTTATTCCCTGTCTGCTGTACTGTCTGTTGCAATGTCTGCACCACAGTAACCTTATTTCGCTCCCGGGGCTGTTCCACTTCTCGTCTGGGTGGAAGCTCTTCAAACTGGACGATTGCCGCTTTTGCTTCTGCCGAACCAATATCCACTTCCTGCTGTGCCTGCCTTTCCCTGCAGATCTCCCGGAAATGTTCCTCTATTTCTTTGATCAGGCTGCTTGATGCCTCACGGATCCTCCCCAGAGAGGATTCCAGCTCCCTGGTATTTTTTTCCCGGCTCCAGCCGGCAATATAACCAAAGGAATAATCAGAGGTATCCAGGCCAAAGTGGCGGCATACTGTATAGGCCACACTTTCAGCTTGAAATGGATACATTAACATTTGAAGCATTATACTCATGTTTCTTAAATGTTGATTAATTGGTATATTATCCATATTTTCCTCACTTTCTGTGTAAAAAGATAAGCATTATTAGTGTCAAAAATAGGGATATCGTTTTTGGATATCCCCCAGAAATAAAAGGT
>JALESH010000082.1 GCA_022781985.1 Lachnospiraceae bacterium | reverse complement strand
ACTGTCTCATGCTGCTTATTGTAAAAGGTATCCATATTATTTCCCAGCAGGGCAAAACAGACCAGGGAAAAAGCTGCGGCAAAAATCATCAGAAAATGCAGATAACCCAACACAATCTTCAGCCGCTCCCTGATTTTCAGTTCCAGAATGTCTCGTTTTCTCATTTGTTTTCCTCCCTCTTGCAGTTTTCGCTCTCCGACTCGTCACAACAAAAATATGTATTCCCAGTACTATAGTATTATATGAAATCCCTGATGGCAACCTATTTTTTAAAGAAAAGCGTTGTGGATTATATGCGGCGAATGCCAGAAGCTTTGAAGAAACCGTCAGAGGGACGGAGAAAGAAAATGAATATTTAGCCTGCCGATGGGCAGGCTGCATTTCAGCTAAAAATACAGATAAATCCTGAAATACTTTGCCAGGATCTGCCCCACGGCGGCCTGGAGCCTGTTTGAATCTTCCTTTCTGCAATCCTCACAGAAAGCAATTTTCAAACACCCTCTAAGAAATAAAGCCGCCGTAGGGCAGAAATAACAGGGGCTATATCCCTGTACTTTTTTCCGCCAGACGCAATACCGAAACAATGGGGAGTATCAGTATGCCGCAGAAAAAGTTGCTCACGCCATGGATGAAGTCAAACGGAAATCCGGCCACGATCCAGGCCAGCATCCCCTGAAAGCTCAGACCGTATACGATAGCCTGGACCGGGGCATACAGCACCCCGAAGAGAAATCCATGAGCGGAGCACAGGAGCATGTATACTACCGGTTCTATTTTTTTCGGCATTCTCCTGGGAAGCAGCATAACCGCTCCCCAGAGAACCGTCCACAAATACAGATAGGGTAGCCACCAGGTAGCAAAGCCGGAGAATAAACCATTTAAAAACACATAGATATATATAGGATACAGTGCCTTCTTTCTGTACACCACTGTAAATGCTATGGTAAATACACCCAGCAGATGCACGTTGGGAAGCAGCTCCATGATTATCTTGGAAGCATACATAACCGCCCCCAGCATGGAAAATACCGCCAGCTCTCTGACCGTAAGCTTCACTTCTACTCAACTTTGAAGGAGTAGCTGTCTCCCTCTGTAATCTCTATGGAATCTACGCCTGACTGGGCATATTCCCCATTGATATAAAATGCCCAGTACACACCGTCCTTCTCATAATCTGCAGTGATGCCATTCACTGCCTTTACATAGAGTCCATGAGGCCCTTCCTCTCCTTCCAGCAGACCCAGCTGGGTGAGGGCGCCGCCCACTGTTGCCTGATCGGTATGAATTTCAAATTCAGTTTCATTACCTTCGGCATCCACTACTGTCAGGCCAAACCGGGTACTTCCCTCTCCCAGCACCTGACGCTCCCGGGAGGTCTCTGCCGTGTCGGAGGCCTGCCTGTCTGTCTTGCCATTACAACCGCCTGTAACCAGTGCCATAGCCACAATAAGCACCATACAAAGGATGCATGACAAAGATTTTTTCATGACTGCGAATCTTCGTTTCATCTGTATGTTCCATCTCCTTTGATTTATGATATTTTCCCTTCCCAACCGGCGCTCGCGGTCTTCAGAAAGGCTTGCTGCCCGGATATTCCGACTCGGCACCTTATTGACCAGCCTTCTCGGCTTCAAACGATCCAATGGCCTGTCCCCGGACTGTGGCTCCGGGTAAGATCAATAATATAAGATACTGCGCCTTACGGCGACGGGCTCGTACAGGATTCACACCTGTTTCCCCAGGCAGTTTAAGATTCTATCATATCCAAAGAAAATATGCAAGAATTCCCCTATCTGCTTTCCAGTGCCTGTGTAATGTCCTTTTTCATATCCTCTACTGCAGCCCGGGCAGCTTCGCCGAAATGCGCCGGGCCATAAGCACTGTATGCCTCCTGCTGGTAGGCCGCAATTATCCCTCTGGAGGAATTGACGATGGCCCCCTGCCCATCCTCATGGAAGAAGTGTACCAGATCGGCGCCCTTTCCTCCCTGGGCCCCGTAGCCCGGTACCAGAATGCATGCCTTTGGCATCAGCCTGCGCAGCACCTTGCCCATCTCAGGATAGGTAGCGCCCACTACCGCGCCCACATAGCTGTAGTCCTTTCCCATGTGAGTCTCTCCCCATTCTGCCACCTTTTCCCCCACGATCTCATAGAGTGGCCTTCCGTCTACCAGCCTGTCCTGGAACTCCCCGCTGCTGGGGTTGGAGGTCTTGACCAGAATAAACAGCCCCTTCTTCTCCTCCCTGCACACATCAATAAAGGGCTTTACCCCATCGGTTCCAAAGTAGGGATTCACTGTAGCAAAATCCTCATCAAATCCGGCATAGGTCCTGTTTCCCACCTGCACCCTGCCCAGATGTCCCACGGCATATGCCTCCGAAGTGGAGCCTATATCCCCTCTTTTGATATCTCCGATTACTGCCAGTCCCTTTTCTCTGCAGTAATCCACTGTCCTTTTGTATGCCTTCATCCCCTCAATGCCAAACTGTTCATACATGGCGATCTGGGGCTTGACTGCAGGAATCAGATCCCAGGTATTGTCCACAATCTCTTTATTGAACTGCCAGATTGCCTCCGCAGCTCCCTCCAGGGTCTCACCCAGCTCACGATAAGCTTTATCCTTAATGTGGTCGGGTATGAACCTCAGCATAGGATCCAGACCTATCACGATGGGCGCATTCTTCTTTTTCATATTGTCTACAAGCTTGTTTATCATTTTTTGCATCTCTCCTTTTCCTGTTTTTCAAATTGATACTTTAACCGCACAAAGGGCGTTGTCCTAAAGTTCAACGCCCTCTAAATCCCGTAACACATACTGGTTATCTATATATAATCCGAAATCTTCCTTTTTTACCCATTCCCATCCGCCATATTCCTCAGACAGGACGATATTATCCTCCTCGGCCTCATCGATGCTGCACTGATAGGCAATCCCCACACACTGGTCATCCCCGATCATATCAGACCAGGTATAAAGGATGCGGTCGATCTGCCCTTCTACTGAGAGCTGCTCCAGAACCGCCCTGCGCACGGCATCATCCGGAGCTTCCCCGTAATTCACCTCCGAATCAATAAACTCCCATACAAAAGGATCGGGAATCCGGTCTTCCACCCATCTTTTTATGAGCAGGAACTTATCTCCCTTTTTGATTATTCCTTTTACATTCAAATATATTTTCTCCATCACTATCCCTCCTCTAAAGGCCAGTTTTAAAAATGATATCATCCTGTGCAGAAAATGTCAATAAACAGTGAATCACCTCGTCTTCAGAAAAATGTACTCTCTCTGGGCTGCTGCATCATCCGGATAGGCCGCCAGATAGCTCTCCATGAGTACAGCCGCCCTCCTGAATTCCCCCAGCCTCTCACAGGCAGCAATCTCATTGAATTTCAGCGTCTGCAGGAGATCATTGTTCTCAATATTTATCCCTGCCTGGAATGCCGCCAAGGCCTCATCATAGGCCTTCTGCTCCATTTTGCACAGCCCCAGCCGGTTGTAGACCTGTGGGTTGGTCTGATCCTTTTCTATATATCCATTATACACGCTGATGGCATAGTTGTAGTCTCCCAGAGCCTCATAGGTCTGTCCCAGCAGAAGAACCGCCTCAGAGCCTTCTGTATTTTTGGCCTTTTCCAGATAATTCCTGGCATTTTCATAGTCCTCCAGATAGTAATACAGCCTTCCCCGCTGATAGTCCGTCAGCGCCTTGGACTCTCCGGCCAGAGCCGTCTGCAGATACTCCGCCCCCACTTCCTCATATCCATGCTGCTCCAAAACCAGACAGATATCTATGAGCTGGTCATAATCCTCCCTGCCCAGAGAAATTGCCTTATCAAAATCTGCCTTGGCTTTTTCAAAATCACTGTCAATCAGGACACTTCCTCTCAGATAATAGGCCAGCCGTTCCTTTGGTCTCAGGGCAATAATGGCATCGTATGACCGGATGCTCTTCTCCTTCTGCCCCAGCTTATAGCAGGCCGCAGCCAGATAATAATTCATATCATAATCCATCTCATCAGGTCGTCCGTTTCCCGAATCCAGTGCTTTTTCGAAAGCCTCAGCCGCCGCCTCATACTGGGTCATCCCCATACGGGCAAGCCCGATCCCCCTGTAAACCATACGCAGGTCTTCTCCATCCAGGATCGCCTTATCAAAGTGCTGGAGAGCAGTCTCATAGTCCAGAGCCTCTATGGCTGACATCCCCTCATCTACGGATGGGTTCCTGCTGCTGCCGCAGCCGCCGGCCAGCAGACACGCCAGCATTACAGCAGCCAACCCGACCCATCCTCTTCTTCTACCTTCCATCCCCTGTCTCCATCCTGTATCTGCCGTCCTATTCTTCACTTTTCAGCCCTATTTTCAAGACATTGTCCAACTCCGGGAACTGCTTCCAGAGTGTCACCGGGTTCCCCTCTTCACTTAAGAAACAGTGCCTGGATTCTCCCAGTGCCACTATTTCCTCTGTATAGATGTCCTGCATAACATATTTCAGGGTCAGCTTCACCCCTGTATACCCGTCTACCCTGATCTCAACCCTGATCCGGTCATTGAAGGTGGTGGGCTTCTTGTACACACATTCTACGGCAATGACCGGGGAAATGATACCGCACTCCTCCATCTTGTCATACCCCCAGCCAATCTGCTCCAGGAAATCCACCCTGGCTTCCTCCATCCAGCGTATATAGTTGGAGTGATGGGTTATCCCCATCTTATCAGTTTCATAATACTGTACCTTATGAATATATGGCTTCATGGCAAAAGCCTCCTTTCGCTTTCTTCCCTGATGGAATTGACATTTTTGCACTGGTATTATTTATATTTGTCTGCAAAACGGCTCAGCATAGCAGCACACTCTGCCCTGGTGGCATCCCCCTTGGGATCCATGCGGTAGGTCTTCTGGTCATCGTTTGGCTTCCCGGTGATCATCTTCACTGCCGTTGCCCATTGCATGTACTCCACTGCCCAGCCGCTTACACTGGCTTTATCCGTAAAGCTGCCCAGGTCGTTTCTCTCGCTGATATCATATTTGGACACTTTGGCGTACTCAAAGAGCATCTTGGCGATCTGCTGGCGGGTGATATTGTCATCGATCCCAAAGCTGCCGTCTGTATAGCCTGCTACGATCTTATTTCTGTAGGCCCAGATAATGGCATTGCTGTACCATTTTCCGGCAGGCACGTCAGAGAATTTATCCTCGTAGGCAACCTCCGGCTCTCCTGCCATACGGTAAAGCACAGTGGCGAACATAGACCTGCTCAGCGGACGATCCGGCTGGAACTCCCTGGTGCCTGTAATGGCACCCATGATCTCGTTGGTGTAAACATATTTTACACTTTCATATTTCCAGTTGCCGGTCATTTCGCTTACGTCTGTAAAGATCCAGGGCTTATCGGCAGGCGCCTTATCCTCAATGATATAGGCTGCCGTGGCAATCGGGCTGTCCTTCATGCCATCCTTCACCGCAATGGCCTTGATGGTCATGGTCCTGTCTACGGTGATGGGACTGCTGTACCTGGTGCTTTCTGCCGTAGGCTCTTTTCCGTCTGTTGTATAGTAGATCGCTGCTCCTTCTGTTGCAGAAGTAAGGGTCGCTGTCTGTGCTGACTCATAGGTACCTGCTGCAGGGTCGAAAGCAGGTGCTGCAGCCTGCTGCTCCGGATCCACTGCCGAGCCTGCCGCATAAATGGTAAATGCTTTTTCCTGTACTGCATTTCCGTTTACTGCCCTGACCCGGATGGAATAGGATCGGCCCTTCAGCAATGCCTCTGCTGTCTTCAATGTGGTTCCCTCAATGGTAAATTTGCTGTTGTCATCAGCGCCCTCACCTGCTGCCAGGCTGTAGGTATAGCTGCCCTCCGGCGCGCCCTCACCTACAGACAGCTCACCTACCGTACTGCCTGCTGCCAGGGCTGCTGCATCAGTACTGCTTAACAGGATATCAAAGGCTTCCGCAGCTGCCTCCAGAGTTACATTCTGGGAAGCAAAGCTTACCTTCTTTGCCTCATTCTTCCGATAGCCTGATACCTCTACCGTATACTCGGCATCCAGCGGCAGGTCGGTCAGAGCCACTGCTGCAGCATCGTGGTCTGCCTCTGTCTCAAAGCTCTGGCCGGTAGTCTTTATGGTAGCCTTCAATGTCACTGCCCCCAGATCGGCAACACCGCTGGCTGTCCTTAACGTATCTGCAGACAGGCTGATAGTACCTGCTGTCTCTGTATCCAGAACAGGGGTTGTGGCATTGCTCTCAGCAGTCACCGGCATGACATAAGAAAGGTTGGTCATCCTGCTGTCCTCTGTCCAGAGTCCCACAGCCTTCACAAACTGGCGGAACATGACCAGATGCCCGTTTCCGTCCGGATGAACCGTATCAGATTGATATAAATACTGGCCATTCAAGGTCCTCAGCCAGCTATAGGTACCCACATATTTCTCTCCCCATGACAGCTGATCAATATAGATGATATCCTGATTTTCATCCGCAATCTCTTTTAATCGCGCCGTCACCTGCGGGACAGTGGTGATGTGCCTGTCATCCCATGCATAGGTAGGAGTTCTCAGTATAATGACAGCCTGGGGATTTACCGCTCTGATCCTGCTGACAATTTCCCTCATATTCTCCTCGTAGATATCTGCCGTGGTAACAACTGCATCATTCGTACCAAGCATGATGGATACCACATCCGGCGTATACTTTTCCAGCCTCTGATAAATATTCCCCAAAGTTGTAATCGTATCTCCATTGGCTACTGCAGCATTGACAACCGTATCATCCTTCCTGCCCAACTCATCTCTCAGGAATTTTTCAAACAGCTGGGGCACACTGTCATATCCTGCTGTAAACTGTGCTCCATGGGTAATGGAATCTCCCATAAACAGCCAGGTCATACTATCCCTGGATGCCATCATTTCAGCCACACGCTGCTGATTTTCATTCAATTCCTGTGTATTTTCAACTGCTGTATCTCCGGAGACGATCCTTCCCTTCATGGTACAGAGCTGCTTAGTGCCGTCACCAGAACGTATTTTCAATACATAGTCCCTGCCCTGAGTCAGATTGGGAATCTCAAAGTGATTGGAGGAGGACTGCCCCGTTATCCTGATCCCCTCCATATCCAGCTGGTAGGCCCAGTCTGTTCCATTTCCATCCGGAACCGTCACCTGCAGGGAGCCAGAACCTGCAGTAACAGCCGGTCTCACCTCTGTAAGGTATACGGATGGCTGTTCCTCCATCTCCCGTATGGATGCTGACTGTCTGATGGGGCCGCTCCAATATCCCGATGCGTTACCAAATGCCGTCACTGCCAGCTGCCTGCCAATTTCATAATGTCCGTTTACATTCAGCCTGCTGCTTTCTGTCAGCTTTTCATTCTTAAAACTGTCATTATTAGTCTGTGTAAAGTGGTCTACTACTACGATTTTTCCGGACTTTGTCTCATCATATTCCTGCTTTACCGCATCTACCGCATCGCAGTACATTTGAATCTTTGTGTTGTCAGCAGCATCTCTGACCGCAAAAGGCTTCTGGATCACTGCAAAGGCAACATCCTGCTGCGCCTCCTTCAGGGCCAGCGTCTTATCAATAAATAATTTCAGGTTTGCTTTAAAAGCTTCTATGCCTGCATCCCCTGCCGCATAGTCCTCTCTGCCCACCATATAGGCCACCACTCTGGGATGAAAGGCGGTTACCAGCTTATCATAATCAGTTACAATATCCTCAAGTGTCCGGCCTTCCTTTCCGGAATTGATCACAAAGCGCTGCCTGTTATTGATGGGTGAACCCAAAATCCTGCCCCAACGGATGTATTCCTCGTACTGTCCTACATAATTGCGAATACTTCCCACATGATCGTATCCGGCGCTTACTGCCTCTCCACCCACAAAAACCCAGTGGTTGTCATCAAATGTGGTATCCAGCATTAACTCTGTGATCCCTATATTCCTGGCCCTCAGGGATGTGGTCACTGCACGGGTATAGGCATTGATTTCCTCCTGGGAGAAGACCTCGTCAGTCACAGTCACATAGGCAATTTCCCCTGAGTAGGGTGCAGCTGTGCTATTGCCATTCTGCACTGCTCCGATGGTGATTGACTCCAGATCCGTCTGCCTGGTAAAGAAGCCGGAAAAGCTCTCGTTTGTATAACCGGTTTGAGTGGAGCCATTCCATGCGGTCACAATATTTTTTTCTTTCCCTGTATACGGACCGCTTACAAAGGCAAAGGTATTCCAGGCATTGGCCACTCCTGTACTGGCCCAGGCTGCTCTCAGAGCGGAGCTGAAATCCAGCCTGGTAGCACTGCCATCCTGGAATACTCCGATCCCCCCTGACATATTGCCGCTCGCAGGAATATCCATGCCTGTTTTTCTGACGGCCAGAAGAGCCTTCCTTCCTGATGCATTCTCAGGCTTGTAGGTAACCATAATCGTCCCCTGGCTGAGGGATTTTATCTTGTTCAGCTCTTCCGCTGTCCCTGTCTCTACTCGGCTCCCGTTAAAGGCTGTGGCTCCCGTGCTCACATAATCCCTGTGCAGCTGTCCTGCCCTGGCATGCTCATGTACCGCTGTTATACCGGTTGCATACTGATCCTGCACCGGGCCCGCAAAGGTATTTTCCCCGTCCTTTACGGCCTCGACCTTATACCAGTACCGGCTTCCCGTACCGGCTGTCTCATCTATATAGCTGTACTCTTCAGCAGCTGTGGCCCCTGTGATCACGGCGCTGTTTATCTTCTCGTAGGTTCCATTCTGCTCTGCACACCTCCATACATTGTATCCGGTGACATCAGCCACTGCCCGGAACCGGATGTGGTTGGAGCTGTATCTGGCTTCCACGCTGATTCCATCCACCGCCCCGGCCTCCGTCTGCTCCTCTTCTGCCGTCATCTGTGATATCTGTCCGTCAGTTCCCGCAGCCCCCACGGTCAGTGGCAACTGCAGCAGAAAGCTACCCGTCATTACCAACACCAGGATTCGTTTTTCCTTTTTTATCTTCATATCAATTCTTCTTTCATCCTTTCTATCCTGTCCCTGCCATCTCCCGGCAGGATGTCTGCTAGGTAATTCTTCTCCCACTGCTGCCGCCTGCCATATGCCTCATGGACCCCTGCACAGGCCCTCTCTATCTCCTCTTTCAGCTCCCTTGCCGAAAGAAGGCTACAGCCCTGACCCCTGGTAATGATCTGCTCCATATAGTCCGAGGTGGCTACGGTCACATTTGCGGTTCTGCCCTTTTTATGAGCAAACTTTTCTATAAACTGGTCCGCAGTCTCCGCCTCCCTGGTGTATACCACATGGATGTTGTGATAGTCCAGAAGCTCCGTCTCATGCCTCTGCACCCTGTAGGCATCGAAAACCAGGATCAGATGGCAGCCACTGATTCCCTGATAATTACACAGAATATCCATCAGCCGTCCTCTGGCGCCGTCTATGCTCTCTCCCGCCAGCCTCCGCAGCTCCTCCCAGGCAAAGATGATATTGTAGCCATCCACCAGCAGATAGGATTCCTTTGGCTCCGGCTTTTTCCAGACCCGGGTGACAGCCGGCACTGGGTATCCGCTGCCGGAGGCCCTGCCGCCGGTTCTCCTCCTGCCTGCCGCTCCCTTATCCCGGCTGTTGGCATGAAAGGTTCTCTCCAGGATGGCATCCACCTCCTCCGTTCCCAGCCAGACAGATGCTGCTGCCGATTCCCCGGCTCCTGAGAAGCCCTGCCTCTCCGCTGTCTCATCCCGGCCCTCCCAGACCTCCTTCAGTACTGCATCCAGATGCATATGCTCCTTCACCTGATCCCAAGGTACTGCAAAACCGGCCCCATGGGCACAAAAGACGGAGCCGGAAGGATTTTCCATGTCCCGATCCGGCTCATAGCCGGATTCTCTCACAACCTCCTCCGTATTATGGCAGACCTCATAGCCCTTCAGGGTACAGAACAGCCGGCCATGGCCCCTGGTGTAGGCTGCCACCTCCTTCTGATACTCTCTCATGGCAGCTACAGGAGCAGTACCCGTCAGCACCGCCGTCTTCCCCTCTGTCTGCTGCAGGGAAAAGACAGCGGACATTTTTTCCATATCTGCCATGGCCCGTCCCACCATTTTCTCCGGCACCTCCAGCCGAAAATCATAGCAGGGCTCCAGCAGGATGGTGCCTGCTTCCATCAGACCCTGCCGCAGCGCCCGATCGGCGGCCTGCCTGAAATCACCGCCCTCCGTATGCTTCTGATGGGCCCGCCCTGTGGCCAGGGTAATCTTCATATCCGTCAGGGGGGCTCCCGCCAGCACGCCCCGATGCTCTTTTTCCTGCAAATAGGAGAGAACCAGCCGCTGCCAGTTCCGGTCCAGCACCTCCTCGCTGCAGACCGTATCAAAGACCAGCCCGCTGCCCCGCTCACCGGGTTCCAGCAGGAGATGGACCTCCGCATAGTGGCGCAGAGGTTCAAAGTGTCCTACCCCCTCCACCTTTCGAGCTATGGTTTCCTTGTAAACAATATTCCCGGGGCCGAAGCCTGCTTCCACGCCAAACCGTTCCAGAATCAGACTCCCCAGCACCTCAGTCTGCACCTGGCCCATGATTCTGGCCTGAAGCTCCTGCAGAGACTCGTCCCACACAATATGAAGCGCCGGCTCCTCTTCCTCCAGCCGACGCAGCTTCGGCAGAAATCCTGCTGCATCCACCCCCTGGGGCAGCTCTATGCGGCAGGTCAGGACAGGCTCCAGGATGGGCAGCGGGGAACCTCCCTCCGCACCCAACCCTTCCCCCGGCCGGACACGGCTTAAGCCCGTCACAGCACAGATACTGCCGGCCTCTGCCTCCTCTGCTATCCGGTATTTTTCACCGGAATAGACTCGGATCTGGTTCACCTTCTCCTCCCAGGGCTCTCCGTTATCCATGCCCTTCAGCAGCATTCTGGCTCTCAGCCGTCCTCCTGTGACCTTTAAAAAGGCCAGCCTGTTGCCCTGTCCGTCCCTGGCTATCTTAAATACCCTGGCTCCGAACTCCTCCGGATAGGAGGGAACTCTGGTATAGCGGTACAGGGCCTCAAGGAGCTCCTCTACTCCCTCATTTTTTAACGCGGAGCCAAAAAAACAGGGACAGATCCTTCTTTGGGCCACCAGCCTGCAGATGCTCTCCTCTTCCAATCTGCCTGTCTCCAGATATTCCTCCAGGGCCTCCTCGTCATTCATCGCCATATCCTCATAGCAGGCTTTTCTCTCTTCTTCTCTTCCGTCCTCCCCCAGGCAGCCCAGATCTATGCATCCGTCACTTAGACACCCCCTGATCTCTTTCAGAAGCACTTGTCTGTCCGTACCCGGCTGATCCATTTTATTGACAAACAAAAATGCGGGGATTCTATAATCCTGCAGCAGCCGCCACAGGGTAAGGGTATGACCCTGTATTCCGTCTGCTCCGCTTATGACCAGCACGGCATAATCCAGTACCTGCAGCGTCCTCTCCATTTCTGCAGAAAAATCCACATGCCCCGGAGTGTCCATCAGCGTCACCGTACGATCCCTCAGGGGAAGCAGAGCCTGCTTAGAGAAAATTGTAATGCCCCGGCTTTTTTCCATTTCATGGGTATCCAGAAAAACATCCCTGCTGTCCACCCTTCCCATTCTGCGTATACTGCCGCTGACATAGAGCATGGCCTCCGACAGCGTGGTTTTTCCCGCATCCACATGGGCCAACAGACCGGCACAGATATTTTTTTTTGCGTTTTTACTCCTCTGTCCGCCCACGAAAATACCTCCTCTCATGTCTGTTTTCAGTATATCACAGGAGAGGGCCATCGTCCAGATACCGGGGCCCGCTAAGGTTTTTGCCTGCTCATCAAATCCGTCCTGTTTTCCGCAAATTATGCAGAGAGTGCTGCTCCCGGCCTGCTAGAACTTACCGCCGCTTCCCCCGTGGGTATTGCCGGAAGAGGATGTATGTGTGCTGGAACCCTTTTCCTGTTTCGCTGTACGGTCAACATTTTTATACAGAAACATCTCATGGCTTCTTGATACCTGCATACTGCCCGGCACCATATAGCTTGCAGCCTCAGGCTGCATACGGACGGTTTTCATCCTGCTTTTCATGCTTCCCGTAATAAGGAATGCCAAAATGATACCGCCCCCAAGAGCAATCAGCAGATTGCTCAAGATAAGAAACGGCTTTTTAGGCAGGCTGCCACTGTCATAGGGCTGTCCTGTTTTTGCCTGTGTAATAAAATCATCACACTGATCTGCAAAAATATCAAAAGCATTTGCGTAATCTCCATCCGTCAGATACTCCAGGAACTGTTCTGCCAGATACTTCTGACCGGCATCTGTAAAGGCGGTTATGCCGTAGCCTGCTGTGGAAATACACCAATCCCGTTCTTCCATGCTCACAAGAAGCAAAATGCCATCCTCCGCATACCCGTTATAATCATAGAAATCGTCGGCATATTCCATGGTAGACCAATCACCTGTACTGTCCACAGTCACGATGACCACATCCATCCCCTGTATACTGCTGATATCATCCAGCTTGTCCAAAAGAACCTCTTCTTCCGAATCTGACAAAAGATCCGCATCATCCACCAGCCGGGGCAGGCTTTCTGCTGCAAAGGCCGGAAGCGTCATGGCAATACAAAGTAACAAAGCAAAAAATGCCACATACAGTTTCTTTTTCATTTCACGTACCTCCTTACAGCAGCCACAGCAGATAAGTTGCTGCAAAAATTGCAGCACTGATGCCACCGGTCAGGCCAAACAGCCACTTTCGGTACGCACCCTTATCCACCGGCAGGTCGCCTACAAATTTTCCTGTCTGTCCGTTCATGGCAAAGGTATATCTCTGTCCGTTCCATGTGGTATTCAGGAGCCACACAGGATACAGCGCGTATTTGGCTGTTCCGTTATGCAACCGGACACTGGACGACTGTGTTTCCACAGTTGTATAGCCCTGTACGGTAGCGGCAAAGGCATCTGCCGTGCTCTTTCTGACCCGCTCATTGGCCCGCTCCATGCTCTCCCCGGCATCTACGTCATACTTATCTGCCAGATAGCCGGCAAGATAAGCAGTCTGGAAGTCTACTGCTTCCGAAAAATCAAAAGGCTCGATAGACTCCATCAGATCATCCGCCATTTTCGTAGAGCCATCCACCGGGACATGATTAAATCCAATGCTGCCCCCGCGAGTCACAGCAAAGCAGCTGGTCTCCGTGTAGTTATAGCTGCTGTCCGACCAGCTGCGGACACGGGTGGCCTTATAACGGATATCTGCGTCTACCTCTGCATCAAACAGCCAGAAAGGTACATATATGCCCTTGATTTCGTCAATGTGATTCTGATCCTGGAAAACCCTGGGCAGCAGGCGCTTTCCGCTGTAATGCTTCATCAGTGCAGCTTTTGCAGCTTTTTTGTCCAGCTTGAAAGGAATCACATAGTCCGGTTTCAGCGCACCGGAGAACTGCCCCATCATGACTACCGGATTGCCGCAGAAAGGACAGGATGTGGCCGCTGTACTCTCGTCACCTACAATCTCTCCGCCGCAGGACCTGCAGGCAAAGGTACGCAGTCCTTCTGTTTCACCCTCCTGCCAGGTGTCTCCTGCTGAGTTCTCCCATTCCATATCATCCGCCTGCTCATTCTGCAGCTGGCTGTCGTATTCGGCCAGGGTTTCCATTTCAAATTCCGTATCGCAGAAGGGGCATTTCATTTTCTGTAACGTGCTGTCAAAGGCGATCGCTCCGCCGCAGCACGGACATTTATATTCCTGCAAACCTGCCAAATTACTCACTCCTTTCTCTTTTGCAATTCATACATATTTCTTTTGTCATCCTAATGATCATCCCATCTTATCCTTGTGCTCTATACCAGGTCTCCATCGTCAAACGGATCCCCGCATTCCGGGCAGAACTTTGGCGGATGGGCAGGATCAGAGGGTTCCCAGCCGCATTTATCGCACTTGTACTGGGGAATGCCAGCCGGTTTCCTGGCACCGCAGTTCTGACAGAATTTCCCCTTATTGACCGTTCCGCAGGTGCAGCTCCAGCCGTCCCCATCAGCAGGCTTCGGTGAACCGCATTCAGGACAGAACTTCCCTGTTACAGTTGCGCCGCATTTGCACTTCCATGCACCGTCCTGCACCGGTTCCGGTTTCTTTGCGCCGCATTCCGGGCAGAATTTTCCGGCCACCGTATTGCCGCAGGAGCATTTCCAGCCGCCCGCTCCGGCACCATTCCCCACAGGCTCAGGACGAGGCCGCTGCTCCTGCTGTCTCTGTCCCATAGCGAAGAGATCCTGCGCGTTCATGCCGCCTCCCGCATTCATTGCCATCCCCATTCCCATGAAGCCGGTCATGGCTCCTGCGGAATTGGATGCTGCAGCTTTCATTGCATCTGCCTGCGCCCCCACAAGAGTGGCACCGGCCATGTTGGGATTCTGCAAAACTGCTGTGCGCTGGAGCTGCTTGATCATCTCCGCATCCTCCGGCGGCAGTGTGACGCTGCCAAGGGCAATGCTGACTACCTGGAGACCGCGCAGTTCTCCCCACTTTACAGAGAGAGCTTCATTCATGGCATTTTCCAGCTCTGTATTGTGGGCCACAATCTGGTTTGGACGAAGCTCCAGATCAGAGAGCTTTGCAAAGGCAGGCTGCAGGGCGCTTATAAATTCTGTTTTCAGCTGGCTGTCCAGCTCATCCCTGGTATAAGCCTTGGTCACGTTTCCGCATACCCTGGCATAGAACAGAAGCGGATCCGCAATACGGTAAGAATACACCCCGGAGCAGCGGATGGATACATCCACATCCAATCCGATTTTGGAGTCCACCACCCGGAAGGGAACCGGATTTGGTGTACCGAACTTGTTATCCATCAGCTCTTTTGTATTGAAGTAGTAGACACGCTGATCCTTTCCGGTATCTCCTCCGAAAGCGAAACGTTTGCCCACTGTCTTGAATGTTTCCTTAATACTGTCGCCCAGCTTGCCGGAGAAAATGCTTGGCTCTGTGGATGCATCATATGTAAATTCTCCCGGCTCGGCACAGACCTCCACCACTTTTCCCTGATCCACGATCATCATGCACTGACCGTCTGCCACAGCGATCACACTGCCGTTAGATATAATATTGTCATTCCCCTTTGTGTTGGAGGAGCGGGATGAGGTGCGCTTCTGGCCCTTTACAACCATGACATCCTTCTCCATCGCCTCACAATAAAAATACTCCTTCCATTGATCGGCAAGCGTCCCTCCCAATGCTCCCATTCCTGCTTTAATAAGTCCCATAACTGATTGCTCCTTTCCTTCCTCGTTACATATTGCACGTATTTCCACAAAACACGCTCTGGTAGATCATCCCGGCCAGGCTTAAAAGACAGATCCCGGACTCCGGCTTCCCCTTCGGCAAAATGCCTATATGTTATATAATACCATATCCGGGAGCAAATTTCTATGAGACTTTTTACAAGAAGCCAGTTTCCCAAAAGAAGACACGGCGGCCGTCGCAGGCACCTCCTCTGCCGCACTGTCTTTGCTTTCCGTCCCTTCCGGGGATGGAACCTAAGTAAGCCTGTGAAGGTTTCTCAGAGACCTTCCCTCTCTTTTTTGGTAAAACACAATGGAAAGGTACCAGGAAACAGCATAGAGGGCTGCCTCTGCCGCAAAGAGCGCAATCACTGTTCCCGCAGAGAGAACAGGAGCTGCAGTCGGCACATCCTGCCCAAAGAAATCCCCAGCAATCAGGCTTCCGGCAGAAGCCGCACCAACGATCAGGTAGTACGCAATCCGTCCCTTCTCCACACCGAAGCGGAACATAAAAGGGAGACAGGCAGAGGAGGCCGCACAGGCGGCAAACATAAGCACTGCCATCAGTGTCAGATACCCCCCTGCTTCCCATACGCCGCCCATACACATCCTGACTGCCTGGCAGACGCCCAAAAGGATAAGGACAGCCAGCTGCGCAAGCAGACCGATCAGATATTTTGCTGAAACGATCTGGGCCTTGCTGCAGGGCAGAGTCCCGCAATATTCACTCCATCTGCTTTGCTCATCATAGGAGAGCAGCGTTACAGGGATCATCCCTGCCAGCGTACAGGGATAGATTATAAAGAACAGGCTTCTGCTGCCCACTATGGATACCGCCATAAAAAACACCAGCAACAGCAGATAGGTCCTGCAATATTTCCCCATCATATAAAAATCCTTCAGTAGCAGTCCTCTCATCTCACTTTGCCTCCTTTACCATAAATACAAACAGCTCCTCAATGCTGACAGGGCTGATATTCCAATGTACGGGAACAGCCTCCCGCAGCACGATGGCTTCCACCCCATAGGCCGACTCCTTTTTGTACCGGACCCCGGCAGGCTCCAGCTCCTGAAGCTGCTCCGCCGTGCAGTGAACTATCCCATAGGTATCCAGCAGCCGATCCTTCTCCTCACACAGCAGCAGCTTCCCTTTATGCAGAAAGGCCACGTAGTCGCAGAGCTTTTCCAGGTCGCTGACGATGTGGGAGGACATAAGGATGGAGTGGCTTTCCTCCCTGGTAAATTCGCTGAACATCTCCACCACCTCATCCCGCGCCACCGGATCCAGGCCGCTGGTGGCCTCATCCAGCAAAAGGAGCCGGCTTCCGTGGGACATGGCTATGGCTATGCCCAGCTTCATTTTCGTGCCCCGAGAGAAATTCTTAAAGGGCTTCCCATCAGGAACCGACAGCTTTTTCAGATAATCCGCATACACATCCTCCTGCCAATTACGGAAGATGCGGCTCATAACCTTCCCCACCTGTCTGGTATTGAGACAATCCGGAATACCTGTTTCGTCCATGACCACGCCCACCTCCTCCCTGGTGAGCCGGATATCCTCCTCATGATCCCTGCCCAGGATGGTGATGCTGCCGCTGTCCTTGCGGAGTATATCCAAAATCAGCTTGATGGTGGTGCTCTTCCCCGCGCCGTTTTCACCGATCAGCCCCATAATGCAGCCGCCTGGCAGTACCAGATTCAGGTTGTCCAGTTTGAAGCCTTCAAAGGCTTTTGTCAGATTCTTGATTTCAAGTGCGTTCATTCCTTTTCCTCCAGACTGAAATTTACCATGGCAAGGATGTCCTCCCTGCTTAAATTACAGGAAGCGGCAAGCTGCAGGATCTGTTCAATATGATCCTCGATTTTTTTCAGATTTTCTTCCCGGAGCAGTTCCACGTTCTTGGGGGCCACATAGCAGCCCTTGGCGGGCAGGGTGTAGATAAAGCCTTCCTTCTCCAGCTCATCATATGCCCGCTTCGTAGTCACGAAGCTGATCCTCAGATCCTTTGCCAGTCCCCGGATCGATGGAAGCATCTCGTTTTCCTTAAGTGCTCCGCTGATGATCTGGTTCTTAATCTGGGAATAGATCTGTTCATAAATCGGCACGCCGCTTTTGTTGTCGATCAATACGTACAATACCATCACCTCTGTATAAACTGTATGTTTTTATTATATACAGTTTATATGGTTTTGTCAACAAAATATAAGTGCCCTGCGTCAGCCCATCCAGGCCAACGCAGGGCACTTTCCAAAACATTTAGTTCACATATTTCTCTGCAAAGCGTTTGAGCATGGCTGCACACTCTGCTCTGGTGGCATCTCCCTTGGGATCCATGCGCCAGGTCTTCCCGTCATCATTGGGCTTGCCGGTAATCATCTTCACTGCGGCAGCCCACTGCATATACTCTACTGCCCAGCTGCTTACATCGGCTTCATCCGTAAAGCTGCCCAGGTCATTTCTTTCGCTGATATCATATTCGGACACTTTGGCATACTCAAAAAGCATCTTGGCGATCTGCTCACGGGTGATATTGTCATCAATGCCAAAGCTGCCGTCTGTATAACCTGCCGCAACCTTGTTCTGATAGGCCCAGATAATGGCATCGCTGTATCATTTTCCCGCAGGCACATCGGTGAATTTATCCCAGAATACAGCCTCCGGCTCTCCCGCCACACGGTAGAGCACGGTGGCAAACATGGCTCTGCTCAGGGGCCGGTCCGGCTGGAACTGGGTAGTACCTGCAATGGCACCCATGATATCATTATTGTAAACATGCTTTACGCTTTCATATTTCCAGTTGCCGGGAACAATATCTACATCCGTAAAGATCCAGGGCTTCTCAACGGGTGCCTTATCCTCAATGATGTAAGCCGCTGCGGCAACCGCACTGTCCTCCATCCCTTCCTTCACCGCAATGGCCTTGATGGTCATGGTTCTGTCCACCAGAATCGCACCACTGTACCGGGCACTGCCTGCAGTTGGCGTGCTTCCATCCACCGTGTAGCAGATCACTGCCCCCGGGGTGGCCGTGGCAAGCTCTACCCATATGGCTCCGGTATAAGTTCCTGCCGCCGGACTTGCCTGCGGCATGTCCACAACACCCGCCGCACTGACTGTTACCTGAACCGTTACATTTCGGCTTATATGATCACGATTATCAATTTCTGCCGGCAGCTCCACCTCTCCCTCCACCGTAAAGCTCTGGGCGGTTGTAAGGCTTGGATTGTAGCTTGCGTCTGCCACATTCCATATCACATCTGCGGATGTCACGTTTGTATCTTCCGTCTCAATCGTAACGGCTCTCGGCAATCCCAG
>JALESH010000078.1 GCA_022781985.1 Lachnospiraceae bacterium | reverse complement strand
CCTGTTCAGCCATCATCGCGTCAAATTCACCCTGTGTAATATAGGTGATCAATCCAAACGCTTCTTTTGCCATCTTGGAATCCTTGTTAATAGCCAGAACCTGATTGGACACATTGAGAGCTTCTGTTCCGTCCACACCGCTGTCTACTGCAGGATAGCTGAAGCAGCCCCAATTAAAGTCCGGCCCGGTCATGTTCTTCACCTCGTTGGGAAGCCAGGATCCATTCAGATACATTGCAGCCCCACCCAGTGCAAGCTCCGTGTTCTGTCTCGCAGGCCATACATTCTGAGGCATCCTTCAGCTTCTGGCACACCGCCAAGAACTCTTCCCATGTGGTGGGAACGGCTGTAATGCCGGCCTGATCAAACAAATCCTGATTACAGAAGAAAGCAAAAATGGATGCCTGATGATGCCTGATAAGGAATGGACTTCAATGTTCCGCCTGCCACATCACGGGCAATTTGTCGCTTTTTTTATTGGTATGAATCTATTTTAATGCACATTGCCCAATCTGTATTTGACCCATCTGCCTGTTTTTTTGTACTTTCAGCTATTTGCTTATTTTTTCTTCCTTTTTTGTTTGCCTAACCGGCAAAACAACCTTGTCCAGGTGCCAGATCTCATCCACATATTCCTGGATCGTCCTGTCGGAGGAGAACTTACCCGAGCATGCCACATTCAATATCGCGCTCCTTGCCCAGTTCTTTTCGTCCTTGTAGGCCGCCTCCACCTTTTTCTGCGCCTCTGCATAGGATTCAAAATCCTTCAGAATAAAATAGGTATCCGCTTTTGGGGTACACTGGGTATTCAGCAGGGAATTATACAGGGGACGGAACAGATCCGGATCATTCCTGGAATAGGTTCCGTTGATCAGCTGCATCAGCACCTTTCTCACGTCCGCATTATTATTAAAGATGTCCATGGGGTCATAGCCGCCGTAGTTTTCAAAATGAATTACCTCATCAGAACTCAGGCCGAAGATAAAGGCATTTTCCTCCCCTACCTCTTCTACGATCTCCACATTAGCCCCATCCATGGTTCCCAGTGTCAGGGCTCCATTCAGCATAAATTTCATATTTCCGGTGCCTGATGCTTCCTTGCTGGCCGTAGAAATCTGCTCCGACACATCTGCCGCTGCAAAAATCAATTCTGCATTGGAAACCCTGTAGTCCTCTATGAATACCACCTTGATCCTGCCGTTGATGGAAGGATCATTGTTGATCACCTCTCCCACTGCATTGATCAGCTTGATGGTCAGCTTGGCATTTCTATAGCCGGCTGCCGCCTTGGCACCGAAGATAAAGGTTCTCGGATAAAATTCCATCTCCGGATGCTCCCTGAGCTGATTGTACAGGTGCATGATATGCAGGATGTTCAGAAGCTGTCTCTTGTACTCATGCAGACGCTTTACCTGTACGTCAAAGATGGAACGGGGATCTACCTCTATCCCATTGTGCTCCAGTATGTACTCAGCCAGCCGAACCTTGTTCTTATACTTAATGTTCATAAATTCCTGCTGGGCCTTCACATCATCCGCATATACCCTGAGCTTGGAAATCCTGGACAGATCCGTGATCCAGTCATCACCCACATAGGAGGTCACCCAGTCTGCCAGCAGAGGATTGCCATGAAGCAGGAAACGTCTCTGTGTAATGCCATTGGTCTTGTTGTTGAACTTCTCCGGCATCATCTCATAGAAATCCTTCAGTTCCTGTTTTTTCAGGATCTCCGTATGAAGCCTTGCCACGCCGTTGACAGAGTAGCCTGCTGCAATTGCCAGATGGGCCATTTTCACCTGGCCGTCGTAGATGATCGCCATCCTGCGGACCTTCTCCTGATTGCCCGGATAGGTCTGCTCGATCCTCATCACGAAGCGGCGGTTGATCTCCTCGATGATCTGATAGATCCTGGGAAGCAGTCTGGAGAACAGCTCAATGGGCCATTTTTCCAGCGCTTCTGCCATAATGGTATGATTGGTATAGGCACAGGTTCTGGTGGTGACCTCCCATGCTTCATCCCAGGTCAGGCAGTACTCATCCATCAGAATACGCATCAGCTCTGCAATGGCCACAGTAGGGTGGGTATCGTTGAGCTGGAAGGTAACCTTCTCATATAATTTACGCACATCCTTGTGCCTGCGCATATACTTGGCCACCGCCTCCTGCACCGATGCTGAGATAAAGAAATACTGCTGTTTTAAGCGCAGCTCCTTCCCTGCATAGTGATTGTCATTGGGATACAGGACTTCTACGATATTCCGTGCCAGATTCTCCTGCTCCACCGCCTTCTGGTAGTCTCCTTTATCAAAGGAATCCAGCTTGAAGCATTCCACCGGCTGGGCATCCCAGATACGGAGCGTATTGACGATGCCATTTCCATAGCCCACAACAGGCAGATCATAGGGAACAGCGCTGACGCTCTGGTAGCCCTCCTGCCTGAAATGGCTTCTGCCGTTCTCATCCACATATACATTCACATAACCGCCGAACTTCACCTCTTTGGCATACTCCGGACTCCTGAGTTCAAAGGGATTGCTGTTTTCCAGCCAGTTGTCCGGCACCTCCACCTGGAATCCGTCCCGGATCTGCTGCTTAAACATACCATAACGATAGCGGATGCCGCAGCCATAAGCCGCATATCCCAGGGTAGCCAGAGAGTCCAGGAAGCAGGCTGCCAGCCTTCCAAGGCCGCCGTTTCCGAGAGCGGCATCCGGCTCCTGGTCCTCTATCACATTCAGATCCACGCCCAGCTCAGTGAGAGCCTCCTTCACCGGCTTATATGCCTGCAGATTGATGATGTTGTTGCCCAGGGCACGGCCCATCAGAAATTCCATGGAAAGATAATATACCATCTTAGGATCCTGTTTTTCATATTCCTTCTGGCTCCTCATCCAATGATCCACGATCGCATCCTTAATGGAGTAAGAGACAGCCTGAAAAATCTGCTGGGGCGTAGCCTCCTCCATATTCTTTCTGTACAGCGTCTTTACGTTGTATACCACACTTCTTTTAAATAGGTCTTTGTCAAAGGACAATGTACTTTTGTTAGCCATACGCGCCTCCTAATATTAAATGCTATAGTTACGGTTAATTATACATTATTTGTCAGAAAATGCAAATACTCTACGTACCCCCAGGGTCACATTTTCTCCGTTCACATTCCAGGCTTTCACCTTCCACTCTCCGGAAGCTCCGGTTTCCCCTGCCGTAATTTCATCTGCCAGAACCTTTCCTGCAATGACATCTGCATTTTTTTCCATAATAGATGCAATCCTGTGGTTTCCGCTCACGGAGACCCTGATATGATCCGTCACCTCATAATCCGCTTCCTTTCTCATGGTCTGAAGCTTGCTGATGACCTCATAAACAAAGCCCTCCTCGATCAGCTCCTCCGACAGATTGGTATCCAGCACTACCGCCAGGGTATTGTCAGCCTCAGATACATAGCCATCCTTCTGGCCGGTCTCAATCAGAAGATCCTCTTTTGTCAGCTCCACTGCAGTTCCATCGACCTCAAGCCGGAGTACGCCCTCCGCATTCAACCGTTCCATGGCCACGCTGCCGTCCAGGGAATACAGCTCCTTCTGGATGCCTCCCAGCAGCCTGCCGTATTTGGGCCCCACCGTACGGAGCTGGGGCTTGAAGCTATAGCTTGTAAACTCCCTCACATCGGCAGTAAAGGCTACCTTCTTCACATTCAGCTCATCCTTGATGATATCCTGATAAAATCCGTCCAGCTCTCCTTCTGTCTTTACAAACATGGTTCCCACAGGCTGACGGTTCTTGATACCAGCAGCATTTCTGCAGGCGCGCCCCATCACTACGATCTTAAGAACCTCTTCCATATCCGTTTCCAGCCTCTGATCAATCATCGACTCATCTGCCACAGGGAAATCACACAGATGGACGCTTTCCGGAGCGCCGGCATCCAGGCTGCAGACCAGGTTGCGGTAAATATCCTCCGCCATAAAAGGAATCATGGGTGCCGCGCACTTGCTCACCGTCACCAGTGCCGTATACAGGGTCATATAGGCATTGATCTTATCCTGCTCCATTCCCTTTGCCCAGAAACGCTCCCTGCTCCTCCTGACATACCAGTTGCTCATCTCATCCACAAACCCATCCAGGGCTCTGGCAGCTTCAGGTATCCTATAATTCTCCAGATCCGTATCCACCTCCCTGACCAGAGTATTGAGCCTGGACAGCAGCCATTTATCCATGACAGGAAGCTTGTCATACTCCAGCCTGTATTCCGAAGCATTGAACTGATCAATATTGGCATACAGCACAAAAAAGGCATAGGTGTTCCACAGGGTTCCCATAAATTTACGCTGTCCCTCCTGTACCGCCTTGCCATGGAAGCGGTTAGGCAGCCAGGGTGCCGAATTGATATAAAAATACCAGCGGATGGCATCGGCCCCATAGGTCTCCAGCGCTTCAAAGGGATCCACCGCATTTCCTTTGGACTTGCTCATCTTCTGCCCGTTCTCATCCTGCACATGACCCAGAACAATGACATTTTCATAGGGCGCTTTGTTGAACAGTAGTGTGGACTCAGCCAGAAGAGAATAAAACCAGCCTCTGGTCTGATCCACGGCTTCTGAAATAAACTGCGCCGGGAACTGCTGCTCGAACAGATCCTTGTTTTCAAATGGATAGTGATGCTGAGCAAAAGGCATAGCCCCTGAATCGAACCAGCAGTCAATAACCTCAGGCACCCTCTTCATCGTACCGCCGCAGTCAGGACATTTGATCATAATCTCATCGATGTAGGGTCTGTGCAGCTCCACGGTTGCTGCTGCCGGACTGCCGCTCATCTCCTCCAGCTCCCGACGGCTTCCCACAGCATGCATCCTGCCGCATCCCGTGCACTCCCATACGTTGAGAGGGGTGCCCCAGTATCGGTTTCTGGAGATTCCCCAATCCTGGATATTCTCCAGCCAGTCACCAAACCGGCCCTTTCCGATGGATTCCGGGATCCAGTGAATGGTGTTGTTATTGCGGATCAAATCCGCCTTCACTGCTGTCATTCTGATGAACCAGGACTCTCTCGCATAGTAGATGAGCGGTGTGTCGCAGCGCCAGCAGTGCGGATAGCTGTGCTCAAACTTCGGCGCATCAAATAAAAGACCCTTTTTCTCCAGATCAGCCAGGATCATGGGATCGGCCTTTTTACAGAATACACCCGCATAGGGGGTCTCAGCAGTCATTTCCCCTTTGGCATCCACCAACTGGACAAAGGGCAGGTCATAGCTGCGTCCTACGTTGGCATCATCCTCACCGAAGGCCGGAGCAATGTGAACCACTCCCGTACCGTCTGTCAGGGTGACATAGGTGTCGCAGGTCACATAATAGGCCTTCTTGCGCTGCTTCTCACAGATGTCCAGGGCATAATCGAAAAGGGGCTCGTATTCCTTGTATTCAAGCTCCCTGCCGGTATAGCTTTCCAGCACCTCGTAGGCCGGAACACCCTTTTCCTCATCTCCCGGCCTGCCCAGCACTGTGTCCAGCAGCGCCTCTGCCATATAATACACAAATCCGTCCGCTGCCTTTACCTTTGCATAGGCTTCATCGGGATTGACGCAGAGAGCCACGTTGGAGGGCAGGGTCCAGGGGGTAGTGGTCCAGGCCAGAATATAGGCATTCTCATTCTTTACCTTAAAACGGACTACCGCCGAGCGCTCCTTCACATCCCTGTAGCCCTGCGCTACCTCATGGGAGGAAAGTGGGGTGCCGCAGCGTGGGCAGTAGGGCACGATCTTAAATCCCTTATACAAAAGCCCTTTATCCCAGATCTGCTTCAGCGCCCACCACTCAGATTCGATATAGTCATCATGATAGGTAACATAAGGATCATCCATGTCCGCCCAGAAGCCTACTGTGCCGGAGAAATCCTCCCACATACCCTTGTATTTCCACACACTCTCCTTACACTTACGAATAAAGGGATCCAGTCCGTATTCCTCAATCTGCTCCTTCCCGTCCAGCCCAAGCTCCTTCTCCACCTCCAGCTCCACAGGAAGCCCATGGGTATCCCAGCCTGCCTTGCGGGGCACCATATACCCCTTCATGGTCCGGTATCTGGGGATCATATCCTTAATGACACGGGTCAGCACATGGCCGATATGGGGCTTTCCGTTGGCCGTGGGCGGACCGTCATAAAAGGTATAGACAGGACCATCCTTGCGTCTTTCCATGCTTTTCCTGAAGATATCCTCTTTCTTCCAGAAGCTTTCCGTCTGCTTTTCCCTCTCTACAAAATTGAGATTGGTAGATACTTTCTGATACATAGCGTTCATCCTTTCTGACTTGCTGAAATAAATAAAAAACCCCGTCCCGTAAGGGGACGAGGAAAAACTGTGCTACCACCCATTACAACATACGCCTGCCGTCCAGTCACCTAAATACTCCCGTACCGACCCTCAGGTTATATGGTTTCCCTTAACGGAGGAATACCGTCGGTACCTACTGCTTTGCCAATACCACCGGGCAATGTTCAGTCCGCAGCTCAGAAGTGATCTTCTCCATCCCCTTACTTTCACCGGCCTCCCACCCTCGCCGGCTCGCTTTGGATTTCCAGAAATGTCTACTGTCTTCGTCTTCGCCTTTATGAATGTATTCTGTCTCTACGTTATTATAATGCGTCTTTACAGCCTGTGTCAAGAACCAAGATGCCCCCTGACTCACAAGAATCCGTTGATTTCTGAAATAATATCACTTATTATTATAAGGAATGAAAAAATATTCAGAGGCATTTTGAAAGGAGCATGTATATAAACTATGGACAGACACAGCCTGACCCTGCTCACCGATTTTTATGAGCTCACCATGATGCAGGGCTATTTTAAGCACAAGAACCAGAATGAAACTGTAATTTTTGATGTTTTTTACCGCTCCAACCCGGGAGGCGGCGGCTATGCCATAGCTGCCGGGCTGGAACAGGCTATCCAATACATCAAAGACCTTCATTTCTCCGAGGAAGACATACGCTACCTGGCCGGACTGAATGTCTTTTCTCAGGACTTTCTTGACTATCTGAAGGATTTCCGTTTTACGGGAGATATTTATGCAATCCCGGAAGGTACTGTTGTCTTTCCCAGAGAACCTCTGGTCAAGGTCATCGCTCCTATCATGGAAGCCCAGCTCATCGAAACGGCTTTGCTCAACATCATAAACCACCAGAGCCTGATCGCCACCAAGGCAGCCCGGGTATGCTTTGCCGCCAGAGGCGATGGGATCATGGAGTTCGGTCTCAGACGGGCACAGGGTCCCGATGCAGGAATCTATGGTGCCAGGGCCGCAATGATCGGCGGATGCGTGGGCACCTCCAACGTGCTCTGCGGCCAGCTCTTTGATGTGCCGGTCAAGGGCACCCATGCTCATAGCTGGATCATGAGCTTTCCTGATGAATATACTGCCTTTAAGACCTATGCTGAGCTTTACCCCTCTGCCTGTATCCTGCTGGTGGACACCTATGACACCTTAAAATCAGGTGTCCCCAATGCCATCCGGGTATTTCAGGAAATGCGCAACGCCGCCATTCCTCTCACCTTCTATGGCATCCGTCTGGACAGCGGGGATCTGGCCTATCTTTCCAAGAAGGCCCGCCAGATGCTGGATGACGCCGGCTTTCCCGATGCCGTCATCTCAGCCTCCAACGATCTGGATGAATTCCTGATCGACAGCTTAAAGGCACAGGGCGCGGCCATCACTTCCTGGGGTGTTGGCACACATATGATCACCTCCAGGGACTGCCCGGCCTTCGGGGGAGTTTACAAGCTGGCAGCCATAAAGGACAGAGCCGGGAATTTTATTCCCAAAATCAAGCTCTCTGAAAATTCGGAAAAAATAACAAATCCGGGCAATAAAACCATTTACCGCATCTATGATAGGAACTCCGGCAAGATAAAGGCGGATCTGATCTGCCTGGTGGATGAAACCTTTGATGAAAGCAGTCCCCTTCTGCTCTTCGATCCGCTGGAGCCATGGAAAAAAACAAAGCTTCCCGGCGGCAGCTACCGCATGCGGGAGCTGATGGTTCCTGTATTCCTGAATGGGGAATGCTGCTATACCTCACCCAAAGTCATGGATATCCGCTCCTACTGCCAGCAGGAGCTGGATACCCTGTGGGATGAAACCAGGCGACTTGTCAACCCCCACAAGGTATATGTGGATCTCTCCAGGAAGCTGTACGATATCAAAATTGAGCTTCTGAACCGGATGGGACAGACTTGATGCTTTTCATCGAGATTCAGACATTAAAACAGGGACGGGGGTTTTCCCGTCCCTGAACTTTACTGCTCCATATGCCTGCCTAGGAAGCCTGCCGCAGAAAGAATCAGCTTCTGCTCCACCTCTCCCATTCTCTGCTTATCATCGTTTTCCACCAAAATCACTGCTCCGATCACATCTCCCTCACACAGGATGGGGCAGATAGCCTCATGGAAGAATTCCTCTCCGCCATCACTGGATATAGGGATAAAGCCCCGTTCCCCCCTGGATGCCATCAGACTTTCCCTACTGTTGATCCTGGCCTCCAGCTCCTTACTGAGTCCCTTTCCCAGAATATTTTTACAGCCTCCTGAAACCGCGATGAACTGATCCCGGTCAGCAATCAGAGCTGTTCGGCTCGAAACCTGGGCAAGACTCTCCGCATACTGTCTGGCGAAGGTATTCATCTCCCCGATGGGAGAATATTTTTTTAATATGATCTCACCCTCTCTGTCGGTAAAGATTTCCAGCGGATCGCTTTCCCTGATCCGGAGTGTGCGCCTTATTTCTTTTGGTATGACAATACGACCCAGGTCGTCTATTCTTCTAACAATTCCTGTTGCTTTCATAAAATCTTAACTCCTTTTCCTTGTAATTGGATTTGGAGTTAGTATGTGGAAATCATTCGGGATTATTCGGCCAATCTTTTACCTCCATCATTCTGCCCTGCCGAAAGGCAGTGCATCTCCTATAACAGCCTTTCCTCCCATTCGCTTTCTTTAAAGCCCGTCAAAACATTATCCTCCGTGATTATGATGGGCCGCTTTACCAGCATCCCATCGGAAGCCAGGAGATCATACTTTTCTTCCAGGGACATCTCCGGCAGCCTGTCCTTCAATTTCATTTCTTTATACAGCACGCCGCTGGTATTAAAAAAGCGCTTAATGTCCAGCCCGCTCTTTTCATGCCATTCCCGGATCTCCGCCCTGTTCGGCCTATCCTCCCTGATATGCCTGTCTGTATACTCTATTCCCTGACTTTCCAGCCATTTTTTTGCTTTCTGACAGGTACTGCATTTCGGATATTCTACAAATAACACTTTCATTTTATCACCACGCTCCTTCCAAAATCCGGCTGAAAAAAATAATTCCTTCAGCTTTCTCCCACTTTCCTGCTGTTGATGTATGCCTGAGATACCTCCTCCATATAGGCGGTCAGGTTCATTAAAAATCTTTCCCATTCCCCTTCATTTTCCACATAGTATTTCGGACAGTTCTTGCCGCCCTCATCATAATGTCTCAGCACGCTCTCCGGTGTCAGCTCATACTTGTGGAGCAGCCATGCAGTAAGCTCGATCAGGGAATCGTAGGTTGCATCCGTAAACCTACCATTTTCATCCAGATAACAGCATTCTATTGAGATAGAATCATAGTTGCGCTTCATCACTGCATAGGCTATCTCCCGGGTGGGAATGCACTGTACTATCTCTCCCTCATAGCCGATGATGAAATGGGCACTGGCAGACCGCTCATGGGTCTCAGCCAGAGACTGAAAATAGCTCCTGTTCTGTTCCGCACTGGTGCCCGGATTGGCTGTATAATGAATAAAAATATTTTTCACCTGGGGCAGAGTCTCTCCCGGGCGGGAATACTCATTCACCGTCAGCAGCTGTACGTCCATGGCAGGCAGTTCCAGATTGGCTGCATAAAAATCCCTCCACTTTCTGTTGTCAGCCGGCAGGTGAACCACCTCCCGTATCCTCTCAGACAGGGTTGCGCTGGCCTCTCTGCCTCCGTCTCCGGCTGTCAGCTGTCTGACCAGCACCACAATGCCGAAGATCAGTCCTGCGGCCATCAGCAAAACAGCTGCTGCCACAGCCCTTCTGATCAGCAGGATCCGCCTCCTTCTCCGGAGTCTCCGGTTATTTGCCGCCCTCCGCCTCCTTACCTCAGTCCTGGCCGTGTTTTTTCTCCTTCTGCTGCCGGGCGGCTTCCTTCTTTTCCCCGGCCTCCCTTCATGCTCTATCCATTCCAGCTTCTGTAAATCCATCTTTCCTCTCTGCATGCAAACTCTGCATGTAAACTGCTCATTCCAGCCTATAAGTCCAGGCAATTGCAAAGCCCCGGGCCTATCCCCGCATTTGCAACAGCCGATTTTTCAGGTCTCCTTCAATCCGACGCAGCTCCATCTCGGCCTCCATCCTCTTCTGCCGGCCCTCCTCCTGGATCTTCATCACCTCATCCAGGGTGGAAATCAAAGACTCATTGGTCTGCTTCAGAGTATCTATGTCTATCACGCTGCGCTCTGCCTCCCTGGCGGTCTCCACTGTCGCCAGCTTAAGGACTGCCGCATTCTTTTTCAGCAGTTCATTGGTCATATCCGTAACCTCTCTCTGGGCCTGGGCTGCCTGGGCTGAATGGTTGATGCCCAGGGCCAGCACCATCTGACTCTTCCACAAAGGTATCGTATTCACCAGAGTGGACTGAATCTTTTCGGACATGATGGTATCATTATTTTGTATCAGGCGAATCTGAGGAGCCATCTGTATGGAAACCATCCTGGTCAGATCCAGATCATGGATTTTCTTCTCAAAACGGTCGCATAATGCCTCATAATCATTCACCTGCTGGGCATCCTCCTGCAGGCCGCTGGCTTTGGCCTTTTGCATCAACGCAGGAATCTCTTCATTCCTGGCCTTTTCCAGCCTTTTTTTGCCTGCCAGAATATACATGGAAAGCTCTTTGAAATAAACCTTATTCATCTCATACATCTGATCCAGCATGGCGGTGTCCTTCAAAAGCTGGATCTGATGTCCCTCCAGCACGCCGCAGATCTTGTTGATATTTACCTCTGCCTTGTCGTATTTGCTCTTCATGGCCGCAATCTTGTTGCTTCCCTTCTTAAAGATGCCTAAAAATCCCTTTTCTTCCTCCTCATCAAACTTTTTAAGCTCATATACAACGTTCGACAAAAGTTCTCCTACCTCACCCAGATCCTTGCTTCTTACGTTAGAAAGAGCCGTCTCCGAAAAATCCGCAATTTTTTTCTGAGCACCGGCACCATATTGCAGGATTGCAGTAGAGTTTTTCAGATCAATCTGGGCAGCAAAGTCTGTGACCAGCTTCTTTTCCTCCGGAGTCAGTGTGCTCTCATCAAATACGGCCTGCTCTGCCCTGTTCCCTGCTTCTGCTTCCTGCACCGCTGCCGGAGCCTGGGGTGCCTGGGGCATTTCCTCAAAAGGGTTCAGCGTCAGTATCGGGGTATCTGTTTTCATCTCTTCCATTCTATCCATTCCTCCCTCTGTTTATTTTTTTATTATGAATTCATCCTCCAGCAGCCCTTCCTGCGCCAGCATGGTGGAAAGCACGGAAATGTCCGCAGAAATATCCATGGCATCCTCCTGAAAGAGCTTATCAAGCAGCTTTTCAAAAGCAGCATTGATATCATCCAGGGTCTCCTCTATCTCCTGTCTGGCTGCTACAATATTTTCTCCCTGAACCGGCTCATAGTAGAATCCATGGTAAGCTTCCACCAGCTTCAGGGTAGTGGGCAGATAGTAGCTCATAAACTTTCTGATATCGCCCAGCTTCTCCGGATTGCTTTCTACGTGTCCGAAGATCCTTTTGCAAACCTCCTCCAGCCGGCAGAGCTTGCCTGAGATCTCCCCGCCCGGAATACTGTCATTGATTTCCCTGATCCTGCGGATGTACTCATCCCCCTCTGCCGCAGCCAGCTTCAGCTGCTTCCTGACAGGATCCTTCTCCAGCAGCTCTTCCTCCTCCCTGCGGCGGGCATGCTCCACCATAGCCTCCTGATAGAGCTGATATGCCCCATCCGTCAGCATAAAGCTGGTCTCCTGACGATCCAGATGGCCTTCCCGAAACCACCCTTTTCTGATCATTGTTTTTAAATCCTTTATAACCCGCCTTCCTTTGCTGTCCACTGCCCGGGCCAGATCCTCTACGGCACAGACCTCTTTTTCTCCCATTGTTTTCACATATTGTTTAAAGCGGCTGATCCTTCCCCTGATTATTCCTCCCGCCACCGCCATCGCTGTGCTGAGCCCAGTAAAAGCCAGCGGCAGCAGAAGCGCTGCCCCGCCCAGTCCCAGCAAAACCGCATCCGTGAGAAGAATCCAAAATAATGTGCCGAGGGCCGCCAGGCTACCCAGCCCTGCCCCTATACTGCCGAAGATGATCATGAGAATACTGCCCACACTTCCGCCGGGCCGCTTGACCACTGGAAGCTTCTTTTCCTCTTCGGCCTTCCTTTGCAGCTCCGCCTTTCGTTCAGCCTCCTGCTGCCTTTTTCTGCTCAGCCAGGCCTCTGTCCAGGGGCCGGTCTTTTCGGTGTCCTGCCCTGCCTTTTTCAAGCTGTCTTCCCAACGGATCTCTATGTTCCTATTCATATAATCCGAAGCATCCCTGGCCGTCTGACGCACATCGTCCACTGTTTTCTCCACAGTTTCACGGATATCCCTCTGCAGTCCCTTTATCTCATCGGAACTGATGAATTTCTCTACCTCTTTGCCGATTTTCCGGCCCAATTCTCCCAGATCCATGTCACTCATCTCTATATACCCTTCCCTATGCCATATCGCTGTCCTCAGCCTCCCTCTGGCTGCCAATTTTGTTTTTCTAATAGTATAACATAGATCCGGACTATTGTCTTCTTAATGTTTTATGATAATTGCGGGGCGGACACCTTCCCGGTATCCGCCCCGCAATTCTTTACTTTCCGTTTTGAATCATATTTTCTGCCATATCCAGCATTTCGTCTGCACCCAGCGTAAGATCACAGCCATACAGGCTGTAAAAGACTCCGTCCTTGACCCACATCACATGGCTGCCCGTGCTGACCTCCACCTGGCTGCTGCCATAGGCCAGATTAAATGATGGATCCTTCATATTTTTTTTATCTTCCTCTGTCAGCTCATAGTCCGGCGGCACAAATTTATTGATATTCTGCAGAAATCCCGCCACAACGTCTCCGACCTGCCGTGTTTTGCTGAAATTCTTATCCATCAGCTGCTCACGATCCTCCCCTTCATAAAGCTGCCTGGCAAACAGAGAAATTTCCTCACTGCCGCAGGCATAGCCCATATGGAGTCCCAGTCCGTTATCCTCCATCTCCCCGGCCTCATTCAGCACAGCCTCATCCATAATATTGACATACTGAAATGTAAATCCCTCTCCCAGTACCTCCACTGCATCTACGCTATAGCCCGCCTGAGCCTCTGCTTTTTCCATATCCTCAAACGAGGTATACGCCGCACCCGGCATACTGGATGCAGTATACTGCATGATGCCACTGCCTGCCAGGGCCGCCGTTCCCAGCAGCAGACAGGCTGCGGCCGCTCCTATCATCACCTTTTTCATACTGATATGCTTCATCTGAACCTCCTTTGACGCTTCATCAATTCTGAGGTCAATCCGCCTCTTCATATCATCGGAGGCTTCTATCCCTTCGCTGATACTATGCAAAGCGCCCTTCATAAGCCCATCCATTTTCTCCCATCTTCTATGAGAAATGGGGTTCCTGTCTGTTTTCACAGCCTCTGCCTCCTTCCTCTGAATCCTGCAGCCTGCTCCTCAGCTTCTTTCTGGCAGTAAACAGCCTAGACTTGACAGTTCCCTCTCTGCATCCAAGCACCCGGGCGATTTCCCCGGCAGACATTTCATTATAGTAAAACATGACTACCACTGCCCTGTGCTTAAAATCCAGAGACTGCACCGCACTGTTTACCTCCCTTTCCTGTTCTGTTGCAATGATCCGGTCCAGGGAGGAGATTCCGTCTGTCACATCTGCTCTCCGGGCTATATCTTCATCCGGGACCTCCCGACCGCGCCTCCTGCACTGCCTGTAGGCAGTACGGTATAGGATCTGAAAAAGCCAGGACCGGAAGCCCTCCTCTTTCTTCAGCTCACGGATATGCAGATAACATTTTACAAAGGCGTCCTGTACGATGTCCTCTCCTTCTGTTCCTTCCGATACGTATCTGATTATAAGAGTCTGCCGCTGTAAAAATGGTTCATATTTTTTATGAGCTGTGAATGCAATGCAAAAGCTTCTCCTCCATCCCTGCCAACAGCCCCTCTGTCATACTCAGCAGGCTCTCTGCATCCTTTTCTGCCACCCCGCATCTTTTATAGCGGATCCTGAAAAAAGGCGCTCCCTTGGCATTGAAGGTAAGCCCGGGGTGTTTTTTCAGCAATGCCGGAATATTTTCTGCCAGTATCTCTGCATCGGCATTCAGCATGAAACGGAGTTCTCCGTTTTTTCCTCTGACCTCCCATATATACAAACGATGGGCCTGTACCCGAACCAGGGCGATGCGGAGAAGATTGTCCACCGATCTGGGAATCTCCCCGAATCGGTCCAGCAGCTCCTCCTTCATATCCTCGCTTTCATCAAGGCTTTCAATCCCGGCAATCCTTTTATAGATGTCCAGCTTCTGGAATTCATTGACGATATAGGAGGGCGGTATAAAGGCATCCACATCCAGATCTACCATTGTATTAAAGTCCTCCTTCGTCCGTATTCCTTTCAGATTTTTCACGGCCTCATTCAGCAGCTTGCAATACATGTCATAGCCCACTGCATGCATATGTCCATGCTGCCTTGCCCCCAGCAGACTGCCGGCTCCCCTGATCTCCAGATCCCGCATGGCTATCCTGAACCCGCTTCCCAGATCAGTAAACTCCTTGATGGCAGCCAGGCGCTTTTCCGCAATCTCCTTCAGCATCTTATCTCTCTTGTACATAAGGAAAGCATAGGCCGTACGGTTGGATCGTCCCACGCGTCCCCGGAGCTGATACAGCTGAGACAGCCCCAGATTGTCTGCATCGTGAATAATCATGGTATTTACATTGGAAATATCCAGCCCCGTCTCGATAATAGTGGTGGATACCAGCACATCGATCTCTCCGTCAATAAATCCATACATGATTTTCTCCAGCTCCTGCTCCTTCATCTGCCCATGGGCAAATTCCACATTGGCCTCCGGTACCAGCTCCGAGATCTTACCTGCTATATCCCCAATGTTGCTGACCCGGTTATACACATAATACACCTGGCCGCCCCTGGAAAGCTCCCTGACTATGGCCTCCCTCACCATCTCTTCATTATATTCCATCACATAGGTCTGAATAGGCAGACGGTCCTGAGGCGCCTCCTCCAGAACGCTCATATCACGGATACCGATAAGACTCATATGGAGGGTTCTGGGAATAGGGGTGGCAGTCAGAGTGAGTACATCCACGTTTTCTTTCATTTTCTTAATTTTTTCCTTGTGCCTTACTCCGAAACGCTGTTCCTCATCTATAATGAGCAGTCCCAGATCCTTGTATACCACATCCTTGGAAAGCACCCGATGGGTTCCCACTACGATGTCCACCAGTCCCTTCTTCAGATCCTCCACCGTCTTGTTCTGCTCCGTTCGGGTGCGGAATCTGGAGAGCAGATCTATCCGCACCGGGAAATCCTTCATCCTCTGGACAAAGGTATTGTAATGCTGCTGGGCCAGGATGGTGGTGGGCACCAGATATACCACCTGCTTCCCCTCCTGTACCGCCTTAAAGGCTGCCCGGATAGCGATCTCTGTCTTGCCATATCCCACATCCCCGCAAACCAGGCGATCCATGATTCGGGGACTTTCCATGTCTGCCTTAGTGGCTGCGATGGCCGCCAGCTGATCCTCTGTCTCCTCGTAAGGAAACATTTCCTCAAACTCCTGCTGCCAGACAGTGTCCTTTCCATAGACATGACCTTCTCTTTGCTGCCGGGCGGCATACAGCTCCACCAGATCCTTTGCCACCTCCTGCACTGCGCCCTTTACCTTACTCTTGGTACGGCTCCACTCCTGGGTTCCCAGCTTGTTCAGCTTAGGCTTTCCCCCTTCGGCAGACGCATACTTCTGTATCATATCCAGCCCTGTAGCCAGCACATAGAGATTGCCTCCGTCCCGATACTCTATCTTGATATAATCCTTGACAACCTTCTCCACCTCTACCTTTTCTATGCCCTTATAGATTCCCAGACCATGGTTCTCATGAACCACATAGTCCCCCACCTTCAGCTCTGCAAAATCATTGATCTTCTGGCCTTCATACTTCTTTTTTTTCTTCTTTTTCTTCTCCAGCCCAAAGATATCCGTCTCAGAAATGACAACGAACTTGATCAGCGGATATTCGAAGCCTTTCAGAACCCGGCCGTAATAGGTCATCACCTCTCCGGGCTGAATCTCCCTGAAGGGATCCTGACTGTAAAAAGCTGTGATATCCTCGCCCCTCAGATCCTCAGCCAGCCGCTTTGCCCTGGTTCTGGAGCCTGACAGCAGCAGGACTCTGAAGCCGCCTTTCTTATATCGTTTTAAATCCTTGACCAGTGCTTCAAAACTGCTGTTATAGGGAGCTACACTCCTGGCCCCTATGTCAAACCTCTTCACCGGCCTTACCAGCGGACTCTTCCTGTCAATGGCCGACAATGCCGCCACTCTGTACTCTGCAATCCTGGAGGCCGCCTCCTCTGCGCCAAGCAGAATATCCGCCTGGCCGGGCAGGATATAGCCCTTTTCTAGGCGGTGCATCATACTCTCCCGGAATTCCAGCTCTACGGCATCCGCATGCTCCTTGATCCGAGTCGGCTCATCCATAAAAATACAGCTTCTCTCCTTTTCAAACAGCTCCAGAAAAGAAACCGTATCATCGTAAAAATACCGGATATAGCTTTCCAGGTTTACAGCCTGGCCAAACTCCAAAGCCTGCTCCTCCAGTTCCTTTACCTGAGAGCTGATCCTGTGAGCCTCCTCTGTATAGAACTCCTCTCTCAGCTTCCTGCTGCACCTCTCCGCCTCTGCCTTGATCCTCTTCATTCCTCTTTCAAGCTCCCCGGCCGTAAGCACCATCTCCGTAGCAGGATAAATGCTGACCGACTCCAGCTTTTCTATGGAGCGCTGACTGAGCACATCAAAGCTGCGGATGGACTCCACCTCGTCCCCCCACAGCTCGATCCGATAAGGATTTTCCTCTGTCAGGTCGAAGATATCGACGATACCCCCGCGCATGCTGAACTGGCCGGGCCCCTCCACCTGATAGTTCTTCTCATATCCCATTTCCACCAGCCGCCTGGCCAGCTCACCTTCGTTTATATTGGACTGGCCCCCGATAGAGATCACGTTTTTTTTCAGCACTCCCAGCGAAACCTGGGGCGTCATCAGACTATCAAAGGTAGTCACTACCGTCAGCGGCCGCCCCTCTATCACTCTCCGCAGCGCCTTCATCCTCTCCTTTACCAGCTGGTTCCCATGGATATCCGCCTGGTAAAATATCAGATCCTTAGCCGGATACATGGTCACATTCCTGTCATAAAGCTTGTAATCCTCATAGATTTCCTTTGCCCGCAGATCGCTGAAGGTGACGATAATCCTGTACTTGAACTCCTCACCCAAGCCATATATCATATGCAGCTTCTGGGAGTCCACACACCCTGTCAGTCCCACGGCTGTCCCAGTCTTTTCCAAAAGCTTCCTTATTTCCTCAAACTCACCCAGCTCTCGCAGGGGGGCTGTAAATACAGTCATTTTTATTCCTCAATTTCTTTCTTTTATAATTTATGATTTTATGCTTTTGGCATTTATGCTTTTGGCACCTTACGGTTAAACTGGTTCATGGCCGTATCCGCTCCCTCAGTCAGCATAAGTTCCACAGCCCTCACTGCCTGATCAACCGCTTGGTCCACAGCCTGCCTGTCCTCCTGTCCGAAGCGCCCCAGTACCCAGTCCGCCAACTCATACTCTTCGGGCTTCTCTCCCACTCCCATACGGATCCTCTGGAAGTTTTCTGTTCCCAGCAGCCTGATGATATTCTTCAGTCCATTGTGGCCGCCCGCACTCCCTTTCTTTCTGACTCTGATCTGCCCCGGCGGCAGGCTGATATCATCCGATATCACGATCAGCTCCTGCTCCACATCTGCCTTATAATAATCCACAACGGCGCGGAGGCTTTCCCCGCTCAGGTTCATATAAGTCAGAGGCTTCACCAGCACCACCTTCTGTCCCCCGATCTGTCCCCTGCCAATCATGGCCTTATGCTTCAGCTCCGGCCCGCTTATATTATATTTATCTACTAATGCGTCTATCACATCAAAGCCTATATTGTGTCTGGTATTGATATACTCCCTGCCAGGATTGCCCAG
>JALESH010000074.1 GCA_022781985.1 Lachnospiraceae bacterium | reverse complement strand
AACCGTCTCCACATGCACCGTCCCACCAAACTGATCAACCGCCCTCACACGCTCCAACTCATACCCTCCGTCACAGAGTATCCTCAGATCCCGTGCAAGGGTGGCCGAATCACAGCTCACATATATGATTTTCCCAGGCTTCATCTTAAGCATGGTAGCCAGAGCAGCTGTATCACAGCCCTTCCTGGGCGGATCCACCACGATAATATCTGCGTAGATTCCTTCCTCCTCGTACTTCCTGGGCAATACCTCCTCGGCCCTCCCTACGAAAAAGCCTGCGTTTTCAATCCCATTACAGTGGGCATTTTCTATCGCATCCTCAATAGCCTCCGGCACGATTTCCACACCGTACACCTGCTTGGCCTTTCCGGCGAGAAACAGGGAAATCGTCCCTATTCCACAGTACAGATCCCACACAGTCTCCTGGCCGGTCAGCCCCGCATACTCCAGCACCAGGCTGTACAGCTTCTCTGTCTGTATCGGATTTACCTGATAAAAAGAAAGAGGGGATATCCAAAATGTAATTCCTTCTTCTGTGAGAGAAAAATCCTTGGTGTCCCTTACATGAATTGTATCCTTTATCCTGTCCTCTCCCCACAGGGTATGGATTTCCTTTCCCATGATCACGTTGGTTCGCTCCCTGTTGATACTTACTGACAGACTTGTCATGCCCTTGATTTTCACCAGCCTTTTCACCAGCTCCTTCTGAAAAGGCAGAAATTCTCCTCTTTCTCCGCTTTTCTTCCTTGGGGCGTTGATTACCAGGCAGACCATGATCTCGCCACTGGCGAATCCCTTCCTGATCAGCACATGCCTAACCAGACCCTCACCTGTTTTTTCATCATATGGCTCAACCTGATACGCTTCCATATATTCCAGCACGGTTTCCAATATAACCTTATTTTCCATGACTCCCAGAGCACAGTCCGTATTGGCTATAATGTCATGGGTTCTGCCTGCGTAAAAGCCGGTGATCAGCCTTCCTGCCCTGTCCCTTCCCACCGGAAACTGGGCTTTATTGCGGTAGTGATAGCAGGTCTCCATCCCTACGATGGGCTCTATGACCCTGTCTACAACCTGCTCCTCAAAACCACCTATCCGCAGGAGATGATTCCTTACCTTATTCTGTTTATATGCAAGCTGGGCTTCATAAGTCATGGCCTGTATCTGGCAGCCCCCGCATTGTCTGTGTAATCTGCAGACCGGCTCCCTGCGCACCGGCGACGGAGTCAGGATCTTTTCCAGCCTTGCATAACCATAATGCTTTTTGGTCTTCATAATCTTACAGCTCACCACATCCCCCACAATGGCATCCTTAACAAAAAGGGTATAGCCCTCTGCTTTACCTATACCCTCTCCGTTATTTCCGATATCTTCAATTTTCACTGTAAGAATGTCATTCTTTTTATATTCCACCTTTATTCCATCCTCGTCGGTCTTAAGTTAGACTCAAAGAGTCTGTTATAGCCCAGCCAGCCCTTATCCGCTGCATTGCCCAGTATCTCCATAAAGGTCTGCATCTTTGCATCCGTATTGTCGGCAAAATTCAATGCCATAGCCTCTATGATGGCGGGCTTTTTGGGGGATCCGAATTCATATTCCCCATGATGGGCCAGGATACAATGCTTCAGTTCTGCTGCCAGCGTGGGAGGAAAGCCCGGTATACCTCGGATCCTCTCTCCCAGCATCTCCGTTCCTATCACAATATGTCCCAGCAACTGCCCCTCATCTGTATAATCATTTTCCGGAAACAGCGACAGCTCCCTGGTCTTTCCCAGATCATGACAGATAGCCGCGCTGACAAGCAAATCCTTCTTCAATACAGGATAAGCTTTACAATAATATTCACACAGCCTGGTCACACTGAGCGTATGCTCCAGCAGTCCGCCTACGAACCCATGATGCACCGTTTTTGCAGCCGAAGATTTTTTGAAAATTTTTATAAATTCCCTGTCATCCACAAAAAAGCTCTCCAAAAGCCTCTTCAAATAAGGATTTCTGATATCCCTGATAAAATCCAGGAGCTCCTCGTACATATCTTCTATATTCCTGCTGCTCACCGGCAGATAGTCTGCCGGGTTGTATTCTCCCTCCTGACATCTCCTGATGCGCTTGACATTCACCTGCAAAGCCCCTTGGAAGCTGATCACCTCCCCATACACCTCAATATAGTCCAGTGAATCAAAGTCTCCGATGCCCGGATTGCCGGGATCCCATACCTTTGCATCCAGCGTGCCCGATCTATCCTGTAAAATCACATTTTCGTAGGGCTTTCCGTTTTTCGTCACCGCAGACTGCTTATGCTTGCACAGGTAGATATCAAACATCCTGTCCCCTTCTTTATAATCCTTAACCAACTTCATAGCCTATTCCATGTTTCCTTTCCTGTTATATTATTTTTATCAAATGCTTCTTATTCCAAAACTCCCAGCACCACACCTATATTCATCTGGATATATTCCTCCGGTCCCTGACGCATCAGCGTAACAGAAATACTCTCTTCCGGTGCCGCCTCCATGAGAAACCTGACCAGATCCCCATAGGAGTTAATCGTCCTTTCCCCGATTTTTGTGATTACATCACCACTTTGGATCCCCGCCTCCATGGCCGGCGAGTCCATTTCTATTTCCGCTATATAAGCGCCATACGGAACTCCCAGCTTCTCATGTACCTCTATTGTCACATCCGTACCTCTGGTTCCAAGATAAGTCTGGTCTCTTTCGTTACTCATCCGCTCAATCACCTTACGCAGCTCCGTAATCCCTATAGCCGATATCAGATTTTCCATATCCGCGCTGTTGTGGGAACTGTCAATAACCCCCAGCACCTGTCCGCTCAAATTAATCAAGACTCCCGATGCATTCCTGCTTCCATAGATATCAGTTGTCAGGATTTTATAGTAAGCGTCCACTAGATTCAGAGTTGTATTGTTGGAGGTAATGACTCCGTAGCACACTGACTCTCCATTCCCCAGCGGGCTGCCGATGGCAATAATCGGACTCCCCAGAACAGATCTTCTGTCAGAGCTTGCTGCCAGATCCGCCGCCTCAACAGCCTGCATGACCTCCTGCCCGATATCCTCCTGCCTTACCGACAGCACAGCCAATCTGGTATTGGGATCTTTCCGAAGAAGCCGTGCTTCTGCCTGTGTCCCATTGCAAAAGGTAGCTACAATGCTCTCTGCATCGATAACCTGCTCATAATTGACCAGAATAAGAAGCTCCTTCTCCAGCTTTGCCACTATGATGCCCGAGGTCTGATCCTGGCTCTCATAAGGATTGTTAAACCAGTCCACACTGGATACGGATCCTGTCACCATGACCATCGCATTTGCAGCCTTTTGGGCTACCTCCGCCATCTGGCTGTACATGGCGGAATAGTCCTGCACCCCCAGCTCAATGCTGTCCAATACCTGCTCGATCTGTGCGTCCTGCAGGGGAACCTCCTCCGGCACCTGGGTCTGTTCCATTTCTGAATCATCCACGATCATATCCTGCGGCAGTATCTCCTCTGTCTCTGCCGGAAACTCAATCGGCTCAGGCTCTTCTTCCGGATACAGCCAGTTGCTGATCACCGGCTCCAATAAAAGAAATGTCAGGCAGGCCACCAATGCAAAGACGACCGCCATGGCTGCCGTTATCAAAGTCCGTCTGAGCAGCTTCTTTTTGTTGACCGGCCTCTGCTTGATCTTCTCCGTTATAAAATCAGAACCCCGAAGGGGAACTCCCTGCCCCTCCGTGTCTTTTTTCTGTTTCAAATCATCCATATAAAAATACCAGTCTTTCTTTTAAATCTATCAACTTACTAAGTATAGCCTGTTTCCTGATTAATGTAAATGTTATTATTCAGGTCAGTGAGAATTCTCCGGCATCCATTCCTCCCCACCTCATAGTATTTTTTTCTTTCTTATGATATACTAAAGCAAAACAAAAAATAAAGAGAGATTATCCCTATGAATGAAAAAGTATTACGCACCCTGGAATATAACAAAATCATAGACAGGCTTACAGAAAAGGCCACTTCTGAGCCAGGCCGCAGGCTCTGTCGGGATCTTAAGCCCTTTACCGACATGCATGTCATAAATGAGGCACAGCAGCAGACTGCTGATGCTCTTTCACGGCTTTTCCAAAAGGGCTCAACCTCCTTTGGCGGCAACAAAGACCTGGGCTTTACTCTTAAATCCTTAGAGGTAGGCAGTACCCTGTCCATACCGGAGCTACTGAAGATAGCCGGTCTTCTGGAAAATGTGAACCGGATCAAGACCTATGGCAGAAGGGAAAGGGAGGAGGAAAGCCGGGACTCTCTGGATGATCTTTTTGACGGCCTGGAACCTTTGACACCCCTGTCCAAAGAAATCCGCCGCTGCATTCTTTCAGAAGAAGAAATCAGCGATGATGCCAGCCCTGCCTTGAAGCATATCCGCAGGAACATGCTGCTCACCAACGATAAGATTCGCAGCCACCTGTCAGGAATGGTAAACGGCTCCTGCCGTACCTATCTTCAGGATGCTGTCATCACCATGCGCAACAACCGTTACTGCATCCCTGTAAAGGCAGAGCATAAGAATCAGGTTCCCGGCATGATTCACGATCAGTCCTCTACCGGTTCTACCATATTCATAGAGCCGGCTGCCATCGTAGCCCTGAACAATCAATTAAAAGAACTGGCCTTAAAGGAGCAGGAGGAAATCGAAGTCATCCTTTCTGACCTGAGCCTTCAGGCAGCCCAACACACAGAGAGCCTTTCCCAAAATCAGAGGTTCATGACCACACTGGACTTTATCTTCGCCAAGGCTTCACTGGCAATGGAGCAAAATGCCACTGCTCCTATTTTTAATACAAAAAAATATATCCATATCAGAAAGGGACGGCATCCCCTGCTGGATAAGAAGAAGGTTGTTCCTATTGATATCTGTCTGGGAGGGGATTTTGACCTGCTGGTCATCACCGGTCCCAACACCGGCGGTAAGACTGTGTCCTTGAAAACAGTAGGCCTTTTTACCCTGATGGGTCAGGCAGGACTGCACATTCCTGCCCTAGATCGTTCCGAGCTGTCTATATTTACAGAAGTGTATGCGGACATCGGGGATGAGCAGAGCATTGAACAAAGCCTGAGTACCTTTTCTTCACATATGACCAGTATCGTTTCTATCTTGAAACATGCCAATGCCCAGTCCCTTTGCCTTTTTGACGAATTAGGAGCCGGAACCGATCCCACCGAAGGGGCTGCTCTGGCTATTGCCATTCTGGATTATCTTCACAAAAAGGAAATCCGCACTATGGCCACCACCCACTACAGTGAGCTGAAGGTATATGCCCTTTCAGCGGATAAGGTGGAAAATGCATGCTGTGAATTTGATGTAGCTACCCTGCAGCCCACCTATCGCCTTCTCATAGGTGTTCCGGGCAAAAGCAATGCCTTTGCTATTTCTTCCAAACTGGGACTGCCTGACCACATTATCCAGGCTGCAAAGGAGCAGATCAGTCAGGAAGATGAAAGCTTTGAGGATTTACTTACTAATTTGGAGCAAAATCGGATTACAATAGAACAGGAACGCCTTGAGATAGCTTCTTATAAGGCCGAGATAAAAAGCCTGAAGGAGCAGCTGCAGACTAAACAGGATAAAATGGATCAGGCCCGGGAACGCATCCTCCGCGAGGCGAACCAGCAGGCTCGGGACATCCTGCAGGAAGCTAAGGCTGTAGCCGACGAAACGATACGCGTATTTCAAAAAGCCGGACCGGGTGCCTCCATGAAGGATCTGGAAAAATCACGGGAAAAGATCCGCGGCAAAATCTCTGAAAAAAATGAGAAACTTACCTCAAAGACTGCGCAGCCTAAGAAAAAGCAGCTCCAGCCGGATCAGCTGAAGCTGGGAGACAATGTTAAAATCCTTTCAATGGGCTTGACCGGCACCATCAGCTCCCTGCCCGATCACAAAGGAAACCTCTTTGTCCAATGCGGCATCCTCCGCTCTCAGGCCAATATCAAGGACTTAATATTAATAGAAGCCGAGCCTGCTGCGAATCCATCTCCCTTACAGCGCAGCGGCAGCAGCAGGATTAAAATGTCCAAATCCTACAATATATCTACTGAAATCAACCTTCTGGGGAAAACTGTGGATGAAGCTCTGCCTGAGCTGGACAAATATCTGGATGATGCCTATCTGGCTCATCTTACCAATGTGCGTGTAGTACATGGTAAAGGAACGGGCGCCTTGAGAAAGGCTGTCCAGACTCATTTGAAAAAGGTAAAATATGTAGAATCCTTCCGTCTGGGTGAGCATGGGGAAGGAGATGCAGGTGTCACTATTGTGACCTTTAAATCATAGGAGGAAAAAACATGGTAAGCAAACAGAAAATCCTCATCGTGGATGACGACAATAATATAGCCGAATTAATATCCCTTTATCTCACAAAGGAATGCTTTGAAACCATGATTGTCAATGATGGTGAATCCGCACTTACTGCAGTGGATTCCTTTCATCCCAATTTGATCCTTCTGGATCTAATGCTTCCGGGTATTGACGGTTATCAGGTCTGCCGTGAGGTGAGAGCAAAATCTCCCCTTCCTATCATTATGCTTTCTGCGAAAGGAGAGATCTTCGACAAAGTGCTGGGCCTTGAACTGGGCGCCGACGACTATATGGAAAAGCCCTTTGATTCCAAAGAACTGGTGGCCAGAGTCAAAGCAGTTCTCCGGCGCTATAAAGTTACTCCCATCCCTTCCGAATCCTCCGGCATAAAAAGCGTTGAGTACCCTGATCTTATTGTTAACCAGACAAACTACTCTGTCATTTACATGGGACAGCATATAGACATGCCACCCAAGGAACTGGAGCTGTTATACTTTCTGGCCTCATCTCCCAACCATGTTTTCACCAGGGAGCAGCTCCTGGACCAGATCTGGGGCTATGAGTACATCGGCGATACCAGGACAGTAGACGTTCACATCAAACGGCTGCGTGAAAAAATCAAGGATCATGCCTCCTGGCGCATAGCCACCATATGGGGTATCGGATATAAGTTCGAGGCAAGAATATAAGAATTTTGAAAGGAATCCTGTTACAATCATGCGAAAAACACTTTATTTAAAATTCCTTCTTGGATACCTTATTTTTGGTTTTTTTGGCTTTGTTGTCGTTGCCACCTTTGTATCCAGTACCACCTTAGAGCATCTGCGGCGTGAGAAAGCAGATGCTCTTTATAAAGAAGCAACTTTAATTGCCAAAACCTATGCTACTGACCTTTATAACAGTGAGACCTCACTGGATACTGTGAAAGCCCAGCTGGATGCCCTTGACACCTATTTATCTGCCACCATTTGGATTATCAATCCTTCCGGACGAATGGTTCTGAATTCCTCTACACCGGTGGACGTAGAAAATGAGATTGTGGTTGAAGGCTTTGATCCCACGATTACAGCCGGTTCCTATTATACCGTAGGCACCTTTTTTGATACCTTTGATGACGAGATGCTTAGTGTGTTCGCACCCATCACCTCCAACTTCAAGGTACGGGGATACGTTGTTATTCATATGCCCATGCAGGCGATACAGTCGTCCTGCGACAGTCTTTTAAATATTTCCTACATACTGCTGATTATCCTTTTCCTTCTTTCACTGATTATCCTCATATTTTTTACGGAAATGGTTTATATGCCGCTCCGTAAAATAACAGAAGCCACCGAGCAATATGCCAGCGGCAATATGCATTATGAATTCCAGATAGACAGTCAGGACGAAATTGGTTATCTGGCAGCCTCCCTTTCATACATGGCCAGTGAAATTGCCCGGACGGAGGACGATCAAAAAAAATTTGTTGCAAATGTTTCCCATGACTTCCGTTCTCCACTTACATCCATTAAGGGCTACCTGGAAGCTATGCTGGACGGAACCATACCTCCTGAAATGCACGAAAAATACCTCAGCATTGTTCTGAATGAAACAGACCGCCTCACTAAATTGACCAACAGCCTCCTCACACTGAACAACCTCAATACAAAGGGGATGCTTCTTGATAAAAGTGACTTTGATTTAAATCAGATTATTCGTAATACTGCAGCCTCCTTTGAAGGTACCTGCAGCAGCAGAAATATCTCCATAGATCTGGTTTTAACCGGAGAAACGATGTATGTAAATGCAGATGTGGATAAAATACAACAGGTCTTCTATAATTTATTAGATAATGCAATTAAATTCAGCCATCAAAATTCTACAATAAAAATTGAAACCAATGAAAAAAGCAATAAGGTTTATGTCTCTATAAAAGACAGCGGAATCGGTATCCCCAAAGAAGTCTTAAAATTGATCTGGGATCGGTTTTATAAGTCAGATAGCTCCAGAGGTAAAGACCGAAAAGGCACAGGATTAGGACTTTCTATAACCAAAGAAATTATTCATGCCCATGGAGAACATATTAATGTGATCAGCACCGAGGGAGAGGGATCGGAATTTATTTTTTCTCTTGCAACATCAGCTATAGATGATGAAGATTAATTATTTTCGG
>JALESH010000072.1 GCA_022781985.1 Lachnospiraceae bacterium | reverse complement strand
GGTTATGATCACAATAACAGTCAGGGTTATCAGGATATTGGGCAGAATAGTGGTATTGAAAAACTCCGAAGCAGGGGATATTACCCCCAGGATCATACCATCGTATTCTCTCTGCAGATAGTAGGCCAGCCTTCCATTCAGCCTGCTTTCTCCGCCGCCGTCCCTCAAACTGTATCCCGAGACTTCATAATTCCTTCCAATTAAATCCTCGTCAGAATGAAATAGTATATTGCCGCTCTGCTTATCGATGGCATAGCAATAGACTAATTCCTCTTCGCTTACCAGACTCTGAAAAACCTTATCATAAGCACTGCTTTTCAGCATCGTCTCCAGTCTCAGGGGACGAACACCTACCTGAACGAAGCCCTCCGCATCCTTCCTGGCCACGCCGGCATACTGCATCAGCGTACCGCCAGCAGTATTTTCCTGGGGCTCCTGAACCAGCTCCAGAGTGGGATCCTCCAGGATTTTCAGAAAGGCTGCCGCCTGGGGGCCGCTGCTCATGTCAAATCCCACATACTCTTTAATGGTGCTGTGGGTAATGATTCCCTTTCTGTCAATGACATGCAGCTCCTCCACTCCCATTGCCTCACTCAGCCTGGCCAATTCCTGGGGATTCTCCAAAAGCCGGGGCTGTTCGCCCAGTAGCATGGCAAAGGTTCTGACCTTGTCCATGGTTTCCTCCCCCAGCAGCTCCTTCATCAGGCTGAGATTTTTTTCCTTCTTCTCCAGGATGTCCTCCATCCGTCCTATATAATTCTCAGCAGCGTTGAAAAAGGCTTTTTTTGACATCGTATACAACAGTACATCCACAATCAGCAATATAACGATAATGGTAATGGCCGAACACATCCCAAGCCTTCTGTAAAATAATTTTTTCATCCATTTTCTCCTTGGCAAAGTAAGCATTTTATCTATTGTACATGAATACAAGGTATATTTCAAGAAGCCATTTTCTTATTTCCTGCCCTTTTCCTCCTCCTCAAGCCAGCGGGTGGCACAGTGAGCCAGATAGGCAGGGCCGAACCGGAATACCTCCTCATTAAACAGAACATCAGGACTGTGCTGCTGAGTGGCCGGCCTGTCCGGGAAGCCGGCCGAAAGGTAGATATATGCGCCGGGAATCCGCTCCAGGACACAGGCAAAATCATCAGATGCAGCTGCCCTGATGCCGGCAGCCTCAGCCTGTCCGGGTACCTCCAGCTCCTTCATATAGCCCACAAATTTCTGTGTTACCTGAGGATTGCAGATCAGGGGCGGTACCTCGGCAATCATCTCCACCTCTGCACTGCCGTTGTAGGTCTCTGCCACCCCCCGAGCCGCCTCCTTCATCCTGCGGACAAGCAGTTCCCGCTGCTCCGGCGATTCGCTACGGATAGAGCCCTGAAGTTCAGCCGTCTCCGGGATGATGTTGTAGGCATCGCCAGCCCGGAGGATACCAACCGTCATCACGCTGGCCTGGGTGGACGTAAGCTCCCTGGCCACGATAGCCTCCAATGCCAGGTAGATGTGGACAGCGATGTTGACAGGGTCAACGCTCCGCTCCGGATAGGCTCCATGAGAGCCCTTTCCCTTGATTTTAATCCGAAAGCCATCCACAGAGTTCATCATGACTCCTGTGGCATTATAAATAAAAACTGCAGGAGACATTTGCCCGGAGGTGACATGGAAGCTCAGAGCAGCGTCCGGCCTGGGGTTCTCCAGAACACCATCCGCGATCATGGCCCTGGCCCCCAGGAAGGTCTCCTCCGCCGGCTGGAACATCAGCTTGACCATGCCGGCAAGGGCAGCTTCATTCTCCTTCAGCAGCCTGGCCGCCGTCAGAAGCTGGGCCGCATTACAGTCGTGACCGCAGGTGTGAGCCGCATCACAGGTGCTGGCAAAGGGCAGGCCGCTTTCCTCCCTCATAGGAAGAGCGTCCATTTCACTGCGCAGCAGGATCGTCTTCCTGCCCGCCCTGCCCACAGTGGCCACGATACCGTCACCACCGCAGCACTGAGGTGTATAGCCCATCTCCGTAAGCTTCTTTCGGATAAATGCCGAGGTCTTCGGCAGCTCCATACTGATTTCCGGATTCTGATGCAGGTAGCGTCTGTATGCAACCGTCTCCTCATACAGCTCCTCTGCACGTTTTAAATAATCCAAATGCAATTCCTCCCTTTCCCATCTGCAGCCCAGGGCTGCTGTCCGTACTAATCCAAAAATTTTTTTCTGGCTCTGGCAGATATCACAGCCAGCCCGATCAGCAGTACCAGATATCCCAGCACCATGGCCAGCAGAAGGGGGGCCTCCATTTTCGGCCCCAGTATCCCGACCCCGCCGATGAAGACTGCCAGTACCCCCATTACCAGAGCCCTGATCCACATATACCGGATAAAGCCCTCCTTGTCCCTGACCTTCTCCAGATCCACATCCGGGCTGACCATCACATTCCTGATGATCCTCCCTTTTACCTTCATTAGGATAGACGCATAGATCAGATATATACCTCCAAAGGCGATTAAATAATCCAAAAGGTTCATAATCCCAGAAACTCCTCTACAGTCTTCTGCATCTCATCCCTGTCACATACATGATCATGTACAACAGGCGCAGTGCGGATCTCCTCGATTGCTTTGGGAACAGCCACATGTGCCAGAGCGGACAATTCATCTACCAGCTCAAAATCCGTCATACTGTTATATTTCATATCTATTGCATTCATTACGCTTCTGGTAAATTTGAAGGGACTGGCTGTGGAGGCAATCACTGCTGGTCTGGCATCCCCCGTCTCCTTCACATATTTACCATAGACACAGGAGGCCACTGCAGTGTGGGTATCGATCACATAGCCCGTCCTTTCGTACAGGGTACGGATGGTATCTGCCGTCTCCTGCTCCGAGGCATAGTTCCCGTAAAACTCCCCCAGCTGAGCCTTCATCTCTTCTGTTATTTCATACTTTCCCTCTCCGTTCAGGACCTGCATCAGCAGGGCGTTTGCTTCCGCGTCATCTCCTGCGATCCGATAGACCAGACGCTCCAGATTGCTGGAGATGAGGATATCCATGGAAGGGGAGCTGGTAAGCACAAACTCTCTGTTCCTGTCGTATACCCCGGTACGGAAGAAATCATAGAGTACTCTGTTTTCATTGGAGGCACAGATCAGCCTGGCAATCGGCAGTCCCATATTCTTTGCATAGAAGGCTGCCAGGATATTTCCAAAGTTTCCGGTGGGCACTGCCACGTTGATGGCATCCCCCTCCCGGATCCTGCCCTCCTCCAGAAGCTTTGCATAGGCATATACATAATACACAATCTGAGGAACCAGACGACCGATATTGATAGAGTTGGCAGAAGAAAACTGGCAGCCCGCAGCCTCCATCCTGCCTGCCAGTTCCTTATCTGCAAAGATTCTCTTTACACCGGTCTGGGCATCATCGAAATTGCCGCGGATGCCAACCACATATGTATTGTCTCCCTTCTGGGTCACCATCTGCTTTTCCTGAATGGGACTGACTCCGTTTTTGGGATAAAACACGACGATCTTCGTCCCCTCCACTCCTGCAAACCCGGCCAGAGCAGCCTTTCCCGTATCTCCGGAGGTGGCAGTCAGGATCACGATATCATTCTTCACCTGGTTCTTTCTTGCGGAGGTAGTCATCAGATGGGGAAGGATGGACAGAGCCATATCCTTGAAGGCAATCGTAGCCCCATGGAAAAGCTCCAGATAATAGGTTCCGTCAGCATCCACCAGAGGGGCAACAGACTCTGTATCAAATTTGGAATCATAGGCTCTGCTGATACAGTCCCTCAGCTCCTCCTCCGTAAAATCCGTCAGATACAGCTTCATTACCTCATAAGCAACTTCCCTGTAATTCATCCCTGCCAGCTCCTGCAGGCTCTTGTCCAATGCCGGAATATGATCCGGCACAAACAGGCCGCCATCCTCGGAAAGACCTTTTAATATGGCCTCCGATGCCTTTACACCAATCTCACCGTTTCTTGTACTCTTATATAAAACTTCCATATGCTACCTCTCATGCTTTCTCAGCTTATCGTATTTTCATTATTATCAGTGAATAAGTATACCATAGTTTCAGGGGCCATGCAATCTTATTCAGGGCTGCTTCCGAAAGTCTTCTCATCTGCCTAAGAAAAGAACTCATGTCCTCCATAGGAAAAGAGCAGTGTCAGACTGTTGTCAAACCATCTCATCCGCTCCGGATCCGCATACTTTCTTGCCGCAAAATAGAGAGCACCCTCCGTGATATCCTCCCCATACAGAACCCGTTCCACCGCTTCCCTGGTTTCCTCGCTTACCCTGACCCTTTCATATCGTCCGTCTGAAACAGGAGAGAACTGAGCCACTCCGCGCTCCCTCTGAAATACCACCTCTTTGACAGTATCCGGAAACTTACTGCTTTCCACCCGGTTCATGATCACACCAGCCACCAGCATCTTTCCCTTGACATCCTCACACCCGGCCTCCGCTTCCACGATCCGCAGGAGTACCTGATAGTCCTCCTCAGACAGCTTATGCACAGGCTCCCTCTCCAGTACAGCATAATCCACCACCCGCTGGCCGGAAGATGCTTGTACCACCACTCCCACAAAATCAGAAGCATCCAGGCTGGCGCAGTCCTCCATAAACCGGATCTGGAAGGCAGGGGCCGAAGCGATCCGATGGAACTGCAGCCCCCTGAGATTAAACCAGGCCAGGGCCAGCACAAGGTTGCACAGGAGCAGAATGGTAATCCCTTTCTTATATCGATACATCTCTCATCCTCTTTACTAAAATATTATAATATACGTCACACAAATGTAACACTTCTTTAATATTTTATACGGAAGGTGTCCAAAATATTTCTAAAATTGTATTCTTTTTGCTGAAATGGTATAATCATGGTAAAATTACAACAAAATATGCGGATCGTTCCCATATTTTGCGTATTGAAAAAGGAGAATCAGGATTTGAGCCAGAACCTTCCCGGTGTCTATGCCGCCAAGAAAAAAAACAATTCCATCTATTACCGTGCCTCTGTCACCTTTCGGGACAGGCACATCAGCCTGGGAAGCTATGACCGGGCTGAGCAGGCCCATCTGGCCTATAAGGAGGCCCTGGCCCTGACCGGCAGCAGTCTCCTGTCCCTGGAGGACTATACCCCGCATTCCCCACTGCCCTTCCTGAAATGGGTGGTTCTGCTCAATTTTCGTGACAATGGCCTGTATTTTTCCATGCCTGTTTATCTGAAAAAGAATTATTTCCTGTATTATCTGGAGCCATTCCATGCCCTGAAATTTGATATTGACGACCTGTTTTACTATTCTTCCAAAAAAATTATGCGCCGGGGGGGGCATCTCTTCGTCAACGACTACGGCATGCAGTTTAATATTCTCAACCGCTATGGCATAAGGAGCTACTCCGTCCCCGGAAGGGATTACCGGTTCATCAACGGAGATTCCTCCGATCTGCGGTATGAAAATATTCAGATCCTCAACCGTTTTTACGGGATTACCCGTACCCCTGCCAAAAACGGAAGCTCTCCCCTTTATAAGGTCCGTCTCCACATCCGCAGCAGCTACGTGGTAGGAGTTTATACAAAGGAAACTGAAGCCGCCATCGCCTACAACAAGGCTGTGGATATCGTGAAAAAAAACGGCATAGACCGCAATTTCCCTCTCAACTATATTGAGGGACTTTCTCCTGCTGCCTATGCCGACCTTTATTCTGTTCTTCCTGTTTCCGAAAAGATCTATACCCTGACTCCGGAAAATACCTGAAGCCTATTTTACGGAATAATCCGCAAAGCTGATATTCATGGCCGCATTCCCGGTAATGCCGCTTATCCTGCCTTCAAAGGTATACTGCCACATCTGGAACTGATAAGGATAATCGGGCATATCCTCCTGCTGGGAAAGCCAGACATCGCAGTCTGTGAGCTTGGTCAGGTCAATCTCCTTGAGCAGCCACTCCTTCGTTCCGTAGATCATAGGCTTGTAGCCCCCGTCTTCTATCGTATCCAGAAATTCCTTTGCAATACCGGTCTTCTGCTGTACGGACAGGGATTCGATCCTGGAGGTATCATTGGATGCATATTCCATGCGGAAGACCACCGGATAGGTAATCTTATGGTCGCCCAGCTTTTCTATCACGAATTCAGCCTCCTCCTCTGCCTCAGAGGCAGTAATTGCCTGGGAGAAAAAATAAACGCCGATATCCAGCCCGGCTTCCGCGGCCTTCGTCAGATTGTCCTCAAACTTCTCATCCAGCAGCAGCTCCCCGCTGCCATAGCCCCTGGCACCCAGGCGCAGCATGACATAATCCACCCCTGCCTCCTTCAGCATCACAAAATCCACCTCCCCGTTTTCCTTGGAGATGTCTGCTCCCAGATAGGAGATTTTTCTGCCGGACTCATAGTAAGCCATCTTGTCAGATTTCTTCGTCAGCTTGGTAAAGTCGTAGCTATGCTGCTTCAGAGAAGGCTGGATAGCTACCCATTCCTCCGTTCCGTCCCTGTTAGTCACCAGGGTATGCTTCCCATCCCTTGAGGGATCCGACTCTGCCTCTTCCCTGGCTGCTTCCTCATATCTGGCCTGCTCTTCCGCTTCTTTCTCCCCATCCTTTTCCGAATAAACCGGCCTTTTCTCCTCCCCCTCAGGATACATGTCCCAAAAATCCAGGTCAGAAGCAGTCAGCCTGTTTTCCCTGTACAGCTTTTCTATGTCCTCCATGGTCTTTCTGCCATTAGAGGCAACCACCGGGGATTCCACCTGCCCGGAAGCGGTATCCTCCGCATTATCCCCGCTGCCGGCAGATCCTGTCGGAACATCTCCCAATTCTCCTGCCGCCTCCGGGACCTCCCCCTCCTGTCCCTGGGTTACCTTTTCATGCTCCAATGCCATCACGGCAGTCTCTTTCCCACCGGCGCCCTTTTTTCCTCCCCCGGTCTCCTTATTGGCATAAAATACCACTCCCACAATTAACAGCAGCCCCAGACTGATTCCCATCACCATATATCCCATGGACAGTCTGGAATTTCTTTCTTCCTCTTCACCCGGCAATCTCATAGCGCTTCACCCCTGCTCCTTTCATGGCCAAATTATTGTTTACTCCCCGCCTCATATCACTTATCATAGATACATATGCACCTGTGCATATCTGCTATAAATGTAACATGAATTATGAAAGTTCGCAAATTTTTTTTACATTTTGCTTCATTGCTTCAAGGAGAACCTGCCATGAAATCTATCCTGCGCCTGCTGCCTCTGGCCTCCCTGCTGCTTATTTTCAGCAGCTGCGCCAGACAGACCACCCCCATATCCCGAACCGGCTTTTATTTTGATACCATGATCCGGATCACTCTCTATGATACCCATGATGAATCCCTGCTGGAGGGCTGCTTTGCCCTGGCTGAAACCTATGAGAATATGCTCAGCAGGACAAGGGAAGGAAGTGATATATGGAAGCTCAATCATGCCCGGGGCAATCCTGTGGAGGTACAGGCCGATACCCTGACCCTTCTCCGGGCCGCCCTGGACTATGCAGAGCTCACGGAAGGCAGGGTGGATCCCACCATAGCGTCTGTCAGCGCACTCTGGGACTTCTCTGATCCGGATGCCGGAGGCCTCCCTCCCTCCGGTCAGCTGCAGGAGGCCCTGACCCACGTGGACTACCGCCGTGTACGGATCCTGGACCGGACTGTGACTTTGGAGGATCCTGCTGCTGCCATCGACCTGGGATTCATCGCCAAGGGCTTTATTGCGGACCGGCTCAGGGACTATCTGACAGCCCGGGAGGTGGGCAGTGCCGTCATCAATCTTGGAGGCAATGTACTGACCATCGGCACCAAGCCCGATGGCTCCCCCTTCCAGGTGGGTATCCAGAAGCCCTTTGCGCCGGAAGGCACAGCAGCCCTCATCCTTCCTGCCGCCGATCTGTCCCTGGTATCCTCCGGGATCTACGAAAGATATTTTGAAGCGGGGGGAAGCATCTATCATCATATCCTGGACACCAAAACAGGCTATCCCGTCCGGAACAGCCTGTCCGCAGTCACTATCCTCTCCCGATCCTCTATGGAGGGGGATGCTCTGTCCACTGCCTGCTTTATACTTGGACTGGATGAGGGCATGGCCCTGATCGAATCCCTGGAGGATACGGAGGCTGTCTTCCTCACCTCCGACGGCTCCATCCATCTCACCAGCGGGGTAACGCTTCCCGGCCAGGGCTGACCCCTGCCGGGTGCCGGGAATGCTGTGGGATTGGCTCCGGCAAAGCCCTACCCTCGTACCACAATAGATTTTTTAGGGCACTTTTCTGCACAGATGCCGCATTCCTCACATTTTTCATAATCAATGGCAGCCAGGAAATCCGCCACCTCCACTGCCCCGTTGGGACAGTTTTTCTTACAAAGCTGGCAGCCGATACAGCCTACCTGGCAGGCCTTTCCTGTGACAGGCCCCTTATCCCGGGAGCTGCAGGCCACCGCATACCCGGCAGCATAGGGAATCAGCCCGATCAGACCCTTGGGACAGGCCTCCACACATTTTCCGCAGGCAGTACACGACTCCCTGTCTACCACCGCTACACCATTGACCACCTGTATGGCACCAAAGGCGCAGGCCCTGACACAGCTTCCGTAGCCCAGACAGCCATAGCTGCAGGACTTGGGACCTCCGTTTGGCACAAAGGACAGCATCCGGCAGTCCTCTGCTCCATGATACTCATAGTCCACCGCAGTCCTGTCACAATCACCCTGACACCGGACAAAGGCTGTCTTTCTCACAGCTGCCTCGGGCTCCACTCCCATGATCTCGGCAACCAGCCTGCCTACCGTCTCTCCGCCTACCGGACAGGCATTCACCGCCGCTTCCCCCCTGGCAATAGCCGCGGCCAGTCCGGAGCAGCCCGGAAACCCACAGCCGCCGCAGTTGTTTCCCGGCAGTACACCCAGTACTGCCTCTTCCCTTTCATCCACTTCTACCCTGAACTTCATCCCGGCCACACCCAGGAACAATCCCACGAAGATCCCTACTCCGCCTACGATAGCTGCAGCCGTCAAAACACCTGCTATACTCATTCTGCCACCTCCTACAATAAACCGGAAAATCCACAGAAGGCAATTGCCATCAGCCCTGCTGTAATCAGTACGATGGGCATTCCCTTAAAGGACTCCGGTATGTCATTATATTCCATTTTCTCCCGGATACCGGCAAGAATGATGATGGATATGGTAAATCCCACTGCGGTGGCAAAGCCGTTTACCACCCCCTGCAGGATGCCGTATTTCTTCTGTACATTGGTCAGGGCCACTCCCAGAACCGCACAGTTGGTGGTAATCAGCGGCAGATATACACCCAATGCCTGGTAGAGAGGGGGCATAAACTTTTTCAAAAACATTTCCACGAACTGCACCAGCGCCGCAATGACCAAAATGAATACAATGGTCTGCAGGTAGGTAACCCCCAGCTTCTCCAAAATAAACTGATATATCACTCCGGACACCGCAGATGCCAGGGTAATCACGAAGATCACCGCGGCCCCCATACCTGCGGCCGTGTTTGTCCTCCTGGACACTCCCAGGAAGGGACACAGCCCCAGGAACTGGCTCAATACTACGTTATTTATCAAAGACGAGCTAATCAATATGATAAGCAGCTCCTTAACCATTCTGCTCCCCCTCCTTTCCCGGGCAGCCCAGACAGTCACCGCTGCAGCCGGACTGAAGCTTAGACATGTTCTTTCCCTTCCTTTCTCCGTTTATCCTGATCTTGTTCTGTACAGCCGTCAGGGCTGACAGCACAAAAAACGCACCGGGTGCCATGATAAAAATAGTACAGGGCACATAGGACCTGGGCATCACACGGAAGCCAAATATCTCTCCAGCACCGATCAGCTCCCGCACAGCGCCGATGCAGGTCAGCGCAAGGGCAAAGCCCAGCCCCATGCCTATCCCGTCAAACAGGGAGGGCAGCACCGGGTTTTTGGAGGCATATGCCTCTGCTCTTCCCAGGATAATGCAGTTTACAACGATAAGAGGGATATATAATCCCAGGGAATCATACAGAGAGGGGATAAATCCCTCCAGCAGCAGCTCCGCCATCGTGACAAAAGAAGCGATAATAACGATAAAGGCAGGAATCCTGACCTTCTCCGGTATCAGGTTCCGAAGCAGTGCTATGATCATATTGCTGAGAGCCAGTACCACCATGGTAGTCAGTCCCATACCCAAGCCGTTCATTGCCGATGTGGTGACAGCAAGTGTAGGACACATGCCCAGCATCAGTACGAAGGTAGGGTTTTCCCTCACCAGACCGTTGTACAGTCTCTCCATAGAGCTATTTTTACCCATTGCTGTTTCCTCCTTCCGCCAGAACCGACCGGAAATAGTAAAGTCCGGCATTCACGCCGTCTACGATGGCACTTGTGGTGATCGTGGCACCGGTGATGGCATCTATCTGTCCGGTGCCTCCTGCAGTCACTGTACCTGCAGCAGCGCCTCCGCCCGCCGGAGCAGCACCGCTCTTTCCATAGAAAAAGCTCTCTTCTCCTCTGCCTGCGAACTGGGGCTTCAAAACCTCCTCAGCCCGCATGCCCAGGCCGGCAGTTTCTGAGATCGAAAGCAGGGAAATGCCGTTCAAGGTGCCATCCTCCCTTACGCCCATCATAAACTGAATGTCACCGCCGTAGCCTTCATGGGCAGTCACCGTAATCACATAGCCCAGGCTGCCTCCCCCTGCATCCGCTGCCCGCATCACTTCTCCGATGTCTACGCCTCCGTATCCCCTTTCAGCCCAGTCCCCATCCCGGGGAGTGCGGTATTCAGCTCCCTCTCCCGCCTGGGAGTCAACTGCTTCAAAGGAAGCTGCCTCTGCAAAAACCTCCCTGCAGGCCTCCTGCCTTGCCTTTTCCTTCTGGGCCGCAATGGGCTCCTTGGTCACCTGGTACACACCGCCCAGGATGAGTCCGGCGATCAGCGTGATGGCAAACAAAACCACAGCATCCCTCAGCATGCTCTTCCTGTCTTTATTCATGAGACTTCCCTCCTTTTATACCGAATGCTTTCGGACGGGTGGCTTTATCGATCAGAGGCACCAGCAGGTTGCCGATGATGATCGCATAGGAAACACCCTCCGCAGAAGGACCGAATACACGGAAGATCCCCGTCAGCATACCCAGCAGTATGCCAAACACATACTGTCCCTTTTTGGAAATGGGCCTGGTCACATAATCCGTGGCCATAAAGAAGGCCCCCAGCATCAGTCCGCCTCCCGCCAGCTGAGCTGTGAGATAGACCGGATCCGCTCCATGCCCCCCAAACAGAATCAGGAAAGCCAGGAAGCTGAGAATATAGCTGCCCGGAATACGCAGGTCGATGATGCCTAACAGCAGCAGGAGGCAGGCTCCTGCCGCAATGGCTATCATGGAAGTCTCCCCGATGGTTCCTGCTGTCCTTCCAATGACCATATCCAGCAGGTCTGCCGCCCCGCCCTCCCTGAGCACGGCCAGGGGGGTGGCCCCTGTATACACATCCGTTTCAAAATCAGTCATCATCGATGTAAAGGATATGAGCAGAAAGCATCTGGCTGCCAACGCTGGATTCATAAAGTTCTGGCCCAGACCGCCGAAAACCATTTTCACCACAAGAATGGCAAAGACGGCACCTATAACTCCCATCCACCAGGGTACTGTGGAGGGGAGATTGAGCGCCAGCAAAAGCCCGGTAACCACAGCCGAAAAATCCCCGATGGTCACCTTTTTTCCCATCAGCTTTTCATAGGCATATTCTGTGAATACAGCGGCGGCCACCGTGACTGCTATCAATATCAGTGCATCCATTCCGAAATTATAGATTCCAAAGCCCGCAGCCGGAAGAAGAGCGATGACCACAGCCTGCATGATACCGGCTGTAGTTACCCTGGATCTGACATGGGGATTGGACGATACCTTCATCAAATCACTCACCTTATGTACCTCCTATTTCTGCTTTTTGTTTCTCTTTGCAAGCTGCATCCTCCGCATGGACTTGATCGTCTGGGCCAGAGGACGCTTGGCAGGACAGACAAAGCTGCAGCAGCCGCACTCCATACATTCCATGCCGTAGTAGGACAGGAAATCCCCTTCCCTATCATGCTCAGCAAATTCTGACAGGGTACATGGCAGCAGCCTGCTGGGACAGGCCTCCACACATTTGCCGCAGTTAATGCAGGCAGTGGGCTCCATTCTGGAAACATCGTCCTGGGTCATGCATAAGAGAGCCGATGCAGTCTTGGTGGTGGGCACCTCCAGATCAAATACAGCAAATCCCATCATAGGGCCTCCGGAAACGATTTTCACCGGCTTTTTCTGAAAGCCTCCCGCCTCCTCTATCAGTTCATGATAGCTGGTGCCTATCCTGACGATAAAATTTCGGGGATCTGCCACAGCATCTCCCGTCACGGTGACGATGCGGTTCATCAGCGGCCTGCCCAGCATCACAGCCAGATAGATGGCTACGATGGTATCCACATTATCCACGATACAACCTGCATCCGCAGGCAGCATACCGGAATGGATCCGGCGTCCCGTAGCGGCATAAATAATCTGTCGCTCCGCCCCCTGGGGATATTTGGTCTTCAGAGCCTTGACGCTGATCCGCTTCTCCTCCTTGGTCAGCTTCTTCAGCAATTCAATGCAGTCCGGCTTGTTGTCCTCCACCGCCAGGATCCCTCTGGCATTGTCAAAAAGGCTCAGCATGATCTTCAGGCCGCCGATCAGCTTCTCCGGCTCCTCCAGCATCCTCCTGTAATCGGAGGTCAGATAGGGTTCACATTCCGCACAGTTTGCAATGATATATTCAATCTTCTCAGGCTCCTTGGGCGAAAGCTTGATAAAGGTCGGAAATCCCGCTCCTCCCATACCCACCACTCCCGCTTCCCTTACCCTTTCTATAATCTCTTCTTTAGAAAGCTGTTCATAGGACTCCACCGGTGCATATTCAGCCTCATCATACTTTCCGTCATTTTCCACCACGATGCTCATCACCTTGTCTCCGGTCACCACTCTTCTGGGCTCTATGGCCTTTACGGTACCCGAAACGGTGGCATAGATCGGAGCCGATACGAAACCGGCAGCCTCCGCAATCCTCTGTCCTGTAATCACATGATCACCCTTGGCCACTATGGGTACAGCCGGGGCACCGATGTGCTGAGACAGGGGATAAACCAGGTCTCCCTTTGGCAGCACAGCCTTTATGGGCTTGTCCTTTGAAAGGTCCTTTCCATCATAGGGATGTATGCCGCCAACAAATGTTAACTTTGCCATATACCATCCTTCTTTCTCTAAAAATTGTTACAGCCACCCCACAGGACAGCTTACTTTAAATATACTATTTTTCCGCAAAAAATACTACTGAAAACTTATAAAATATGTTATGATTATCGGAGTTAGCAGTAAAATCTAGATATCAACGAAATAGAAAGGATAGTGCAGATTGTGAGAACCTTACGTCAAACCATATCCGGTCCCCCATCCGGCTACCCGCTGGACAAAATAGCTCCATTGAATAAGATCCTGTTTCTGGACATAGAGACCACCGGCTTCACTGCCAAAAGCTCCTGCCTCTACCTTATCGGTACGGCCTGCTATGAGAAGGGCCAGTGGTATGTGAAACAGTGGTTTGCCAATGATTACAGCGAAGAGAAGCAGATCTTGTCGGCCTTTTTCCAGTTTGCAATGGATTACAGCCATCTGATCCATTTTAACGGAAACAATTTTGACCTGCCCTACCTGCTCCAAAAATGCAGGCAGTATGATCTTCCCTATTCCTTTGACCGCTTCGAGGGCATCGACATCTATCGACGGGTTGCCCCCTTCAAATCCTTACTTCACCTGCCCAACTGCAAGCTAAAAACTATTGAGCAGTTTCTGGGAATAGAGCGGCAGGATCCCTATGGCGGCGGCGAACTTATCGGCGTATATCATGAATATGTGAAAAATCCCACCGATTTTGCCCTGCAGGCTCTTACCCTCCACAATGCGGATGACATGAAAGGAATGCTGCAGATCCTTCCCATCCTGGCCTACCATGACCTCTTTCATGAGACCATTTCTCCCAAAAAGGTACAGGCTAACTATTATCACGACATAGACGGCAAACAGCAGCAGGAGCTGATCATGAGACTGTCCCTGCCCTCCCACCTTCCCCGCCCGCTCTCTGTCCATGCCAATGGATGCTATTTCCAGGCACAGGGGAGTGAGGGAAGTCTCAGAGTGCCAATGTTTGAAGAGGAGATGAAGTATTTTTACTCCAACTATAAAAGCTATTACTATCTGCCCCAGGAAGATACTGCCATCCATAAATCCGTCGCCTCCTTTGTGGATAAAAACCACCGTACCCAGGCTATGGCTGCTACCTGCTATACCCGCAAGCTTTCCACCTACCTTCCTCAATGGGATGTTCTCTTTGAGCCATTCTTTAAAAGAAGCTATCACAGCAAGGAAATATTTTTTGAGCTGACAGAGGAAATGAAAAAAGAAAGAAAGCTGTTTTCCAGATATGCTGCCCACATCTTACAGATGATTTTAAATTGTAACTAAAAATCTGCCGCACCATCCGGTTGTCTGGTGCGGCAGATTTTATATTTTCAGATCCGATCAGGGCTTTTCGTAGTAGAAAGAATTTTTTCTTTCATATCCCATGTCCTTATAATTAATGATCTGTTCTGTACTTCCTATAAACAGAATACCCTGACTGGCAAGGGATTTCTGGAACTTTACAAACACCTCATCCTTAGCATCCTCCGTAAAATAGATGAGTACATTACGGCAGACGATCATGTGCCATCCGCTTTGATAGTTGTCCTTCAGAAGATTATGCTGGCAGAACTCCACCCTCTTCTTTATCTCTTCGGAAATCTGGTAGGATACTCCAACCCTTGTAAAAAATTTCTTCTTCAAATCTTCCGGCACATTAGCAATGCTCTTTTCGTTGTACAGCCCCACCTTGGCCTTTGCAATCACCTGCTTATCCAAATCCGTAGCATAGATCCTGATCTGATCCAGGGGAACATGCTTTGACAGCGCCATAACCAGCGAATACGGTTCATCACCGGTGGAACAGGCAGCACTCCATATTTTCAGCTTCCTGCCGAATTTGCTGATCAGTTCAGGAATGATCTCCTTTTCCATCACTCTCCACTGATCCGGATTCCGATAAAACTCTGACACATTGATAGTCAGGTAGTTGACAAATTCCTCAAACTTTTTGCTGTTCTCTTTAATAAAGGCAATATACTTGTCATATCCCACAATACCGTTCTTGGCTATGAGTGTATCAATGCGGCGCTTCATCTGCTTTTCCTTATAAGCGCTGAGATCTATTTTAGTGAGGCTGTATACCGCAGTCTTGAACCATTCATAATCATAAGCCATAACCGTTACCTACCATTGTCATTCTTCGGCATATACAGGAATACACCTTTACCTTCTATTCTGCAGCAGACTCTTCCTGCTCATTGGCTATTACCGCATCGATATCTACAGAAACCACATCTGCATCAGTTTCCTCCTTCGGCTCTGATGTCAGCATAGCCTTCACACTCAGGCTGATCTTCTTATCCTCATTGTTGAAATCTACCACCTTGGCGGTGATCTCATCTCCTGCCTTCAATACATCAGAGGGCTTTTCAATATGCTCCCTGGAAATCTGTGATACATGAAGCAGGGCATCTACACCGGGCTCCAGCTCAACAAACGCACCGAAGTCCGTCATCCTGGCTACCCTTCCTGTCACCACATTGCCTACGGCATACTTTTCTGCTGCATCCCTCCAGGGATCCGCATCCTCGAATTTCAGACTGAGAGCAATCTTTGTCCCGCTGATTTCCTTGATCAGAACCTTAAGCTCATCTCCCACCTTGAATACCTTTTTGGGATTCTCCACTCTGCCCCAGGACATCTCTGATATATGAAGCAGGCCATCTGCTCCGCCCAGGTCAATGAAGGCGCCGAAATCCGTCACATTCTTCACCACACCGTCCACTATGTCGCCTACGCTGATAGACTCAAACAGCTTTTTCTGAAGCTCCGCCTTCTCAGCCATAATCAGCTGCCTGCGGTCACCGATATATCTTCTTCTCTTAGGATTGTATTCACTGATAACAAACTGCACTTCCTGTCCGGCATATTTTGACAGGTCTTTCTCGTAAACATCCGATACCAGGCTGGCGGGAATAAAAATCCTCACTTCCTCCACCACTACGCTCAGACCGCCGTCCAGCACCTGGGCCACCTTCGCAGTGAGTACCTCCCTATTGTTATAAGCCTCTTCAATTCTCTTGTTGCCTCTGTCTGCTGCCAGCCTCTTGTAGGTAAGCAGCACCTGTCCCTCTCCGTCATTTACCTTCAGAACCTTCACCTCCATGGTGTCGCCCGGCTTGGCTACCTTGGTCAAATCTACATTGGGTTCATTGGTATATTCGTTTCTGGTGAGGATACCGTCGGACTTATAGCCGATGTTGAGAATGAGCTCTTCAGGCTTCACATCGATGACTGTACCTTCAACTACCTCTCCCGCATGTATTGTCTTAAATGATTCGTCTAACATTTGTTCAAAAGTTAATTCTGACATAATTTTGAACCTCCTCAATAATATTGTTTGGGGTCGACGCCCCGGCAGTAATACCGACCGGTGAAACAGCTTTAGGTAGTTCTAAACGCAAGTCATCCAGTGTCTGTATAAAATGAGTATCCTCACATTCCTCCTTACAGATCTCATAGAGCTTTCTTGTATTGGAGCTGTGGGTTCCCCCTATTACTATCATTACAGCAGCCTGAGACGCAATCTGTCTGGCCTCGGCCTGCCGCTCTTCTGTTGCATTACATATAGTGTTCACAACACTAACATTGTAACCTCTTTTCAGAAAAATTTCAACTATATCTTTAAATTTGTTGTAGTTAAATGTCGTCTGAGCCACAATGCAGATTTCTGCCGCTTTAAAAAAGCTGCCGCTGTCCCTGTCTGCCAGCCGTTCTGCCTCTTCCTCGGACTCGACCACCACAGCCTCCGTGCCGCTAACCCAGCCCCGGATCCCCTCCACCTCCGGATGGCCCGGATTGCCCACTATGATAATCTTCCTGCCCAATCCGCATTCCTTTTCAACTGTATGATGGATCCTCTTCACAAAAGGGCAGGTGGCATCCACGCATTCCAGCCCCTGCTCCCGGATCAGCTCATAGATGTCCCTGGACACCCCATGGGAGCGTATCACTATGGTGCCAGATTTTATTTTTTTTAAATCTTCTGCTCCTTCCACCACCTTCACGCCCCGGCTCTCCAGATCCCTGACCACCTCATCGTTGTGGATAATGGGCCCGAAGGTATAGATTTCCTTGCCCTTCCCAAGCTGGTCATACACCATTTTTACTGCCTTTTCCACACCAAAGCAAAAGCCGGCGCTCCTGGCTACTATTACTTCCATTTTATTGAACTGCTCCTTTCAGAACCCGCGCGGCCCCTGCTCTGTCAATGCTATGACAGCCCGCACCACTTCATCTATATCCATATAGGAGGTATCGATCAGCACTGCATCAGGAGCCTGGCGGAGAGGAGAAATCTCCCTCTCCATATCCCTCCTGTCCCTTTCCATGATACCCTGCTCTATCCGGTCCAAATCACAGGTCTCTCCCCGGGCTGTCAGCTCATCGTATCTGCGCTGGGCCCTCACCCTGCTGCCGGCCGTCAGATAGACCTTGACATCGGCTCCGGGCAGGACACAGGTACCGATATCCCTGCCGTCCATGACCACATCCGCACTCTCTGCCAGACGCTGCTGCAGCTCCACCAGCTTCCTTCGCACCGCCGGATGGCCGCTGCTCTGGGAGGCCATCCGGCCTACCTCCTCGGTACGGATCAGGCCATTTACATCCTCACCGTTTAACAGAACTACCTGTCCTCCCTTTTCATATCGGATCGTAATATCAGCTTCTTTACACTTCAGCCCGATTTCTTCCATATCCTCAGGACCCACTCCGCTTCTCAGAAGATAGAGAGCCATGGCGCGGTACATTGCCCCTGTATCCACATAGAGGAAGCCCTTTTCCTTGGCGATCCTTTTTGCTATGGTACTCTTGCCCGCTCCGGCAGGGCCGTCTATTGCTATACTGTAACTCATCTCTATGACCAAACTCCTTTCCTGCTCCTCTGCAGTATTGAAAGTCATGCATTTTTTAAGCCATGACCTTTAAAACACACTCTAAGCCCCTCCCGCCGCGCTCTTCCCTGCCAGCCAGCCTGTGGACCATGCGATCTGGAGGTTAAAGCCTCCCGTCAAGGCATCCAGATCCAGGATCTCTCCGGCAAAATAAAGGCCGCTGAGCTTTTTGGATTCCATGGTAGAGGGATTGACCTCCTTCACAGAAACTCCGCCCTTAGTGATCACTGCCTCTCTGAAATCCCTAGCGCCCTTTATCTTCAGTTCCACATCCTTAATCAGGCGGACAAAGCCTGTCCGCTCCGCCCTGGTGATCTCATGCACCTTTTTTTCTTCGTCTACCCCTGACATCTCCAGGATGACAGGAATCAGCCTGGCCGGAAAAAGGCCTCCCAGAGCATTCTTAAACTGCCTGTTCTTATTTTCTTCAAAATCCCTCAGCAGCCTCCTATCCAGCTGTTCTGCCGTAAGAGCCGGCTTTAAGTCCAGATGCAGTACCGTATCTCCCCTGTCCTTTCTGGCTGCATAATAGCTGCTGGCACTTAGGATCAGGGGCCCGCTGACACCGAAATGGGTAAAAAGCATCTCTCCAAAGCCCTGATAAAAGGGCTTTTTCCCCTTCTGTGCCAGAGCTGCGGATACGTTCCTGAGGGACAGCCCCTGCATTCTCCCGCACCAGTCCCCCTCCACCTCAAGGGGAACCAGGGAGGGACAGGTTTCCTTCAGGGAATGGCCGGCTTCCACCGCCATCCGATAGCCGTCTCCGGTGGAGCCGGTGAGGGGATAGGAAAGGCCCCCTGCAGCCAGGATCACTGCATCTGCCTTTTCTGAACGCCCATCCCCCAGCACCACCCCTGCGGCTCTTTCCTCCTGCCGGAGCAGCTCCCTGACTCCGGTATGCAGACGAATATCCACCCCGCCCTTTTTCAGCTGTCCTGCAAGAGCCCTGATCACGTCAGAGGAATGATCCGAAACCGGAAAAACCCGCTCTCCCCTTTCTATCTTGAGGGGACAGCCGGCATTTTCAAAAAAGGCCATCACCGACTGATTGTCAAAGCCGTAAAAGGCACTGTATAAAAACTTTGCATTGGTGACCACGTGACGAAACAGTCCTTCCATGTCACAGGCATTGGTCACATTGCATCTTCCCTTGCCTGTAATAAAGAGCTTTTTTCCCAGCTTTTCATTTTTTTCAAATAAAACGACCCTGGCCCCCTGCGCCGATGCCGCCACAGCAGCCATCATACCGGCCGCGCCGCCGCCCACCACTATTATCTTTCTCATCTATTCGCCGTTCTCTTTCCTTATGGAATGATGCAGTATGGGATCCTCATCCATAAAATTTATCTCATCATTCAGATAGACCTGATAATTCCCCCACACCTCTTCCAGCCTCTCCAGGCTGCCCTTGACCTCCTCCGGCCGCTTCAGGCAGATGGCCACCACCAGGGCGTTGATCAGACTCAGGGGGGCCACCAGCGAATCTACGATAGATACCATGCTGCTCCTGGCAAACAGGTTGCAGGAGGAATATAGGTTCATAGGGGAATGGACGCTGTCCGTAATGGCGATGACTCTGGCGTTCCTGTCATTGGCAAATTCCATGGCCTTCAGGGTCCGCATGGAATACCTGGGAAAGCTGATGCCCACCAGAACATCCCTTTCGTTTATGCGGATCATCTGCTCAAAAAGCTCGCTCACACTGGTGGTTTTGACCAGCACCACATTGCCCCTCACCATATTCAGATAGAAGTGCAGGAACTCCGCCAGGGGGCCGCAGCTTCTCAGACCGATCACATAGACTGTCTCTGCCTCCAGGATGGCATCCACAGCCATCTCAAAGGACATCCCGTCCAGATTTTCCATGGTATCCTGTATTCTGCCCACATCCGATGCCAGCACGGAGCCAAGCACCTCTGACTGGGTGCTTTTCCCATATTTTACACTGATCTTCTGCACCGCATTCAGCTTATTCTTGACCCAGTCTGCCAGCCCTGCCTGAAACTCCGGATATCCCTCATAGCCGATACAGGAGGCGAACCGGACTACCGTGGATTCACTTACCCCTGCCGCCTCCCCCAGCTTTGCCGCCGTCATAAATACGGCCTGGTCATAGTGGTCAGCAATATAGGCAGCAATCTTTTTCTGCCCCTTACTCATCCTTCCATATCTGTCATTCATGATTGATATAATATCGCTGTCCATTCCGCTGCGTCCTTTTCTCCCTGGTGCAAAATATTTTTTTGTTATTTTACTATGGATTACATAGGCTGTCAATCTGAGCCCTGTTCCCATACCCGGCCCTACAATTCATAGGTTGTAACCTGGTAGACGTAATAATTGAGCCAGTTGGCATACAGATTGTTGCTGTGGGCCCGCCACTGCAGCCTGGGCCTTTGGCTGGGATCATCCTGGGGATAATAATTTTTGGGCACCTCCACAGGGAGCCCCTTCTCCCTGTCCCTCAGATATTCGTTGTGGAGTGTCATACGGTCATACTCCGGATGGCCCATGATAAAGATCTGCTTTCCCTCTCCTGCCATGCACAGCAAAACCCCAGCCTCCTCTGACTCAGCCAGCACCGTCAGCCCGCTGCAGGCATGGATAGCCTCCGGGGCGATGGTGGTGTGACGGCTGTGGGGGATGAGAAAGCAGTCATCAAACCCTCTTACAAGAGGTATTTTCCGATTCATTACCTGATGCTCGAAGACACCGAAGAGCTTGGCCGGCAGCAATTCCTTATCCAGTCCGAAATGGTAGTACAGGGCTGCCTGGGCCCCCCAGCAGATATGGAGGGCAGAGGTCACATTCTGCTTGGACCACTCCATGATCTCACACAATTCCTCCCAATAGTCCACCTCAGAAAACGGAATCTGCTCCACCGGTGCCCCGGTAATGATAAGACCGTCATACCGGTTGTGCTTCAGTTCATCAAAGGTCTGATAGAACTTATTCAGGTGGTTGATGGGCGTATTCAGGGAGCGATGGCTGTTCATCTTCATAAAAGTCACATCCACCTGGAGCGGTGTATTGGACAGGGCCCGGAGGAGCTGCAGCTCCGTATCCTGCTTGACAGGCATCAGATTCAGGATACAGATCTGCAGGGGCCGAATATCCTGATGAATAGCCCTGTTTTCATCCATGACAAATATGTTCTCATTTTCCAGTATTCCTTTTGCTGGTAGATCATTCCTTGTTTTAATCGGCATTGCTGTCTCCTCCTAAATATTGCTCTATGAACTGTTCCTCCGTAAGAATGGGAACCTGCAATTCCTTGGCCTTTTTATTCTTGGAGGAAGCGGACTCCATATCATTATTGATCAGGCACCTGGTTCGGGAGGTCACGCTTCCTGTCACCCTGCCCCCCTTTTTCTCTATCACTTCCTTCAGCTCATTCCGGCTGGCATAGCGCTTCAGGCTTCCCGTTACCACAAAGCTCATGCCTGCCAGCATCTCACTACCCTCCCGGATCTCCTCTGCCTCCAGCTCTACCTCCTTTAACAGGTTTTCCAACCGCTGTCTGTTGGCTTCCTCCTGAAAATACTCCCGGAATGCAGTAGCAATCACCTCTCCCACTCCATCAATGGCACTTAGCTCCTCCACATCTGCCGCCATCATCTTCTCCGGCTCATTGCCAAACTGCCTGCAGATCATCCGGGCATTGGCCACTCCGATATTGGCGATACCCAGACCGTAAATGATCCTGGGCAGGGTGGTTTTCCGGGCTGCTTCAATGCCTGCCATCAGATTGTGATATGACTTTTCGCCGAAGCCCTCCATCCCTATGATCTCCTCCCGGAAGCGGTCCAGATGAAAAATATCTGCATATTCGTGGATCCAGCCCCGGGCAATCAATTTCTCCAGAGTAGCCTCCGACAGGCCGTCTATATTCATAGCATCCCTGCTGACAAAAAGAGTGAAGGCCTTGATCCTCTTTGCTTCACAGTCAGGATTGGTACAATACAGGGACTGTACCTCATGGCTCCGGCCGAGTCTGGTTCTGCCCCCGCACACCGGACAGAACTCCGGTATCTCTATGCTGTCGCTGCCTGTAAGGTTTTCCGCGATCTGGGGAATGATCATATTGGCCTTGTAGACAGTGATCCTGTCGCCTATGCCCAGCTTCAGGCTTTTCAGTATGCTGATATTGTGTACCGATGCCCTGCTCACTGTAGTTCCCTCCAGCTCCACCGGCTCAAAGACAGCCACCGGATTGATCAGCCCTGTCCTGCTGGGACTCCACTCTATCTCCTTCAGCACAGTCTCCCTGACCTCATCCTGCCATTTAAAGGCGATGGAATCCCTGGGAAATTTGGCTGTGGCTCCCAGCGACTGCCCATATGCAATATCGTCATAGAGCAATACCAGTCCATCGGAGGGTAAGTCAAAATCCCCGGCTCTCTGTTCAAAATCTTCTATGGCCTCCAATAGCCCGGCCCTGTCCACGATTCTGTAGTCCACTGTTTCGAAGCCCTGCTGCTGCAGGAAAAGAAGCTGCTCCTGCCTGGAATTTTGAAAATCCACCCCCTCTGCCTTTACCAGAGAAAAGGCGAAGAACCTGACCCTCCTGGAGGCGGTGATCTCACTGTTGAGCTGGCGCACGGATCCGCTGCAGAGGTTCCTTGGATTTTTGTATCTGGCATCCTCCTCCTGAATCCGCTCATTGATCTCCTTAAAATCCGAATAGCTGATCACTGCTTCCCCTCGAAGGATCAGCTCTCCTTTATAAGGGATGGCCAGGGGCAGATTCAGGAAGGCCTCCGCATTGCCGGTGACCACCTCTCCCACCTCTCCGTTGCCTCTTGTAACCGCCTTTTCCAGCCTCCCCCCCAGATAGGTCAAAACCACAGTCAGGCCGTCCAGCTTCCAGGACAGAAGGCCCCTTTTATCTCCCAGCCACTCCCGCAGCTCCTCCCTCTCCTTAGTCTTTCCCAGGGAGAGCATGGGCCTCTCATGGCGTTCCCTGGGTAGCTCCTCCACTGCGGCATATCCCACCTGCCTGGTGGGGCTTCCTGCCAGAACGATGCCTGTCTCCTCCTCCAGAGCTGTCAGCTCATCATATAATCTGTCGTATTCAAAATTGCTCATGATCTCGCAGTCTTCCGCATAGTAAGCCCTGGAAGCCCTGTTCAAAAGCTGTGTCAGCTCCCTGAGCCGGCCTGTCTTTCCCTCTTTATTCATTCTGCCAACCATCCCTTTATTTCTGATTTGCTCCTGCCTGCTTCCTGTGCTGCCTGCCCGGGGCTTCCGGCTCTATCCCGCATTCCTGATAGAGCCGGCTTAATTCCTCTCCATGGAGTACCCTGTATTCTCCCGGTCTCAGACCTCCCAGGCGGATATTCATGATGCGTTCCCTCTTTAAAGCCCTGACCCGGTAGCCAAAGCTTTCCACCATCCGCCGTATCTGCCTGTTGACTCCCTGGGTGAGTATGATCCTCAGGGTAAATTTTCCTGTCTTCCTTACCTCACAGGGTCTGGTCGTCAGGTTCAGCTCCTCCAGATAGACACCTCCTGCCATACCCTCCGTGAATTCTCGGGTCACCTCTTTGCTCACCCTTACCGCATATTCTTTTTCATGCATATTGGCCCCCCGCATCATGGCATCGATCAGTGCCCCATCGTTGGTCATGATCAGCAGCCCCTCCGACTCCTTGTCCAGCCGTCCGGCATAGGTCAGACGCACGGGATATTTCAGCTCGTCACTGATCTTTCTCTCTGCATGCCTGTCCCTCTCGGTACAGATCACGCCCGGGGGCTTATAATAGGCCAGCACTGCCTTCCTGTCCTTTCCGGCCACCGGTTTTCCATTGACCCTGATCTCCTCCCTGCCGCTTACCTGCATCCCTACAGAAGCCCTGTCTCCATCCACCGTCACCCTTCCTTCCCCGATGAGGCGGTCTGCCTCCCTGCGGGAGCAGATGCCGCAGGCTGCCAGATATTTATTCAGGCGTTCCCTGTTGTCCTTCATGCTGTCCTCCTGTCCTTTCCTTCCTTTTTATGAGTGGGGGATTGCTCATCCCCCACTCTCAGCTGCTTTGTCTCTCGATCCTGCTGATCACATTGTAACACAGATTCCGCTGTACAGGCAAATCATCCGGCTAGCCTTTTCCCATGCCCCTTCCCATACAACCCGCAGCCCTTTTGCAGAGCTCCCTGCATCTGCATTTCAGGCCCTTCTTCATCACACGGAATATGCCCCACATTCCCGATTCCACATCCCATCTCAGGGAACCGGAACGGTACAGATAGCCTCCGGGACAGGAAGCGCCGCCGTCCAGCTCCATGTGGAACCTGCTGCCCACACTGATGGCACCCTGCAGGGAAATCTCCCGGGAGAAGGGATCCTCCGGCTGCTCCTTCCAGGTATGCCCATGGATGGTAAATCCGGTGTTCCTGGGCTTATCTGCTGGCATCATGGTACGGAAAACCACACGCTCCCCCGGAGTTTGCAAACCTCTCGGAACGGTAATTATAGCCCTTTTCACCGGTATCCTCCGCATCGATCTGCTCTCCCACCTCCTCTGCCGGTGTCCTGACAAGATTGCCTTCCTTATCCAGGAGACGGATCCCATTCTGGATGAACAGCACACATTCCCGGAAGCCGGCCCTTCCCGGTGCCGTTATCACCATCTGCTCCTCATAAACTCCCTTTTTCATGCTGAAGCCCTTATACCATTCTGCTCCCGGGGGTTCTATGATAATGGCTCCGAAGAGTCCATGCAGCCTGTGATTTCTCAGATCCCCAAAGGACTGCAGGAGACAGGAGACAGGCGCCATACTCCCGCTTCCCTTTTTATCCGCTCTGCATCCTTTTCCAGTACATAGAGCAGCCCATCCGGATCATGGTCACCGTATTTATTGTATACAATAGGAATCTGAATGGCTTCTATCTCAAAGCTGCGTATTTTTCCCCGGCAGGGATATTCACATAACTCCATCCTCATCACCTGCCTTTCAGCCCGTATTGCAGCAGTCTCAGATAGTGATTGGCCTCCCTCAGTACATGGTCCGCCAAAAGAGGCAGTATAATAGAAGCGATCCGGCACTGGAGAATCCCCTCCGTCCCGGCCGCCTTAAAATCTCTGTATTTTACAGTCTCTGCCAGCGTCTGCCTGGTGAGGGCATCCATCGTCTCCCAGTTCCTCTCTGACGCCTCCTGAAGGAGCATCCTGTACTCCCTGGCGAAG
>JALESH010000056.1 GCA_022781985.1 Lachnospiraceae bacterium | reverse complement strand
TGCTCTATCGTATGGCAGGACAGCCTTCTGTAGCATTCAGGAATAAATTTACAGATGTAAAGGATGGTCAGTACTACAGCAGTGCAGTCATATGGGCCAATGCACAGGGAATTGTAGATGGCTTCAATGACGGAAGCTATGCAGTAAAAACAAATATTACCCGGGAGCAAATAGCCAAAATGCTGTATGAATATGCTTCCGTCCGGGGTTACGATGTGAGAGGAGCTTCCTCGCTGGACAGCTTTACGGATAAGGAGAAGGTAAGCGGATGGGAGGAAGGATATATGAAGTGGGCGGTGTATGCCGGTATGATAAGCGGCAAGCCAAACGGTGACGGCTCCTTCCGTCTGGATCCAAAGGGGGAAGCTACAAGGGCAGAATGTGCAAAGATGCTTACGATGTTCCTGAAAAAATACAGGTAGGACATAGAAGGTGAGGATGTTTATCTGATCCATAAAATAAGGAGGACAGCCATGGCTCATATCAGTCATGGCTGTCCTCCTGTTTCTGTAAATTAAATCTCTCTCAGAACCTGCTTTTAAGGTCTCCATATGGAGCAATCAGATTGAGGAAGTACAGATTACTTATAGTTTTTCTCAAATCTGGTAAGCATAGCTGCACACTCGGCCCTGGTAGCCTCACCCTTGGGATCCAGCCTGTAGGTACCGTCCCCATTGGGCTTTCCGCTGATCATGCCTACAGCTGCCGCCCACTGCATATAGCTTTGTGCCCATTCATTCACCTTGTCGGCATCTGTGAATTTCTCCAGGGAGTTATTTTCCAGGGAGCTGCTTATGCTTGTGTCATATCCCTGCTTTTTCGCATATTCAAACAGCATTTTAGCTATCTGTTCACGGGTGATATTCACATTAATGCCGTAGCTTCCATCTGAAAATCCATTTACAATACCTTCCTTGTTGGCCCAAAGGATGGCCTCGCTGTACCATTTCCCATCGGCTACATCAGGAAATTTATCCGTATAGACAATGGAGGGGGAGCCTGCCATACGATAGAGCACAGTGGCAAACATAGATCTGGTCAGTGGGCTGTCCGGCTGAAACTGGGTGGTACCGGAGATACCGTTCATAATATTGTTTTCGTATACATATTTCACGTTTTCATATTTCCAATTTCCTGCAGTGGTCTCAATGTCTGTAAAGGGAAGAACAGTGGGTGCGGGCTTTACAGGCTGCGGATCAGCGGGAGCCGGATCCACGGGCTGGGGATCAGCGGGAGCCGGATCCACAGGTGCCGCTGCTCTGACAATAACAGGGATATTTACCTCCCGGAAGGTACCATCGGCAAAGGTGACCTTTACCCTGCCCGTAAATCTGCCTACGGCATCAGTAGAGACATTTTTAATCACAGTGACAGAAGCACCTGCAGGAAGATTGCTGATATTGTCTCTCAGATCCACAGTGCTTCCCTGTGTGACTTCCTCAGTAATGATATTTTCTGCCGGGATTTCGGGAGCCTGGGGTCTGATGGGCTCCGGCTCCGGCTCACCCTCCTCATAGGAGTAGGTCAGTGTGATATCATTGATTCCGTCAAAGACGACACTTTCAGGCAGAACCAGTCTGTGACCCTCTTTTGCAGGAAAGTCGGACTGAGCAGGAGTGAAGGTTTCCCCGCGGCCGACATACCGATAAATTTCCTTTACTACAGTATTATTTTCATCGGTCAGATTGAGAGTTATCTTTCCTTTGTCCATGGTGTAATAGTAGGTTACATCAATATTACCATTTTCTGTTATTTGTACGGAGGATTCCTCCAGGCTTTTGCCCGTGTATTCATAGCCGTTTATGTTTGCAGGATTCAGCTCATAGGTGCTGTTGGCCTCCAGATACAGGACATGATCTGATACATTGGGCAGTTTGTTGTCTGTTTTATTGTTTTCGTCACCGACTCTGCATTTGATGGTTACAGTACCGTATTTATTCAGATAGGTATCACCATCCACCAGTACGGTGCCTGTAGTCTTATCCACCAGACGTCCGGTAACTCTGTCTCCATACTTCAGACCCTTGCAGGTATCGCTGACTACCTTAATGGATTTGATCTGGGAAGCAGGCAGAGTGAAATCCTCGGACTTCTCTACTTTTTTAGTGCCGTCCTTTCCAATGATATACATAGTCAGAGTTACATTTCTGTCTGTTTCTCCATAATTTTTAATGATTGTCCTGTATTCTATCTGATGATTATTCACGCTGGCGATATTGCTGGGAGTAATCTCTGTGCCGTCACCCGGATACTGCGTATAATAGTCGTGGATTACAGGAATCGGTTTTGCGATATACAGATCCATTTGCTTATTCAGCTTTTCTGCCAGCAGCAATTTGCAGTATTCGCAGAAATCCGATGTCATATCAGCCATCATACAGTCTTTGGCAGGACGGTACAGACCCTGCTGGATTTCATAATGGCAGACGGATCGAAAGCCCAGAAATTCCTTCCAGGGCGACTGGTGAGGATCGGTTTGTGCTGTTACGTTAGGAGCCTGGATGGTATGGTTGGATACATATTCATCCCCCAACACTCCTGCTGCGTGGGAAAGCTCGTGAACCATTACCGTTGACAGGTAGGCAGTGGACATGGAAATCGGTACCTTGCCGTAGATATCCAGAGCCCTTCCTGCATATTGGTTGGAATTCAATACAATATGGGCTACCGACACTTTTCCTCCCGGATCCAGATAGTTTTCTTCCAGTTGATCTACCAGCCCAAACAATTTGTCCCTTCCGTCAGGCATTAGATTGGTTCCTATCTCAAGGCCGGAATTATCCAGGCTGGACTTGAAATAGCTGTCTAATACAAAGGAGCGTTCTGCTGTTCCGGAGACAGACTGATTGGAGGGAACCTTCAGGGCATATATATTTATTTTGCTGCCGTATCTTTTATAGATATTGTAATCTTTCATCATCTGGTCGATCAGGCTCTTGGTGTGTTTTATAAAATCATCCTGCTGATCGATGGTGTATCTGTCAGGAACAAACAGCATAACATAATTCTCTGAATCAGGCCCTGTCTTTTGTATCACTTCCACAGGAAAATCCAAGGGATCATGCGGAGTGGTTTCCCCTGTAACCAGCTGCTGGGCAAGACGGATCTTGGCCAGCAGATAACCTCTGACAGCATGACCCTCAGTCTGTGCCTCCAGATCCTGTAAAATCTCGTCATTCCGATATTTCTCTTTGAGCTGCCTTGCATCCTCATCCTCAAACAGATCACTCACTGTTTCAAAAATGGGATCCGGTCTGAGAAACTTGAGCTCTGCCGCGGTTGCAAATGCACCGTAGTCGGGATTAGGTGTAGGATAGCTGTCATAGGTTTCCGCAAAGATGAAGCGGATTCTTTTTGCCTCTACCGGCTCTTCCAGAGTGAAAAGCATCTTATCTTTTGACATTTCCGATCTTCCGGCAGCAGTTTCTGTAAAATCCTCCCCGCTGTCCGAGCGGGATACGGCAATCTTCAGATGGGTGGGGTAGCCATCCCCATAGCTCCCGACTTCCCTCAGTCCATAGATGATCCGGGATACCGTACTGATTTCATTAAAGGTGACAGTGATACTGCTGACCTTTGTTTTGTCGGCAGCCTGCCAGTAGGTCATCCAGTCATTGTCAAAGGCATTCTGCAGACTAAGGGAGGTATTGGATTCCCCTCCCACACATTCGTAAGAGCTGACCGGCACCTGGTATGCTCTTAAATATTCCCCGGAGCATATTTCCTCCAGATTGCCCAGATTCGCCACTGAGATTGCAGATAAGGTAGAATCAGCAGCGGCTGTACCGGTTCCCGCTGCCGCCGCCTGGGGAAGGGATCCAGTCAGGAAGAGGGAAGCCAAAAGGCCTGCCAATATCCGTTTTCTGGTTTTCATTTCATCAACCTCCTTTTAAATTTTGTTATTTGGTAGGAAAATCATACCATATCTTTTTATGTATTGCTACCTGATTTTTTTATTTCTCCTGTCTGAATTCTTTCAAATATCATGTTCTTGAATTGATGTTTTTACCTATTTTCTTTGATTTTTTGAAATATTTTTATATAAAATAACCAAAAATACTATTATAGTACTATTCCAATAATTTGAAAAAATGATAGTATTATTATAGTATTAGTAATATACTGTTTAAGAGTATTTATTGTACAAGAGAGGAAGGAGATGAGTGAAAGTGGGGAAAAAGGGCATTAAAAAAAGGCTGATTGCCATGCTGCTGGTATCCGTCCTGCTTCTGTCCGGTATCGCTGTCCGGTATGTTACTGAAAAAACAGACAGCACCGGGGACAGTATTGCAGTGAGCGGAGACTTTACAGGTGAAGTCCTGGTGGGAGAGTCAGGACCGGTAGAGCTGGTGAAGAACACAGCAGACATGGCTCCCGCTCAGCTTCCATCCCACACTGCAGATTTTGCAGAGGATGGGGGGACAGACCCGGGAAGGAACAATTCCTCGGGGGAAAGCAGAGGCGCTGTCAATGATGATAATGGCGTTGACGGCAAAAAAGAAGTATCAGAGGAGTTTGCAACGGCATCCTCCTTTGCTCCCGGAACTGTTAAGGAGCAAAGCGGCACCCTGCAGGAAAGTGTGGGTGAGGAGGGCGGCAGCCCTGATACCGACAGTGACAGCAGCATCAGCATTGTGGAGACAGAGACAGGGGATTCTGCTGCAGAGAAGACAGAGGAGGAGATAAACCACCGTCTTGTCAATGACAGCGAGCAAAGAATGTCAGAGATCATCGCGGAGAATATGCCGAAGCAGGATGATGTCGTGGACTTTATTGTAGTTTTGGATAAGGCTCCGCTGCTGACTGCCTTTTCCTCAGAGGAGGTAAAAGCAAATACAAGCGCAGTTTCTGCTTACCGGGATGAGCAGATGCAGCTCATCGGAGAGCTGGAGTCAGCCCTGGAGGCATCCTTTGGTGAGGAGGATGGGTTTAGCCTAGGCTACGACTATACGATGTCCACTACGGGCATATCAGTGAAAACCAGATACATTAATAAGGAAGCGATTGAACAGATGGCAGGGGTAGAAAAGGTATATGTATCCCCCAGCTTTGAAATGTCAGCTTCTGTGGAAAGGGCTTCTGAAGATCAGGGGATCTACACCAATAACTCCTCTGCCATGATCGGAGCCACTCAGGTGAATGCAACCGGTTTTACAGGAAAGGGTATGAAGATAGCCATCATTGATACTGGTATTGTGTTGGATCATCCAAGCTTTCAGCCACTTTCCCAGGACAAGCTGACCAGGGATTCCATGACCGAGGAATTTGTGGATGAGATATGGGATTCCCTGAATGCGGGTAGATCCACAAGTCTCAGAAACCAGGCTTATTATAACAGCAAGCTGCCCTTTGTATTCAACTATAACGGCATGAATTTTGATGTATCTCACGAGACCGCTTCCCATGATCATGGAACCCATGTGGCAGGAATCGCTGCAGCCAACAAGATCAGTACCTCAAATGTAGTAGGTATTGCACCGGATGCACAGCTGATTGTGATGCAGGTATTCAACAGAAGCGGCGGGGCTGAATGGTCTACTATTATGGCGGCATTGGAGGACTGCGTAAGGCTGGATGTGGATACGGTAAACCTGTCGCTGGGTTCGGCAGCAGGCTTTACAGACGGCGATGCAGAGATGGTAGCCGTACTGAATCAGTTCGAGGAGACAGATATCCAGGTGGTAATTGCCGGAGGAAATGATACCAACAATGCCTATATGAACCTTACCGGCAAGGATATGAGCAAAACCAAGGATATTGATAACGGACTGATCGGAACACCGGCGACAGCTTCTAGGGCACTTTCTGTTGCATCTGCTGACAATGACGGTGCGGATTTGCCCTATTTTACAGTGGGCGAGCAGAAATTTGGCTTTTCAGACAGTGCAGTCACTGCCCAGACCAATTTCCTGGACAGGTTTAAGGGACAGAGTCTGGATTTTGTAGTGATTGACGGTGTGGGAGATGCGGGAGACTATGCCAATAAGGATGTGCAGGACAAGGTGGCAGTAGTGTCCAGAGGAACCATTTCCTTCCAGGAAAAACAGAGAATTGCCAGGGAAAAGGGCGCAGTGGCTCTGGTGGTATTCAACAATATACCCGGAAGCTTTTCCATGGCCATTTCCGATGGAGACGGACATATCCCCTGTGTGGCTATTTCCAGATCTGACGGTGAAATTTTAAAAGGTATGTCTACTGGCAGACTGACTGTATGCAATGAGGGAGAGCTGACCCATGTCAGTGTGGATCGCGCTATGAGCTCCTTCTCTTCCTGGGGTGTGACGCCGGATCTGAAGCTGAAGCCGGAGATCTCCGGTGTGGGCGGAAATATTTATTCTACCAGAGATCCCTATATCGGCGGCTCAAATTATGGAAGCATGAGCGGTACCTCCATGGCTTCCCCTCAGGTGGCAGGAGCGGTTACGGTTCTGACACAGTATCTGAAGGAAACCTATAATAACCGTTATGCGGACAAGGAGCTTCGCAAGGTGGCAACAAACCTTCTGATGAGTACAGCTTCCCAGATCCGGGAGGGAGAAACAGTATATTCTCCCCGTTATCAGGGAGCCGGTCTGGTGGATCTGAGCAAGGCAACCAGTGCAGGTGCGTATTTATCCAGCCCAACGGCATTTGAGACCAGGCCTAAGGGTGAAATGGGAGATAATGATTCGAAGAACGGTGTGTTTACCTTTCCATTTACAATTACTAATATCACAAATGAACAAAAGACATATACCTTTGACTCCACAGTATTGACACCGAATGTGGATGAGGCTGGTGAGTATATGACCAATACCACAAAAGCCCTGGAGACAAAGGTGGAGGTCAGTCAGAATAATTCGACAAAAACAACAATTTTGGTACCTGCAAACAGCTCGGTAGAGCTGAATGCAAGCATCACCCTGACTACAAATGATAAGAACTTTATCAACAATAATTTTGAAAATGGTACATATGTTGAGGGCTATCTTTATGTAAAAGCCAGTGGGCAGAATGGGGTCAATCTTTCCATGCCGTTCCTGGGCTTCTTCGGAGACTGGTCGGATGCTCCTGTATTCGATGAGAAGGGAGAGGATGCGAGCCTCTACAGCCCTGCAGTTTTGACCAGAAAGGGAAAAATAGGTCAGAATCCTTATATTCCAGGAGGAAGGGCAGGAGATGAATATAATGCTATTTCTGATGTGAACCCTATTACTGAAATGGTTTTCGGTATGCTGCGTAACTCCAAAAAGGTTGCTCAGACTGTAACCGATAAGAGTACGCAGGCACAGTATTTTACCTTTGAAGAGGAGTATATTACCAAAAGTTATTATAATTCCACCTACGGAATGATTATTCCCTACACCCTGTTTAATTTTAACGAACAGGTCTTTGTATGGGATGGTAAAAACAACGGCACCGCTCTGCCGGATAATACAAAGGTGACATACAGCATTGCGTCCTATCTGGATGATAGGGATGATCAGGCAGATGATACCTACAGCTTTGATGTAACCATTGATAATACCAGTCCCCAGGTGGCAAATGCTGAAAATCTGAGTACTGCAGTCATCAAGGATAGAATAAACGGCACGGTAAAGCTGCCCTTGACGATTACGGAGAACCACTATGTTGCAGCCGTAATTTTTGAAAGCTTTGACGGGTCGATACTGGGCAAATTTGAAGTGGAAAATCAGCCTAATGTGGCTCTGGAAAAAGAGTTTGATGTTACCGGCTATGGCACGGACTTTACAGTTATCGTAGCGGACTATGCCTGCAATGAAACGGAAATCGAAGTCTCCCTTGATCTTTCTGATATGCCCAGCACACAGCCTGAGCCAATAGAACTGGACAGGGGAAGGATCTATGGAAATGAGACCTACTCAGACGGGTATGTTTCCATGGGCTGGTTCAGTGCAGATAAGACAGACTTTTCCAATCTGAAAAATGAAACCTTTGATGCGGCGGGCAAAACCTATTCCGGCGAATATATCAATGGGTATGTGATTGCACAGAGGGCTTCCGACGGCGCACTGCTGCTGCTGACGCCCTACAGCACCTATTGGAATACCAAGGTGATAATGACGCAGGAGGGCAGTGTAGGGAACGCAGGCTTTAAGGTGCTGTATGATATGGCACTGGATTATTCTACTGATACATTATATGCCGTTGGCTGGGCTTATGCCGGGGACAACAATGGTGACAGTAAGGATGACGGACATAATGCCCTGTTCAAGGTCAAACTGGAGGATACTGTTAGTTTAGAAGAGGTGGCTCGTATAGAAGGGTTGGATGAAGAAGTTGAGGCTCTTACCCTTGGCTGTACAACAGAGGGTCAGCTGTATACCATCAGCAACGACGGCAAGCTGTATAGATTGTCAAAGGAAAATGGAGAAACAGTGTTTGTGGGCGAGACTGACTTTGTCAATGAGCCCAACTATTCCGGTGTGAATGTTATCCAGTCCATGTGTTATGACCATGAAAGTGATACAATGTACTGGTATGCACACAGTCAAACTATACATGCAGGAAGATATATTCATATTGGAGCTATTTATACCATTGACTTGACAAATGCTAAATGTACAAAGGTTGGGGGGACAGGTTCCGGCGGCTATACGTCTCTGTTTATACCAACAGATGAAACCTCTGATATTTTCATACCCAGGGTAGATCCTACTGGTATTGAGATCACTCCATCGGCAGTGAAGATGGCAAAGGGGCAGAGCAGACGCATGAGCGTTCAGTGGGAGCCCTGGAATGCACTTCCGGGAACAGTGCAGTGGACATCTCAGAATCAAAATGTTGCAACTGTAAATACCAATGGGGTTGTAAGAGCAGTTGATACAGGTGAGACTACAATTACTGCAACAACCACGATTGGGGATCAGACCAGAACTCAAACAGCCAGAGTTACCGTAGTCAATTCCTCCGATGCCCTTTATGGTTATGTGATTACCGATTATAATAGTAAGGTGGCTGACCGGTCATGGGTTACCTATTCTGACAGCAATCTTAAGAGCATAAGCAGAATCGGCAGCGGAGGGCTGATCCAGGGCGGTACCTATTATAACGGCCATGTGTACTTTGTGATAGCAGAGGGTGAGGGAATGGTAAAAACCACAGTCCTTTACAAGAGTGCTGTCACTCAAGGAGAAACGCCTGGTCAGACAACCATCGGTGCGCCGGAGGTGGTTGGAAGGACAGAGGGCATAGAGGTAGGAAATATCGGCTTTGATTACAGTACGGGACGTATGTACGGTGTAGATTACACCAACGGCGGCCTGTGCCTGATAGATGTTGATACCGGCGATATTGATCTGCTGGGTACCTTCAACGGGGATCTGAAAGCTGCGATCATGCCGGCTATGTGTGTCACAGCCAACGGAAAGGTGATCGGTTCCGATATGTTCGGCAACCTCTATCATGTAAATCCGGATGATATGAGTGCTGTAAAGATCGGTTCCATTGAGCCGGACAGCTGGTTCTATGCAGGTATGACCTATGATCATAACTCAGGAAATATTTATTGGAATCCCTGTATGGATTCGGGATACTCTGATCTTTATCTGGTGCAGATAGATCAGCAGAATCCCTCTGCAGCTACCACGGAGATCATTAATCTGGGCGGCGTAGGCGGAAGCAGCGGTGTGGAGCAGACAGCCATGTTTACGATTCCTGCACAGGAGCCGGAGACCATTTATATACAGGCTGATTCTATCCAGATTACCAATGGAGAAACTCTGACCGGTCTGACAGGGGGCAGTCTGCAGCTTACCACCAGAACAGAGCCTGTTCGCCCCTCTACCTATGCAAGGGAGTGGGAATCCAGCAATACAGAGGTTGTGCAGATAGACCGCTTCGGCAGGATGAGCTTTGTGGGAGAGGGTACGGCAACCGTTAAGGTCACTGTCCGCAACAAGGGCAATAATCCTAAGCCGGCATGTACAGATACGGTTACTGTAAACGTATATCCGGCAGCAGGCCAGTTTGCAGCCTTCCTTACCTCAGATGAAAGTGCTTCCTCCTACTATGATTTCTGGATCGATATAAAGGATTATGATCCTCAGCATTCGGTAGTGGGCGCCAGCATGATAGGAACCTATTCTCTCAGGACAGGAGAGTACTATGACGGTTACTTCTACGCGTACAATGATGTGGGAGATCTTTACCGCATCAATAAGGATAATTATGCGGATTACGTCACTCTGGGCAACCATGGCCTGGGGGAAGATGATCAGGTGATCAGCATGGCCTTTGACTATGCTTCCGGAACCATGTACGGAATAACCCTTCATAAGGGCGGCAATCCCGGAAAGCTGGTGAAGGTCAACCTGAACAATGGCTCTCTCACAGAGGTTTGTACCCTGAGCACCCCTATTTCAGCCATAGCAGGGGACGAAAGCGGTACGATTTACGGTGTAGGGTCGCAGGCCAGGTATCAGGTGTCTAATTTATATAAAGTAGACAAGGAAAGTGGAAACTGTACTGTACTGCAGCAGTTCCCTGAGGATGGAAAGGTATGGACAGGAGATAACTATATGGGTGAGAGGATGTACAGTCCTCAGATGACCTATGATCACGGTACCAAGCGTTTGTACCTGAATGCTACAATCAGGGAAAAAATGGTAGCTTCCAGAAACTATGGCTTCTTTATGATTCAGCTTCAGGGAGAAGGTACAGAGAAGACAGTGGAGTTTATTGCAAATCTCGGAAAGCCTGCTTTACAGTTGAGCGGCAACCTGAAAATCGGTGATTTGTACCTGGGTATGCTGTGCTCCGTACCTGATGATGAGGAAGTGGTTTCAGAGGTAGTGACGGGAGTCAGAATAAACAGGGAAGCAGCCCGGGTAGAAAAGGGCAGTACCACCCAGCTCAGTGCAGTGATCAGCCCTTCAGGCGCTGCTGATAAGACATTGACATGGAGTTCTGAAGAAGAGGGTATTGCAGCTGTAGACGAAAACGGTCTGGTAACCGGTGTCAGCGCAGGAACCACTACAATTACTGCTACCAGCGTGAGCAACAGCGCAGTGAGTGCCTCCTGTACGGTTACAGTGATTGATCCGGAGGCAGTATCTGCTGTTTCTACAGCCTATACCATCTCTGCTAAGCAGGAGGCATTGATATCCTTTAATCCGGAGCTTCCCGTATCCACTGCAAAGAGGATAGTAGAATTAAGCGGCGGCAGAAGAATTGTTGGCATGGACATAAAGGATGACAGATATATTTATTATCTGGTCAGTGAGGGTGAAGGCCCCTGGCCGGAGCTGTATCGCTTCGATCTGTCCACAAAGAGTTCTGTAAGTATGGGATGGCTGCATGTGTTTATCGGGGGAGCCTCTGATATGGCATATGATCCGGTAAATGAGCTGCTTTATGTGGTGTCCGGCTTTTATATCTTCCAGTTTGAGGAAGACAGACTGCGGGCCGGCGATGTGAATGGTTACTCAGGTTACCTTGATACGTCAAGATTAGAGATTCCTCTGTCCCATATGCATGCAGTAACCTGTAAGGAGGGACTGATTTATTTCCTCGGAAGCGATAACAGTTCTACCCTTTACAGTGTTACTGATCGTTTCAGGGATTTGCGCACCGTCCGCAGTGTTGGTGTGAATACGGTATCCGGAAAATGCGAGATGGCTTATGATACCAATACGTCCAGATTTTATCTGACAGATGCAGGAGACAGACTCTATTCCTTTACTGAGGAGGGAGAGGATGTTACCCTGATCGATATACTGGGCAATGGATGGGATATGAACGGTCTTGCTATCAATCCGGAGGGAGCGCCGGATATGCCGGCACTGCCGGTGATTCCGGATAGATCGGATGAACCCACAGCACCCACAGCACCGGAAATTCCGGCGTCAGATATTATCACGGAGGAGGTTGTCCGGGGCGGTGCCATAGATCTTACAGACAATATCAAGAACCTGCCGGAGGGAGCTGTTGTAGAGGTAGTGGAAAATGTTAGCAGTGAAAATGCTGGCAGCTTTACCGGGAGGGTAAGAGTCAGATTTGAAAACGGTACCTCAAGGGAGGTGGCGATTCCGGTTATTGTAAAGGAGGCCGGTACGACAGATCCTAATCCTCCGGCAGAACAGAAGCCCTGGCCTTTTACCGATGTAGAGGAGATTAAGAATCACTGGAAATATGAAAACATTAAATATGTATATGATAATGATATCATGAATGGTATCTCAGGAACATCCCTGTTCCAGCCTGATCAGCCTCTGACCAGAGCTATGTTTGCCACGGTAATTTACCGTATGGCAGGAGAGCCGGAGGTGGCCTTTGAGGATAAATTCTCGGATGTGAAGGACGGAAAATATTACAGCAGGGCAATTATCTGGGCAAGTCAGCAGGGTATTGTTCAGGGCTTCGGCGATGGAACCTATGGTGTGAATAAAAATATTACCAGAGAGCAGATCGCCAAGATGCTTTATCAGTACGCTGATACGAGAGGTTATGACGTAAGCGGGGCAGCGCCGCTGGATACCTTTACAGATGCAGAAAAGGTAAACAGCTGGGCAGTCAGCTACATGAAATGGGCAGTAGATACAGGCATGATCACAGGTAAGCCCAACGGAGACGGTTCTTTCCGTCTGGAGCCAAAGGGTGAAGCAACAAGGGCGGAATGTGCCAAGATGCTGACCATGTTTATGAAGGAATATCAAAAATAAGACGGTTTAACTAAAACAGTGTATGCAGAAATGCATACACTGTTTTTAAACTCCAGACAGGTGAT
>JALESH010000049.1 GCA_022781985.1 Lachnospiraceae bacterium | reverse complement strand
ATGTTAGGTTTTTCTTCATATGAAGGATTTTGCTCAATGTTGGATTCTAAAACTATAAAAGAAATGCAGTTCAATGAGCGTATTTCTATGTATGTAAAACAGATATTAAAGAATTGCTATGCTGCAGATGACGAACAATGTGATGAATAAGAGGTGAATTGCTATAAATACAAACAATAAACTGCCAGATGTATTTGTTTCATATGCTTCTGATATTTTGGCATATACAAATAAAGGATTGAATCGTGCAGAATTGGTAAAGCAATGTAACAAATATTGATTGGCGCATTTGCAGTGGTTATGTTCGCTGCCTCTTATATTTTGGCAAGACCGCTCTCTGTTTTGTTTGTGGGTTATGATGAGGATCTGCTTAGTCTTACTGTGCGTGCATTCTCGATTTTTTCTTTTTCTTTTCTCTTTTCAGGATTTGCAATTTTCGGTTCTGCATTTTTTACCGCATTAAACAATGGATTGGTTTCAGCGGCAATATCATTTATGAGGATCTTGGTATTTCAGATTGCAGCCATTTTGATCTTTCCTCTTTTTTGGAAGGTGGATGGCATTTGGATGTCTATCGTTGCAGCAGAAATGATGGCGGTAGTCGTCACAGCAGTTTTTTTACAAATAAACCAAAAGAAATATGAATATTAGAAAAGAAGGGGGGTTCGTGATATATATCAATCATCAGGCTCATTCTGCTATCAAAAAATCAATCTATGTTTGATTTCCGAATGGCACTTAGCTATAATAGATGAAAACGGACGGGATGACGTTAGAGAACTCACCATGGAAGGTTAGAGTATTGTAAGAAATAGGAGGGCTTGATTCAAATGAAGAATTGGAAGCTGAGCAGAAAAATTACAATGGGGATTATGCTGATTGTTATTTTGTGTATGAGCTTGCTGTATATAACAGCGAACAAAACATTGAAAGGCATGATGCAGGAATCAGAGCGGGATCACATGGATAGTATGCTGGCAGCACAAACCAGCCTGATTGAAGAATATGTAACCCAGCAGGAAAATCTTTTGATCGCTTATAGTAAGACACCGGTAGTCAGGGAGCTTTTAAAGGATACAGAGAATAAGGAGAAACTCAATGCGGCTCAGTCCTATACAGAATATTATTACCAGGGACTGGACAACTGGGAGGGCATTTACATTGGAGAATGGAATACTCATTGTATCGTGCACAATAATTCGGATATAGTTGGAATAACATTGAGAGAAGGTGAATCGCTCAAAGCCCTGCAGGATGCAATGACCTCACGGAATGGATTATACGACGCCGGAATTATTGTATCACCGGTATCGAAGAAGCTGATCTTATCCATGTACTGCCCGGTATTCGATACAGATGGAACTACCATACTTGGATATGTGGGGGGAGGTCCGTATGTAGAAGCTTTGGAGAATATCTTGAATGAATTGAGAAGGGAAGGAGATACCGCAGGCTACTATATGATAAATGCAGAAACCGGTATGTACATTTTTGCTGATGATAAGTCCCTGATAGCCACAGAGATTCAGGATGAAATGTTACTGAGTATTATGGATAAGATAAAAGCAGGGGAAAGCACGGGTGAAATGAATTATAAGGGGAAAGACGGAAATCTGATTGCCAGCTACCAATATATTGATGAGCATGGATGGGCAGTTATCTCCTTTGACAGTGAATGGAATATTTACTACTCAGCCAATAAAAATATGTTTGTTTTAGGAGAGATTTGCGTCATATTTGTTGTGGTAATAAGTGTATTGGCATTCTTCATGATTTATATCAGCATGAAGCCGCTGCAATATATTGAAGAATCCATAATACAGCTTAGTGATTTGAAGCTTGCAAAAAATAATAAACTGGCACCTTGGATTGGAACCAGAAGCGAGATTGGAAAAATTGCAACAGCAATAAATTCATTATATGAAGCACTTGGGGAAATTGTGACCACACTGTCAGCCTGCTCTTCATCCCTTAATGACTCTGCTGTGGCCATGCAGAACTCTTCGGATGTTTTGATCTCTTGTGTAGCAGATAATTCTAAGGCTACTACAGCTTTTGCCGAACATACAGAATCAATCGACAATACAGTTGTTAAGGTGGATCAGGAGATTGCTGAGATTGTAAAGGTAGTTTCAGCGGTTGAGGAGCAAATTGAACAGGGTAATATACATAGCGGCCAACTGTTGGATAAGGTTGGGCAGATGCAGGAATTAGCTGATACTACTATGGAAAATACAAATATGCAGATTGCAGAAAATCAAAAGGCCATAGAAGAAGCAATTGATAAACTGCAGACGCTGATGCGGATTGATGAGATGGCATCCAAGATTTTAGATATTACCAGCCAAACCAACCTGCTATCCTTAAATGCATCAATTGAAGCTGCCAGGGCCGGGGAAGCTGGCAGAGGGTTTGCGGTGGTAGCTGGTGAAATCGGTAATTTGGCTAACAGTTCATCTGAGACTGCGACGCAGATTCAATCAATCTGCAATGAGACAAGAAGCAATATTACCCACATTCAAAAGTGTTTTGACCAGGTAATTTTGTTTTTGCAAAATGATGTTCAAAGGCAATTTTCAGAATTTTCAAATGCCACGAAGGATTACTGCCGGTCCATCAGGGACATGCAGCATATTATTTCAGATATAGCAGAAGCTTCAGGTATATTTTTTGAAACAGTACAAAATATCCGGACACAAATTCGTGAAGTATCGGATGTACCGGATGATCGGAGTGTCAGTAGTCAGGATGTGCTGGATAAGGCAAAACAGACGGAAGAGACGACGGAAGCAATGACAGTGATAGTAAGTCAGAATAAGGAAAATGCAAATGCAATCAGCGGAATTGTAAGGCGTTTTTCATAAGTAAAATGATTGGTTTAAGGTCGGGAACGGCAGGCCTGCCCTGTGATAAGAAACATAAGCGAGACAATTGACCCATCACCAAATCATGTGCTATCATAGCATAAAGGACAGCTGATCACAGTTGGAACACAGAGGAGGATAATATGACATACGCAGAATTTTTTTCCAGCATCAAAAATAAGTTTATGGGGGCGGATGTAAGTGATATCCGGGAGCATCTTGCCTATCAGTTCAATATTGAGGATGAAGAGGCCGGCGGTATTTTTTATGTGGAGGTAAAAGAGGGAGAACTCCATGTGGAGCCGTATGAATATTTTGACAGGGATGCTGTCTTCACTGCATCTCCGGATACGCTTATGAAAATTGCAGAGGGCAGCATGGATCCGGTCTGGGCATTTACCACCCACAAGCTGAAGGTGGAGGGAAATATTGATAAAGCACTCCGGTTAAAGGAGATCATTGAGCTGAAGCAGAAGGAATTAGAGCAAAAAGCAGAGCCGAAAAAGGATGCGCAGATAAAAGGAAGGTCTAAAGGGGCAAGAAGGGGCAGAAGACATTAACCGAATTCAGAAGAAAATGGAGGCAGAATGGGAATTTTAAGAGCAGGAGCTGCATGCGCAGGGATCCTTGCAGCAGCAGGAGTGGTGGAGACAGCTTATTTTTATAACAGAACCATGAAGAGAAGCAATATGGATGTAGAACGTACCATGAAGATGGCAGGTACGGACTGGTCTCAGTATGCAGATGTTCTGGCAGAAAGGAAACGCGCCATGCTGTCCCGGCCTCACCAGGATGTTTACCAGACATCTTTTGACGGACTGAAGCTGCATGGAACATATTTTCCCCGGGAAAGGGAAGCAGGTGAAAGGAAAAGGCTGGTAATCTGCTTTCATGGATATACAAGTAAGGGGATGAGTGATTTTACAGGATTGTCAGATTATTATATCAGGCACGGATATGCCATGCTGCATCCCGATGCCAGAGCCCATGGAGACAGTGAGGGAGTCTATATAGGCTTTGGCTGCCTGGACAGGAAGGATGCTCTGGGATGGATCGATTGGGTGGTTCAGAACTGTGGAGAGGATATAGAGATTCTGCTCCACGGGATTTCCATGGGGGCGGCTACGGTGCTGATGGCAAGCGGACTGAGCCTGCCGCCCCAGGTGAAGGGAATCGTGTCTGACTGTGGCTTCACCTCACCTAAGGAGGTGTTTACCCATGTACTGAAGACCATGTACCATCTTCCCGCCTTTCCTGTGATACAGGGAGCAGATCTGATCAATAAAAAGCTGGCAGGATATGGCATGGATGAATGTAATGCAAAAAGAGAGGTGGAGAAGGCAGACAGGCCCATCTTATTCATTCATGGCTCCAAGGATACTTTTGTACCGGTGGAGATGTGCCATGAAATCTATGAGCACTGCGCGTCACCGAAGAAGAAGCTGATTGTAGAGGGCGCTGCTCATGGAGAGAGCTATTTTAAAAATATGAAAGCATATGAAGAAGCATTGGATGAATTTATCAGGAGACTGTAAAAAAGAGGCTGTAAAGGAAATGAACAGCTGCAAAATGATGATAAGAGGGCTGATATGGAAACAAGAAATGGTTATAAGGTCTATCCGCTGACGGCTGCACAGAAGTTTCATTTTTATTATCTGGAGCACTGTCCGAAAAAAGAGGTCGTGAATGTGGGAACGAGCCTTACTATCGAATATGATATTGATATCAATGTACTGAGAGATTCGATCTATAAGGCATATGAGCGCTGTGAGGCAATGCGCCTGAGATTTGCGTATGACAGGACGGAAAAACAGTGGTATCAGTATGTTGTAGATAAGGAAGACCGGGAGATCGAATACGTTGATTTTTCTCACGGGAGCATGGAGGAAGCAGAGGAGGTTATGAGGGGATGGACAAGGGTTCCTTTTGAGAGAGAGGATTCCCCCATGAACAGAGTGGTGATGATCAAGACGCCGGATGGAAATAAGGGCGTCTACCTTCTGGCGGATCATCTGATCCTGGATGCCCAGTCGCTGATCTGCTTTCTGAGAGATGTGATCGAGATTTACTGCAGTACCATGTTTGAGGGCATTGAGTATCCCAGGGAGATGCGCTCCTATATCGAGCAGCTGGAGAAGGATCTGGCCTACGAGGCAGGAAGCAGGGCACAGCAGAAGGACAGGGAGTATTTTTATAAGCTGATTGAGCAGTCGGAGCCTATCTATAATGGGATAGACGGGCCGGCAGCACTGGAGGAGGAGAGGAAGACAAATCCGGGAGCCAGAGCAGCGCAGTTTATTTCACGGAATGTGGAGTCGGCACTGGATATTTTCCATCTGGAGGGAGAACCCACGGCTCGTTTAATGTCATTCTGCCAGGAGCAGCATATTTCACTGCAATGCCTGCTGATCATGGGAATCCGAACCTATCTTCAGAAGATGAACGGAAATGATGATGTATCCATTAATGTAGCCTATGCAAGGCGGGCTACCCTGGCCGAAAAAAAATCGGGCGGCACCAGGATTCATTCTTTCCCGTTCAGAACCATCATTCCCCAGGACAAGACCTTCCTGGAGGGAATACACATCATCCGTGACAGCCAGAATGAAACCTTCAGGCATACCGATTTTGATCCTGTAGAGTATTTTTCATACAGAAGAAAGCTGTATCCGGTGGAGCCGGGCCGAACCTACGAGCCCATGTCCCTGACCTATCAGCCTTTGACTCTGAAGGATAAGGGACTGAGCAAACTGGGTGATATCAGCTATAAGACAAAGTGGTATCCCAATGGGGCGACCACCCAGGCAATGTATCTGACAGTGATGCACAGACCCGCTGACAATGGACTGGATTTCAATTTTGAACATCAGGTAGAAGCGATTAGCAGGGAAAGGCTGGAGTATTTTTATTATTATCTGTGCAGGATCATGTTCAAAGGCATTGAAAATCCCGGGCTGAAAATAAGCGAGATCATTCATCTGGTTTAAATGGGTATGGAAAGGAGAGGCATCATGTTTGAAAGGTTAGCGGATATCATCGTAAATTATGTGGAGGTCAATAGGGAGGATATTAAGCCTGAATCCCGTTTTATGGAGGATCTGGGATTTACATCCTTTGATTTTATGAGTATGCTTGGGGAAATCGAGGAGGAACTGGATCTGGAAATCGAACAGGAGGAGGCGGTGGATATCCGTACTGTCCAGGAAGCGGTGGACTATCTGGAAAAAATCTCGGGTTAGGAGAGAGGAAATGGCCTGACGAGGGCAAATGGAGGATAAGTATGTACAGTGCAAGCAATACGATCAGAGAGCTGCTTGTTAAGGCGGAAGCGGCCTATGGGGCTGCGGATGCAGTCAGATATAAAGTGAAAACCAGCAATGCAGAAGGGAAAAAAACGGCAGCAGTAGGGAGTAAGAGCTATACGGATCTAAAAAATGACAGTGAGCGTTTTTCTGCAGCACTGGCAGCACTGGGTGAGCAGAAAACTCATGTTGCCATCGTAGGCCCCACATCCTATTCGTGGATAACCGGTTACCTGGGAGTGGTAAACAGCGGCAGCGTAGCGGTGCCTTTGGATGCCCTGCTCCCTGTAGAGGATCTGTGTGAGCTGTTGAACCGTGCCGACGTTACAACTCTTGTTTTTGACGAAAGCAGGGCAGAGCTGGCGCAGGCTGCATTGACAGCCTGCCCGGGAGTAAAGCATTTGATAGCCATGAGCGAGGAAAGTAAAGTGTCAGAGGCAAAGTCTTTCTGGAAGCTGGCAGGTGAGCAGAAGCCGGGCTTTGACCATAGTCCCTCACCGGAGGAGCTGGCAACCATTATGTTTACCTCAGGCACTACGGGGAAAAGCAAGGGGGTAATGCTTACCCATGGCAACCTGGCAGAAAATGCCACCTGTCTGGATATGAAGATCGACCCGGGTACCGTAATTATGTCGGTTCTGCCCATACATCATGCCTACTGCCTGAGCATGGATATTTTAAAGGCGCTCTCGGTGGGAGCTGTGATCTGCATCAATGATTCCCTGCTTCGGGTGGCAAAGAATATCAAGCTGTTTGAGCCGAATATGATCCTGATGGTTCCGTTGATGGTGGAGACCCTGGCAAAGAAGCTGGAGGAGGCCGCGTGGATACCGGCCCCTCTCGTTAAGGCCAAGGTTTTTGGGAAGCAGTTTCACACCATCTGCAGCGGCGGCGCCTATCTGAATCCGGCATATATTGAGATGTTCAGGAGGTATGGAATTACGATCCTGCAGGGCTATGGAATGACGGAGTGCGCTCCCGTAATCAGCACAAATCTCAGCTGGAATAATAAAGAGGGATCTGTAGGGAAACTCATGCCCAACTGCGAAGCCAGGACGGTGGAGGATGAGCTGTGGGTAAAGGGCTCCAGTGTGATGCAGGGCTACTATAAAATGCCGGAGGAGACGGCAGCGGCCCTGGAGGATGGCTGGCTGAAGACCGGTGATCTGGGATATGTAGATGAGGATGGGTTTGTTTTTCTGACGGGAAGAAAGAAGAATCTGATCATTACGAAAAATGGTGAGAATGTATCTCCGGAAGAAATCGAAAATAAGCTTGGGACAAGCCGGCTGGTGCAGGAGGTGCTGGTACGTGACAGCCAGGACATCATAGAGGCAGAGATTTTCCCGGACTATGAATATGCCTCCAAAAAGAAGATCAAAGACATAGAGGCTGAGCTTCAGGGAATTATTGATGCATACAATAAAGAAGCACCCCTGTATAAGAGGATTTTCAAATTGAAGGTGCGCAGGGTGGAGTTTGAGAAGAACACTTCAAAAAAGATTAAGCGTTTTTAGGGGAAGGATAATCCTTGCAGTATATTGTATGGCAATCTGCCACAAAATAAGAATGCTGCCATCCGGGCTGCTGTTTTAGAGAGTTTAGAGTTTTGGTACATGAAAGGAGTATGGGGTTATCCATGAAAAGAATACTGGACTGTCACGCATCTGATTTTAGGAAAATGACCAAGGAGGAGCTGCTTCAGGCCATTGCCGGCAGCGAGGGAAGGACTATTGCCTGTGAGACCATCGGCGCCGTTATGCCCATGCTGGGTGATGTTACAAACGCTGAGTTTGCAGCTGCTATGGGAGCTGATCTGTTGCTGCTGAATATGTTTGATGTGAAGAAGCCTGCCATAGCAGGGCTGCCGGAAACAGAGCCGGAGAACGTGATCCTCAAACTGAAGGAGCTGACCGGACGCCCCATCGGCATCAATCTGGAGCCGGTGGAGCAGGGGGCTGCCGTTGACAGCCCGGAGGAAAATATGTGGGCCATGACGGAGGGCAGGAAGGCTACCCTGGAAAATGCCAGAGCTGCAGCAGATATGGGAGTCAGCTTCATCCTGCTGACAGGAAATCCGGGAAATGGCGTCAGCAATGCTGCCATCGTGGAGACATTGTCCTTATATAAGAAGGAATTGGGCAAAAGGATTATCCTTGCCGCCGGAAAGATGCATGCTTCCGGTATTTTGTCAGAGGCAGCGGAAAAGATTCTGACCAGGGAGGATATCGCAGCCTTCCGGGAGGCCGGGGCTGACGTGATCCTTATGCCTGCCCCCGGCACTGTGCCCGGAATTACCATGGAATATGTAAGGAACCTGGTGGGATATGCCCATTCCCTGGGCTGCCTTGCCATGACCTCCATCGGCACATCCCAGGAAGGGGCGGATGTGGAAACCATACGCCGGATTGCTTTGATGAGTAAGATGGCAGGAACGGATATCCATCACCTGGGAGACTCCGGCTATACCGGGATGGCACTGCCGGAAAACATCCAGGCCTATTCCATTGCGGTCCGGGGAATCAGGCATACCTATCGGCGCATGGCAGATTCCATCTGCCGGTGATGGGAGGCTGCAGGCTGCTCCATAAAACAGGATTAAGATGATTTTCAGTAAACGGTGCAGCTTCGGCTGTGCCGTTTCTGTGATCCCGGGTCATGGAGCAGGGAGTATTTCCGAAAGGCCGTTCCCATTTGTGCAGGTGCAAAAAGCCGGTTCATGTGCTATACTATTCCCGAGTGTGTGGAAAATTCTGATAAAGGAGAGAAACGGATGTATATCAGAAGAGCGGAAGAAAAAGATATAGAGGGGATTCTGGCCCTGCTTCTGCAGGTCTGCAGGGTGCATCATCAGGGGAGGCCGGATCTGTTCAGGGCAGAAGGCCGCAAATATACCGGGGAGCAGCTGGCAGTCATGCTGAAGGAAGAGGATAGGCCCATCTTTGTAGCTTTGGATGAAGGGGAGAAGGTGCTGGGATATGCATTTTGTATCCTGCAGCAGCATGTGGACGACAGTATTTTAACTGATATAAAAACTTTATATATCGATGACCTGTGTGTGGATGGGGATATCCGTGGACAGCACATAGGGAGTGCACTGTATAAGTGGGTTTTGGAATTTGCGGAGAGGGCAGGCTGCTACAATGTGACTCTGAACGTATGGAGCCTGAATGAGGCGGCTGTGAAATTTTATGAAAAATGTGGACTGAAGCCCCAGAAGATAGGGATGGAGACCATACTGAAAGAGGAGTGTCGAAAGAGAAGCGGATGAAGCAGGAAGAAAAGGTTTTAAAGCAATATTTTGGATATGATTCCTTTCGGGAGGGACAGGGAGAACTGATAGAAAGCATTTTAAAAGGAAAGGACACCCTGGGTATCATGCCTACAGGAGCCGGAAAATCCATCTGCTTCCAGGTGCCGGCTCTTGTGCTGGAGGGGATTACCCTGGTGGTGTCGCCCCTGATCTCCCTGATGAAGGATCAGGTGGAGGGGTTAAACCAGGCCGGAGTCCATGCAGCATACTTAAACAGCTCCCTCACCATGGGGCAGTATTATAAGGCACTGGAGCTTGCAAAGGCGGGGAGGTATAAGATCATCTATGTGGCGCCGGAGCGGCTGCTGACGGAAAAATTCCTCAGCTTCGCCATGGGGGCGGAGATTTCCATGGTGGTTGTGGATGAGGCCCACTGTGTATCCCAGTGGGGACAGGATTTCAGGCCGGGTTATTTAAAAATTGCGGAATTTATCGAAAGGCTGCCAGCCAGGCCCATTGTCAGTGCCTTTACGGCTACGGCCACCAAGGAGGTTCGGGATGATATCATGGATCTGCTGCTGCTGCAGTCCCCTGTTGTAGTCACCACCGGCTTTGACAGGCCAAATCTTTATTTTGCCGTTCAGACCCCAAAGGATAAGTATGCTTCCATGAAAAATTATCTGGAGCTGCATCCGGGACAGAGCGGCATCATCTACTGCCTGACCAGAAAGGTGGTGGAGGAGGTTGCAGAGAGGCTGATCAGTGAGGGCTTTTCTGTGACCAGATACCATGCCGGGCTGTCGGATGAGGAGAGGAAGCGGGGACAGGAGGATTTTATCTATGGGAGAGCCGAGATCATGGTGGCCACCAATGCTTTTGGAATGGGAATCGATAAATCTGATGTAAGGTATGTGATCCATTATAATATGCCTAAAAATATGGAAAGCTATTATCAGGAGGCAGGCAGGGCAGGCCGGGATGGAGGTTCTGCGGAATGCATCCTCCTGTATGGTGGCCGGGATGTGGTGACGAACCAGTATTTTATAGATCATAATCAGGAAAACAGGGAGCTGGATGAGATGACCAGACAGCTGGTGACGGAGAGGGACAGGGAAAGGCTCAGGAGAATGACCTTCTACTGCTTTACAAATGAGTGCCTGAGGGACTATATTCTCCGTTATTTCGGAGAGTATGGGAGCAATTACTGCGGGAACTGCAGCAACTGTCTCAGCGGCTTTGAGACAGAAGATGTGACGGAATCGGCGAGGGCCATGATAGGCTGTGTGGAGAGCTGCTGCCAGAGATTCGGCGCCAACGTGATCATCGATACCCTGCGGGGTGCCGATACTGTCAGGCTGAGGAGCAATGGAATGAAGGAGAATCCCCACTATGGAGAACTTGCAGAGATGCCCGTCCACAAGCTGCGTCAGATCATGAACCATCTCATGCTCCGGGGCTATCTCACTGTCACCAACGATGAATACGTTATCGTCAGACTGACGGAAAAGTCCGGCGAGGTGCTCCGAGGAGGGGAAAGGATCACCATGAAGATGGCCAGGGAGCAGGAGCATCCCGCCAGGATCAGGAAGGAAAAGCCCAGGCAGAGCAGGTATGGCAGCGGTGGAGGTTCTTTCTGGGAGGATTTTACACCGGAGGAGGCTGCTCTGTTTGAGAAGCTGCGCCTGCTGCGGACAGAGATTGCCAGAGAGGAGAGGATCCCTCCCTACATTGTATTTTCCGATAAGACGCTGGTGCATATGTGTAAGCTGAAGCCTGCCACAAAGGCCGAGATGCTGCAGGTGTCCGGAGTGGGAGAATTTAAATATGAAAAGTACGGGGAGCGGTTCCTGGGATTGTTCTGAAAGCTAAGGTATGCAAGATATAAAGGATGAAAGAGGAGTATTATGAACATTGAATGGAAAGAAATTAGTATGGAGGCGGAAGACACGATCAAACATTATTACGCCATGGAGCCGGTAAGAAACTGTGAGCTTACCTTTGCCAATAACCTGCTGTGGGCCCCTTTTTACGGAACCCGCTATGGAGTGGTGGAGGATATGCTGGTATTTACTTCCGGTGAAATCGGAGATGCAGTGAGTTTTCCTCTGGGAAACGGAGATTTAAAAAAAGCAGTGGATGGATTGACAGAATATTTTAAGGGACTGGGAAAGCCCTTTGAGCTCTATCTGGTATCTCCGGCTCAGTTTGAAAGGCTGGAGGAGCTCTGGCCTGGCAGATTCCAGGTGGAATATAACAGGGATGCGGCAGATTATGTCTACGAGTCGGAGCGTCTGATCTCACTGGCAGGTAAGAAGCTGCATGGAAAGCGGAACCACATCAACCGTTTCAAGGAGAACTATCCGGATTGGCAGTATGAGAGGATCACTGATGAGAATACAGAGGAATGTGTGGCTATGGCAGAAGAGTGGAAGCTGGCCAATGGATGCGAGGAGAAGGGGAAGAAGCACGAAGAATTCTGCGTCACCCTTCATGCCCTCAGATCCAGGAAGGAGCTGGGTCTGCAGGGAGGACTGATCCGTGCCGGAGGCAGGGTGATTGGATTTTCTCTGGGTGAGCCCTGCGGGGAGGATATGTTCGTGGTGCATATAGAAAAGGCCTTTGGTGAGATTCAGGGGGCCTATCCCATGATAAACCAGCAGTTTGCAGAACATGAGGCAGCAGGCTATAAGTACATTAACAGGGAAGAGGACATGGGGGCAGAGGGCTTAAGGAAGGCCAAGCTCTCCTATGCTCCGGTCTTTTTCATGGAAAAGGGAATAGTGACAGAGAAAGGGATTGAGCCATGAGCGGAAAAGAGCAGGCATTGCAGCAGGTCAGGCAGATGCTGGATTTTATAGATAACAGCCCCTGCTGCTATCAGGCAGTGGAAAATGCAGAGGCAGAGCTGGAGAGGGCCGGTTATATCCGACTGGAGGAATGGGAGTATTGGAGACTGGAGGGAGGCGGGAAATATTATGTGGACAGAAACGGTTCCTCCCTGATTGCCTTTGCCCTGCCGGAAAAGGATATGAGAGGCTTCCATATGATTGCCGCCCACAGCGATTCTCCGGCTTTTAAGATAAAAGAAATGCCGGAGATCAGGGTGGAGAACCGATATGTAAAGCTGAATGTGGAAAAATACGGTGGTATGATCTTGTCCTCCTGGCTGGATCGTCCGCTGTCAGCAGCAGGGAGAATAGTCACGACAGGGAGCACCGGCCCTGTGGCGAAACGGGTCAATCTGGACAGAGATCTGTTTATCATTCCCAATCTGGCGATTCATATGAATCCGGAGATGAATAAGGGGACGGAATACAATGTCCAGACAGACATGCTGCCTCTCTTTGGCGGAGGGGATGGAGGCAAAAGTCTGACAGAGCTGGCTGCAGAAGCGGCAGGTGTGGATGCAGGGGCTGTCCTGGGCAGTGATCTGTTTTTATATAACAGGGAAAAGGGCAGAATAATCGGGGCGGATGAGGAATTTATCTGCTCCTCCAGACTGGATGATCTGGAATGTGTCTACTGCTCTCTCCGGGCCATGCTTGCTGCAAAGCCCGGATTTTATGCCAATTTTATGATTGTCTTTGATAATGAGGAGGTAGGAAGCCTGACCAGACAGGGGGCTGCCTCTTCCTTTCTGCAGGATACCCTGCTTCGGATATGTGAGGCGCTGGGGTTGTTCGGGCAGGACTATGGCAGACTTTTGGCAGAGAGCTTTATGCTTTCGGCGGACAATGCCCATGGAGTCCATCCCAACCATCCGGAGAAGGCAGATCCTACCAATCGCCCCTACTTAAACGGAGGGGTGGTGATCAAATATCATGGCAGCCAGAAGTATACCACCGATGGAATCTCGGGGGCAGTGATGAAAGAAATCTGCCGGAGGGCAGGGGTGCCATATCAGACCTATGCCAACCGGTCTGATATGGCGGGCGGCTCCACCCTAGGCAATATATCTGCTGCCAGGGTGCCGGTGAGAACAGCGGACATCGGCCTAGCTCAGCTGGCCATGCATTCTGCTTATGAAACCGCAGGGGCAAGGGATGTTGAATATATGATAAAAGCCATGAGCTGCTTTTATGGGCAGGGAGGGTGCCAAACAAAAGCTTGACAGCAAAATCTCCATGTGATAGACTACACTTTAGTATGAAGAACTGAATATCGTTTTGTCATGCAAATGTACGACCACTCAGTGATGAGGAAGCCTAACGGACAGGCGGTCGGTTGCCGTTGTGGGAAACCACGTTATTGATTGAGTCAGAAGCTCAAATTTTATAAGTTGATTACTTTATAATCAGTGCGGATGCACATCATCTTGTGAAACGGTCAATAAGAGTGACAGTATATTTGCAGCTGCCCAACGCAGGGAAGGCCATAGGCGGTAAAGGCAGCGTAGGATTTCTGAAAACGGTATCGGTTGCGGCTTGGCTTACTGGCTTCGGGAGAGTACGAAGAAGAAAACCATGTATGACAAAACGGATATATTATTGATGCCACAGGCAGGTGATTGCAGTATGCAGTTACCTGCCTTTTACGCTATGGAGGAGTTGGATGTGAACAGGGAAGATCAGAGGAGGGCGCCTATTTACGAGGCTCTGGAAAGGTTCAGGAGGCAGAGGGTGGTGCCCTTTGATGTGCCGGGGCATAAAAGGGGAAGGGGGAATCCGGAGCTGGTGGAGCTGCTGGGTGAAAAATGTGTGGGAATCGACGTAAATTCCATGAAGCCGCTGGACAATCTCTGCCATCCGGTTTCCGTGATCAGGGAGGCGGAGCGCCTGGCCGCAGAGGCCTTCGGTGCGGAGAATGCATTTTTGATGGTAGGAGGAACCACCTCCGTGGTGCAGAGCATGATTTTGTCGGTGTGTAAAAGGGGAGACAAGATCATCATGCCAAGAAACGTACATAAAAGTGCCATCAATGCCCTGGTGCTGTGCGGAGCCGTCCCGGTCTATGTGAATCCTCAGGTGAATCCCACCCTGGGCATTTCCCTGGGAATGGAGGCGGGCTGTGTGGAGCAGGCCATCCGGGAGAATCCTGATGCAGTGGCAGTGTTGGTGAACAATCCCACCTATTACGGTATCTGCTCCGATATTCGGACTATCGCAGGGCTGGCCCATGCCCGGGGCATGAAGGTTCTGGCGGATGAAGCTCATGGCACCCATCTCTATTTCGGCAAGGGGCTGCCGACCCCGGCTATGGAAGCAGGGGCGGATATGGCGGCCATATCCATGCATAAGTCCGGCGGCAGCCTGACCCAAAGCTCTGTCCTGCTCACCGGAAAGGGAGTCAACGCAGATTATGTGCGGCAGATTATCAACCTGACCCAGACCACCAGCGCCTCCTACCTGCTCTTGTCCAGCCTGGACATATCCCGAAGAAATCTGGCCCTGCGGGGGGAGGAGTCCTTTGCCGGGGTGATCAGGATGGCGGAGTATGCCAGAAACGAAATCAACAGCATTGGCGGCTATTATGCTTATGGAAAGGATCTGATCAACGGCGGCAGCATCTATGACTATGATGTGACCAAGCTGTCCGTCTACACCCTGGGCATCGGCCTGGCAGGCATTGAGGTCTATGACCTTCTGCGGGATGAGTACGATATCCAGATTGAATTCGGGGATATCTGCAACATTCTGGCCTATATATCCATCGGGGACAGGCAGCAGGACATCGAGAGGCTGGTGGGAGCCCTTGCAGATATCGCCAGGCTCTATAAAAAGGACAGGACAGGGTTGCTTTCCGGCGAATATATTTCGCCTCGGGTGATCAAGTCGCCCCAGGAAGCCTTTTATGCGGAAAAGAGATCCCTGCCCATCAGAGAGAGCAGAGACCGTATTTCCGGAGAATTTGTGATGTGCTATCCGCCGGGGATACCCATTCTGGCACCGGGGGAGATCATTACAGGGGAAATTATAGAATATATCATGTATGCCAAGGAAAAGGGATGCTCCATGCAGGGGACGGAGGATCCGGAGGTGGAGTATCTGAGGGTGCTGGTGTAGGCTTCCCCGGGATGCAAATGGGCTTGTAGGAAAAGGAGTTTCAGCTTGGAAGGGGTAGGAAGAGGGATGGAAATGTGGTTTTCAGAGCTTCATACTTCGGGTGTGAAGCTGTCGATCAAGGTTGAGAAGCAGTTGTTTTGCGGCAGCAGTGACTGTCAGAGGATCGATGTGCTGGAGTCGGCAGAGTTTGGGAAGGTGCTGGCACTGGATGGGGAGATCCTCTTTTCTGAGAAGGATGTCTTTATCTATGATGAGATGGTCACCCACGTGCCTATGGCGGTGCATCCGGGTGTCAGACGGGTGTTGATCATCGGCGGAGGTGACGGCGGTGTAGCCAAGGAACTGCTGCACTATAAAAGGATAGAGAAAATTGATGTGGTGGAGCCGGACGAAATGCTGGTTGAGGTCTGCAGGGAGCACTTCCCCGAGCTGACGGCGGCGCTGTCGGATGAGAGGGTGAATGTCTATTATCAGGATGGACTTCGCTTCATCAGGAATAAGACGGAGGAATACGACCTGATCATCAACGATGCCACAGATCCCTTTGGATATACGGAGGGGCTGTTTACCAGGGAGTTTTACGGCAGCTGCTATAAGGCGCTGCAGGAGGACGGCATCATGGTGTATCAGCACGGAAGCCCCTTCTACGGGGAGGATAAGGAGGAATGCATGAAGATGCACCGGAAGGCCTTCCGTTCCTTTCCGGTGAGTCGGGTCTATCAGGCCCATATTCCCACCTGCTCCTCCGGCTACTGGCTCTTTGGGTTTGCATCAAAAAAATATCATCCTGTGGAGGATTTCCGGCCTGAGGAGTGGAAGAAATTAGGGATCAGCACCCAGTACTATACGGCAAACCTGCACCGGGGGGCTTTTATGCTGCCCAAATATGTGGAAGAAATGTTGGAAAGTGAGGAAAACAGGAGTCTATGAGCAGAGTATTGATTATCGGCTGCGGCGGAGTGGCTTCCGTTGCGATTGCAAAATGCTGCCAGAACAGCCAGGTGTTTACAGATATTATGATTGCCAGCCGTACCAGGGAAAAGTGTGAGGCGGCAAAGGAGAAATGGGAGAGTGCCACGGAAACCAGGATCACCACCGCCCGGGTGGATGCGGACAAGTCAGAGGAGGTGCTGGCGCTGATCCGGGAGTTTAAGCCCGACGCGGTGTTGAATGTGGCGCTGCCCTACCAGGATCTGACGATCATGGATGCCTGCCTGGCTGCCGGTGTGGACTATATTGATACAGCCAACTATGAGGCAGAGGATACGGAGGATCCCCGGTGGAGGGGAATCTATGAGGCTCGCTGTAAAAGGGAAGGCTTCAGTGCCTATTTCGACTATTCCTGGCAGTGGGCCTACCGGGAGAGATTTCAGGAGGCTGGCATCACGGCACTTCTGGGCAGCGGCTTTGATCCCGGCGTGACCAGTGTGTTTTCCGCCTATGCGCTGAAGCATTATTTTGACCAGATACACAGCATCGATATTCTGGACTGCAACGGCGGTGACCACGGCTATCCCTTTGCCACCAATTTTAATCCCGAGATCAATCTGCGGGAGGTCTCTGCCCCCGGCTCCTACTGGGAGGACGGACACTGGGTAGAGGTGGAGCCCATGTCCATCAGGAGGGAGTATGATTTCCCACAGGTAGGAAAGAAGGATATGTATCTCCTGCACCATGAGGAAATCGAATCTCTGGCAAGAAATATTCCCGGAGTGAAGCGCATTCGTTTTTTTATGACCTTTGGTCAGAGCTATCTGACTCACATGAAGTGCCTGGAAAATGTAGGGATGCTTTCCACCAAGCCGGTTTCCTTTGAGGGAAGGGACATCGTTCCCATTCAGTTTCTGAAGGCACTGCTGCCGGATCCGGCAAGCCTAGGCCCAAGGACTGTGGGAAAAACCAACATAGGCTGTATCTTTACAGGGATCAAGGATGGAAAGGAAAGGAGTATCTATATTTATAACGTCTGTGACCATCAGGAATGCTACAGGGAGGTAGGATCCCAGGCCATCTCCTATACCACAGGAGTGCCGGCCATGATCGGAACCATGATGGTGGTAAGCGGGCAGTGGAAGAAGCCCGGGGTGTTCAACCTGGAGGAATTGGATCCCGACCCCTATATGGAGGCCCTGAATCAATGGGGACTGCCCTGGGTGGTGGAGGAAAATCCCCGGCTGGTGGAATAGAGTCGGCACAGCCCAGACAGGAGAGGAGTAGGATGACGGATATGAAGATAGAGGAACTGAAGACCCCCTGTTACATCATCGATGAGGGGCGACTGATAAAAAATCTGGAGATTCTGGCGGAGCTGGAGAGAGACACCGGCTGTAAAATCCTGCTGGCTCAGAAGGCATTTTCCTGCTTTTATGAATATCCTCTGATTGGCCGCTATATCAGCGGCACTGCTGCCAGCGGCCTGTACGAGGCCCGTCTGGGGAGGGAGGAGATGAACAGGGAAAACCATGTGTTTTCACCGGCCTATCGGGAGGAGGATATGGAGGAGCTGGTAAGGCTCTGCGACCACATCATTTTCAACTCCTTTTCCCAGCTGGAGAAATATAAGGAGAGGTGCAGGGGGGTGAGCATCGGCCTGCGGATCAATCCTGAGTGCTCCACCCAGGAGGGGCCTGCCATCTATGATCCCTGTGCGCCCGGCTCCCGGCTGGGGGTGAGGGCGGCTCAGTGCAGGGAGGACCTGCCGGAGGAAGTAGAGGGGCTGCATTTCCATACCCTTTGTGAACAGAATGCGGATGCCCTGGCAGTTACCCTGGATGCTGTAGAGGAAAAATTTGCCGGGTGGCTTTCCCGGGTCAAATGGCTGAACCTGGGAGGCGGGCACCATATCACCAGGGAGGATTATGATATAGGGCTGTTAAAGCGCTGTATCCACAGGCTTCGGAAAAGATACGGGCTGGAAATCTATCTGGAGCCGGGAGAGGCGGTTGCCCTGCATGCAGGCCTTCTGGCAGCTACGGTGCTGGATGTGACGGAGAATGGGATCAGTACCCTGATATTGGATGCCTCCGCAGCCTGCCACATGCCCGACGTGCTGGAGATGCCCTACCGTCCGCCTCTGAAGGGGGCAGGACAGCCGGGAGAAAAGCAGAGGACCTACCGGCTGTCCTCCAATACCTGTCTGGCGGGGGATATTGTCGGGGATTATTCCTTTGACCGGGAGATCCGGCCCGGGGACAGGCTGTACTTTGAGGATATGGCTATTTATTCTATGGTGAAGAACAATACCTTTAACGGGATTCCTCTGCCCTCTATCGCAGTGATGGATGAGAGGGGAGACTGCAGGGTGCTGCGGGAGTTCGGCTATGAGGATTTCAGGATGAGGCTGGCTTGATAAAGGCCTGCAGACAGGGAGGTTTTTGAGGATGAGGATAGAGGGGAGCAGCCCCCGGCAGGATGGGTTTTGGATGCCGGGGGAGTTTGAAGAGCAGGAGGGTTGTATGATGATCTGGCCCAGAAGGCCGGGCTCCTGGCCCTTTGGGGCGAAGGAGGCCGGGAAGGCCTTTGCCCGGATTGCCAATACGCTGGCTGAGACCGAGAGGGTTTATATGCTGGTGGAGGCGGAAACAGAGGCGGCGGCCCGGAGTCTGCTGTCGGAGAGGGTGAAGCTTTTCAGGATCGAAACCGATGATGCCTGGGCCCGGGATGTGGGGCCTACCTTTGTGACGAATGGAAAAGAGGTGCGGGGAGTGAGCTGGAGCTTCAATGCATGGGGCGGCAGCTTTGACGGCCTTTATCCAGATTGGGAAAAGGATGACAGGGTAGCAGGGGAGTTCTGTGAGCAGGCAGGCTACCACTGGTATGAGGCCGCCCCCTTTGTCCTAGAGGGCGGTTCGGTACATTCGGATGGGGAGGGAACCGTCATCGTAACAGAGGCCTGCCTCTTAAGCAGAGGGAGAAACCCGGGGCTGTCCAGAGAGGAAATAGAGGGCAGACTGAGAGACTACCTGGGAGCAGAAAAGATTATCTGGCTGCCCCATGGTATCTGGCAGGATGAGACAAATGAGCATGTGGACAATGTCTGTGCCTTCGTCAGGCCGGCAGAGGTGGTTCTGGCCTGGACGGAGGACAGGGAGGATCCTCAGTACGACTATTCCAAGGCGGATCTGGAGGTATTGGAGCAGGAAAGGGATGCCAGGGGCAGGGCCTTTCAGGTGCATAAGCTGCTGATCCCGAAAAAGCCGGTCTGCATCCGTGAGGAGGAGCTGGCCGGCTTTATCTTTGAGGAAGGGGAGGAGAAACGGGAGGCAGGAGAACGGCTGGCTGCCAGCTATGTGAACTTTTATATCGGAAATGAAGTGGTGCTGCTTCCCCAGTTCGGAGATGAGCACGATGATAAGGCGAGACAGCTTTTGGCCGCACTGTTCCCGGAGCGTAGGGTGGTGCCGATGGCTGCCAGGGAGATTCTCCTGGGCGGCGGAAATATTCATTGTATTACCCAGCAGATACCGGCAGGCAGGGGAGGCCCGGCGGAAGGCTGAAGCACTCTGGGAAGGCAGATAGCGGTGAGCACAAGGGCTTCGGACTTGGAAAGGAGCATGATTATAAGAATGAAAAGGAATAGAACGGTTACTGTGGCCGCAGTCCAGATGGCCTGCAGCCGCAGGGTGGAGGAGAATATAGAAAAGGCGGACCGTCTGGTCAGGGAGGCGGCAGCCGGAGGGGCTCAGATCGTACTGCTTCCGGAGCTGTTTGAGCGGCAGTATTTCTGCCAGGAGCGCAGGTATGAGTACTATGGGTATGCCAGAAGCCTGGAGGAAAATGAGGCAGTATGCCATTTCACCAGGCTGGCCAGGGAGCTGTCCTTGGTCATTCCTGTCAGCTTCTATGAGAGGGAGGTGAACCGGCTGTTCAATACGGTGGCTGTGATCGATGCAGACGGAAGCTGCCTGGGGATTTACAGAAAGACCCATATCCCGGATGATCATTATTATCAGGAAAAATTTTATTTTGCACCGGGGGATACCGGATTTCGGGTCTTTGAAACAGCCTATGCCAGAATCGGCGTGGGGATCTGCTGGGATCAGTGGTTTCCTGAGGCTGCCAGGGCTATGGCAGTAAAGGGGGCAGAGATTTTATTGTATCCTACGGCCATCGGAAGTGAGCCTGTTTTGGGCTGTGACAGCATGCCCCACTGGAGGAGATGCATGCAGGGCCATGGAGCTGCCAATCTGGTGCCTGTGGCCGCAGCAAACCGGGTCGGGACAGAGGAGGTGCAGCCCTGTGCGGAAAACGGAGGGCAAAGCTCTGTCCTGACCTTTTATGGTTCCTCCTTTATTACGGATCATGCAGGAGAACTGCTGGTACAGGCCGGCAGGGAGGAGGAAGGAGTGATCACGGCAGCTCTTGACCTGGCACAGATGGAGACAGAGCGGCTGGCTTGGGGGCTGTTCAGGGATCGCAGGCCGGAGTGTTATGGGGAATGACAGATACAGGCCGGAGAAGGGCGGGCTGAAGGCAGTGAGCGGAAAGGCTGAGGGGAACAGCAGTGCATATAATGATGATAAAAGGGGGAACTGTGAAATGACTGAGCAGTTTCCGGAAAGTGAATGGATGCAGCCCTATGAACTCACAAAAAATAGAGAACCTTCTGAATCTGGCCCTTGACGCATCGATGCAGGAAAGGGATAAATCCCTGGATCTGAATACGGGCTATGACAGCGTGAGCAGCCGATGGGAGCTGATTGTCAAGTACAATGGGGATTTGAGCCGTTTAAACAGTGAGATTATACAGGTGGAGGAGCTGATCGCCGGCTATGCCATCGTAACCCTGCCTCAGAATCTGATTACCTCCTTCGTGGAGCTGGAGGAGGTAGAATATGTAGAGATGCCAAAGAGTCTGTATTTTGCCATGCAGCAGGAGAAGGAGGCCTCCTGCATACCTCCGGTTACACTGAGAGAGCCTTATCTGAGCGGAAGGGGTACGTTGGTGGCGGTGATTGATTCCGGTATTGATTATGCCAGGATGGATTTCAGAAACAGGGATGGAAGCAGCCGTATCCTCTATCTCTGGGATCAGTCGCTGGATCAGGACGAAAGCAGAGGATTTCTGGCGCCGGAGGGTTTTGGCATAGGGGTGGAATTTGATGAGAACCAGATCAATGAGGCTCTGGCGGAGAAGGGGGAGGAGGTATTTCTACGTCTTCCAAGCCGGGATATTACCGGTCACGGTACCGCTGTGGCTGCTATTGCGGCAGGAAACGGGCAGTCTTCAGACGGCAGATATGTAGGGGTAGCTCCGGAAGCCGGACTGATCGTGGTGAAGCTGGGCATGCCGATAGAGGGCTCTTTTACCAGAACAACAGAGCTGATGCGGGCCATGACCTATGTGGTGCGAAAGGCAGTGGAGCTGGCAAAGCCTGTAGCCATTAATTTAAGCTTTGGCAATACCTATGGCGCTCATGACGGTACTTCTTTGTTAGAGAGATTTTTGGATAACGTATCGGAGATCGGCAGGAATGTGATCTGTGTGGGCAGCGGAAACGAGGGGGCAGCAGGAGGGCATACGGCAGGCAGGGTGAGCGGTATGACCAGGGTAGAGCTGTCTGTGGCACCCTATGAACGCTCAGTGAATGTCCAGCTATGGAAGGAATATGCGGATACCTTTCGTATTACCCTGATTTCGCCCGGCGGCCAGAGGCAGGTAGTGGAGACTGGAAGGGAGGGGACTCTGCGCCTTTCCATGGAACAGACAGAGCTGCTCATCTATGTAGGGGAGCCATCGCCTTATTCGGTAAATCAGGAAATTTATTTTGATTTTATTCCGGGGCAGACTTATATCGACTCCGGAGTCTGGACCTTCCAACTGGAGCCGATAAAGATTGCTACAGGAAATTATTTTTTTTATCTGCCCTCAAGCGCAGTGCTGAACAGCGGCACCCGTTTTTTTCAGCCTACACCCGAGGTCACCTATACGATTCCCTCTACTGCGGGAAAGGTGATAACAGTAGGTGCCTACAGCAGCATCTACGATGCCTATGCGGATTTTTCCGGTCGGGGCATCGTCCTGGTGAACAACCTGGAGGAGTTGGTGTCCAATGAGAGGATCAAGCCGGATCTGGTGGCGCCTGGAGTGGATGTGACGATCAGTGACGGCCGGGGCGGCAGCAGGAGCGTGACAGGAACCTCCTTTGCTGCGCCTTTTGTGACCGGGGCAGCAGCGCTGATGATGGAGTGGGGCATCATCAAGGGGAACGATCCCTATCTGTATGGAGAAAAGGTGAGGGCCTATCTGCGAAAGGGAGCCAGACCGCTACGGGGAGAGACGGTCTATCCTAATGCCCGGGTGGGGTATGGGTCCCTCTGTGTGGCAGATTCTTTGCCAAGATAATTTATCTTTTGAGGAAAACGGGAGGGATTTGAATAACCACAGTTTTCCTCAAAAATATATAAAATATATAAAAAGCGGAAGCGGTTACTCCCTGCTGTTTATAAATGCCATGATTTCCTCCTTCTCAGGCATTACCCTCAATGCTCCCTTTCTGGTCGTAATGATGGAAGCTGCGGCATTTGCAAATTTTAACAGCTCGTGCAGCTTTTCCCTAGTCAAAGCATGGATTCCATTGTCTAAAAGATACCCCAGTGCACAGCCTGTAAAAGTATCTCCGGCACCGGTTGTTTCTATGGTGCCTTGCTGTAGGAAGGTGGGCTCTTCCACCATCCAATCCCGGAAATATGCACGGCTGCCCTCTTTCCCCAGGGTCAAAAAAACCACCGGGATTTCATATTTCTGACGCAGTATTTCCATCCCTTTATCATAGTCTGCTGTGCCTGTCATAAACTCCAGTTCATTATCCGAAATTTTCAGCACATCACACCGTGACAGCCCATATTCGATTTCTTCTTTTGCCCGTTTAAGGGAATCCCACAACGGGATCCTCAGGTTGGGGTCAAAGGATATCAGCAATTTATTGGATTTTGCAATTTCAATGGCATACCGTGTTGCCTCACGCACTTTGTCATGGGTGGAGGATAGCGTACCGAAATGAAAGATTTTACCGGATTGAATGAGTTCCTCTGATACTTCCTCCTTTTTGAGCATCATGTCTGCGCCGGGATTTCTGTAAAAGCTGAACTCCCTGTCCCCGTCAGGAAGGGTATGTACAAATGCAAGAGTAGTAGGGACAGTTTCATCCAACAATAAATTCGTGACATCTGTGCCGCTTTTCAGGACAGCCTCCTTAAGCATATTTCCAAAGGAATCCCGGCCGACCTTACCGATAAAGGCGGTCTTTTTATTCAATTTGTTCAGCATGGCCAATACATTGCAGGGAGCACCTCCCGGATTTGCTTCCAATAATGGATTGCCCTGCCGGCTTGTTCCATTTTCGGTAAAATCAATTAAAAGCTCACCCAATGCGATCACATCAAATTTTTTCATTATTTTATGACTCTCCTTCTTCTTTCCCCAGTATGCAGCAAACAAAAACAGGTTGGGCTTATTATACAACGAAAAGGCTTTTCTTGGTAGGCTTTAAGAGAATTTCATGTTTGTGTTTGTGAATTTCGTATAAAAAATGACAATGGGTTTTAGTAATAGTTCCAATTATCAATTTTTCGTCTTTTAATATATTGACTTGCTGAAAATTCTACCCTACTATTTAAGCAAATACTGTCATTAATGATATGAATATTGATAATTTTCGAAAAGTTATGTGCATTGTCATATCACTGGCTAAAAGGAGAAAAAAATGAAGAAAAGAATAGCAAAGTTTTTGTGCCTTGCTGTGGTTTTGACCGGAGGCTCTTGGGGTACAACAGTCTATGCCGAACCGGCACATCTGCAGGCTGCCGGTCTGAAAGAAAATGACAGACAGGAGCTTAATTTCAATACGAACTGGCTGTTTTTGATACGGCTGAGGAGGAGGCTAAAGAGATTGGCTATGATGAGTCCGACGCAGAGGCGGTTTCCCTGCCCCACTCCCTGGGAGAATATGATGTGTTTTATCCTGATGTCTCAGAGTGGCAGAAGGTGACCTGGTACCGCAGACATTTTACCATACCTGAGGAGGAAGAGGGAAAGCGGCTTGTCATTTCCTTTGACGGTGGCGGTCAGATCAATAAGGTTTATGTAAACGGTGCATATGTGGGAACGGCAAAGGGAACCTTCACAGATTTTTCCTTTGATGTTACGGATTATATCACCTGCGGAGATTATGATAATGTGCTTGCAGTACAGGTGGACAGCACTTATCACAGAGACTCTCTTCCGCCCTCCAATGATGATTTCCACTGGATGGGAGGGCTTCACGGAGATGCCAGGATGGAGATCACGGATCCTCTCTATCTGGACTCTGTGTTCTATTGGACAGAAAAGATCGGGACAGAGACCTATCAGGAGGGAGAGCCGGTATTGCTCAAAGGACGGGTGCAGGTGGCCAATGGCTACACTGACGATTATCCGGTCACCGTAAGGACTGAGCTGAAGGATGCTGACGGCAGGCTGGCTGCATGGGGGGGAGGCAGTTCTGCAGATGGAAGGGGGAGCTTATGAGACCGCAGAGCTTTCCATAAGGGTGGAGGATCCGCAGCTTTGGGATCCCCAGACTCCTTACCTGTATACCGTGGATACTACCCTCTCAGCAGAGGGGGTGAAGCTGGACAGCCTGCAAACCAGAACGGGTCTGCGCTGGGTGTCTTCCACAGGCAAAAGTGCAAAGGACAGGGTGCTGACAGCGGAAGATGACCAGCAGATCCTGCTCAACGACAGACCGCTGAAGCTGTGGGGGATCAACAGGAACCAGCAGTTTTCCTATATCGGAAATTCCGGCACCAAAAAGCTGTATGAAAAGGATGCCTATACGCTGAAATATGATCTGGGCATGAATTTTGTGCGTACAGCCCATTATTCTCAGGATCCTGATTTCTTTCACGTCTGCGCCAGGGGCTTTTCAGATGGGATCATGTGGTCTGGGAGGCAGGCTCCAGACTTATTGCGGTAAGCTATGACGAGGAAGGGAACAGGCTGGCGGAGGATATTCGGTATGCTTCCTCCTATGAAGTTCCTTCCCAGGCTGTCTTCGAATTGGTCAATGCCACAAAAAACTCCTACACCTCTCAGCACTACAAAACCTATGGTGAGTCAGCAGTGGCAGACAATCTCAGGCTGCAGGCGGACGGCAGTGACCTTGCTGTTATCCTGGGAGTTTTAAAGGATGAAAACGGACAGAAGCTGGATTATGCCTATGAAAAC
>JALESH010000031.1 GCA_022781985.1 Lachnospiraceae bacterium | reverse complement strand
CCCCGTTCGACTTGCATGTGTTAGGCACGCCGCCAGCGTTCATCCTGAGCCAGGATCAAACTCTCATGTTTAAGTTTAATCACCGGTACAAAACTTGGCTGGCAAGTTTGACTTGCTTGCTCGTTTTTCCCGTTTTTTACTGTTTTTGGGTTGTGCTTCTGCACTTGTTCTTCTGAATTTCCAAGATCCGAAAGGATCTTTTCTGGAATTTTCAGGGTTGCATTACTGTTTATTTGTCAAGGTTCCTGTCGTTCTGAAAATAAATTGAATTATCTTTTTCGACTTTGATTCGAAGCTTGCATCTTCGAATCTTCTTCAGAAGCAACTCTGATATCTTATCACTTCTGTTTTTGTTTGTCAAGACTTTTTTTATTTTATTTTCAAACTTATTTGCTGTTGTTTCAGCAATTACTTATTATACCAACTTTTTTCTTATTGTCAAGCACTTTTTAAATCAAATTAATCAGTTTTCATGACATTATCATGGTATAACAAACGGAGAAAGAGGGATTTGAACCCTCGCGCCGCGTGAACGACCTACACCCTTAGCAGGGGCGCCTCTTCAGCCTCTTGAGTATTTCTCCACAGCCTGAATTGATTAGTAACACTGACTGCTGCCGGTTACTTCTCTTTCACTCTCGCATCTCTCAGCGATGCAAGAGTTATTATACATAAGACAGGATGGTTTGTCAATTATTTTTTTAATATATTTTATACTTTTTCTTTTCACCCTTGTTTTACAGAGCAGCATGCTCCTCTATGGCTTTTTCAATTCGGCTTTTTACTTCAGCCGCAATTTCTACTGTTTTCATTTCTTTGTAATCTTCATAGTACATTGGCGGCAGATAAACTATTTTTACAGTGGCAGGCTGGATTGATTTTTCATCAAAGGGCTTAAAGGAATCAATCAATGCACAGGGAACGATGGGACATTTTGCCTTAACCGCACTTTTAAAACTGCCTCCTTTGAAATCCAATAATTTATTACCGTTCCTGCTTCTGGTCCCCTCTGCAAAAATAAGAAAATTCTTGCCATTCTTTACTTCTTCCGTCACTTGCTGAATAACCTTCATAGACTGCCTGATATCCTCTCTGTCAATAGAGATAGATTTTAATGCCCCTACCACCTGCTTTAACAGAATCACATCCGCCGCTTCTTTCTTTATCACGAAGGCAAACGGCACCGGACAGGATTCCAAAACAGCCAGCACATCGTATAGCCCCTGATGATTAGGAAAGAAAATAAAACCATTCTCTTTTGGGATATTTTCCAATCCATAGGATTCTATTTTAACCCTGCCAGCCCTATTGGCAGCTATGGTTACTTTTTTTACGCACGCATACGCTTCCCGTGACCCTGCCTTTCTGCTTTTTGCATACCACCAGATCTGAAAAAAGTACAGCGGAGCTTTCAAAAACAAACGCAGCACCATCATAATAATTCTATTCATTGCCTAAATCTTCCTACATACTAAATTCCTTGATGACCGTCTCATACAGATCATTACCTTCCGCATCAATTACAACGATAACCGGAAAATTTTTAACCTGAAGCTCCCTGATCGCCTCTGTTCCCAAATCATCATAAGCTATCACTTTTGAATGCTTTATGGATCGCGACAAAAGCGCTCCCGCCCCTCCTACAGCTGCAAAATAAACTGCCCCGTTACTCACAATCGCATCCCTGACCTCTTCGGAACGCTTACCTTTGCCGATCATCCCCTTCAGCCCTCTGTCCAGGAAAGCCGGTGTATACTTATCCATTCGGCTGGAAGTTGTAGGTCCAGCCGAACCAATAGGGCGGCCATCCCTTGCAGGAGACGGCCCCATATAATATATGATATTGCCATTAAGATCCAGCGGCAAAGCTTCTTTTTCCGCCATAGCCTCATACATTCTCTTATGAGCGGCATCTCTTGCCGTATAAATCGTCCCTGTAATGTATACATAGTCGCCTGCTCTCAATGTCTGAATATCCTCTTTGCTCATTGGGGCATTTATGTATCGATCCATATCGTTAATCACCGTGCCTTTCTTATGATCTGCAAAAATTCCTGAATTTCCTCCACTCCTGCATTACATTTATGCCAGGTACAAAGCAGGCTAAATCACCCTTACTGTATGCCTGTTCACATGGCAGCATATATTGACTGCCACAGGCAGCCCGGCAATGTGCGTAGGATATGTATTAATATTTACTGCAAATGCTGTTGTACTTCCGCCTAATCCCCCCGGCCCTATGCCAGTTTTATTGATTTCTGCCAACAGCTCCTCTTCCAGTTCTTTTATATGGGGAATATCGGATCCGGCATCCACCGGCCTGGTCAGAGCCTTTTTGGCCATAAGAGCACATTTTTCAAAGGTTCCCCCTATCCCTACCCCTATCACCATGGGCGGACAGGCATTGGGTCCTGCCTCTTTAACTGCAGTGAGCACTGCCGCTTTGACCCCCTCCCTTCCATCCGATGGCTTCAGCATAAATACCCGACTCATATTTTCACTTCCAAATCCCTTTGGTGCCACAGTTATTTTTACCTTGTCCCCGGTTACTATTTCATAGTGAACCACTGCAGGTGTATTGTCCCTGGTATTTTCCCTGATAAGCGGATCTTTAACTACTGATTTTCTGAGGAAGCCATCTCTGTATCCCAGCCGGACACCTTCCTGAACCGCCTCTTCCAATACACCGCCGTCAAAATGCACATCCTGTCCTATCTCCATAAAAATCACTGTCATCCCTGTATCCTGACAGATTGGGATCATTTCCTCACCCGCGATTTGCAGATTTTCCCTGAGCTGGCACAGTATCTGCTTTCCAAGCGGTGCTTTCTCTTCTGCCGCAGACTTATGAAGAGCCTCCTGCATATCCTTTGAGAGAAAATGGTTGGCCTCTATACACATTTCCTTAATATTGTCTGCTATCTCTGATACCTTTATTGTCCTCATATCCAGAACCACGCTCCTTCCAAAGCCCCGCAGCTTTATATATAATACAAGGCCGTCCTTATCCTATGATAATATCTTTAACCTCTTCCAGTTCTCCCTCAGTGCTTTCCACCGGTTTCCAACCCAATGTCTGCCCATCATTTTCATAACGGGGAATCAGATGCAGATGAAAATGAAATACCGTCTGCCCTGCAGCCTCCCCATTATTCTGAATCAGGTTAAAGCCATGGCAGTTTAATTTATCCTTCATCCGAACTGCCATCCTCTTCGCCAGGACCATCACCCTTGAAGCAGTCTCATCAGGCAAATCATAGAGGTTACGATGATGCTCTTTTGGCAGAATCAAAGCATGCCCTCTGGTAGCCGGTTGCAAATCCAATATTACTCTGAATTCTTCATCTTCATATAAGGTCTTGGATGGGATCTCCCCATTTGCTATCCGGCAAAAAATACAATTCTCATCTCTCATAGTTCTTCACCACTTCATCATTTCCTTTCCATAAATCAATCAAATACAAAAATCTGATCCAATGCACGGAGTGCTTTAAAATCTCCTTTCATTTTCATTTCTCCTGACATAAATGCCCTCTGGAAAGTCATCCTGCCATTCATAATCTCATCCAAAACCCTTCGCTCCAGCTGAAGCTCCACATCTGCATGCTCAAGGTTGCCAAAAGTGCATTCCAGCTCTGTACCGTACACACGAATAATAAGATTTTTCTTTCCCCCAATGACAAGCCTGTAATTGCATTTCACTCCTGCCCCAGGTTTGAAATGCTGCTGGAACCCGGCAATAATCCCTTCGCTTTCTTCCATTTCCACATTTCCCATCATATCTCTGAACATACAGGTCAGCTCTTGGATATCTTCCTTTTGCTGCTGTACATATTTATCATCTGAAGCATACCTGGACAGCTGTTCAGACTCCTGTGGAGTCAGATCAATCTGGGTTCTGGAAACCATCTGTCTGATTGCCTGATTACTAGCCGGAAGGCTGACAATTTTCTGGTTGACAGTCCGGTACATATTTTCAGCTTTCTTCTCTATCAGGGCAATATATTCCTTATTATCCTCCATAATAGAGATATCTGCTATATAGCCGCAGACTCCGCTGCAGGGTCTTCCTCCGAGGATCTCCCAGGCAGAAAGCAGATCCAGCTTTCCCTCCCTCTCTCCGTAGGTGGTTGAAATTACTACCGGACACATGTAGGTAGTGCTTATCTTTTCTTTGTCGCCATACAGCCAGCAGGAATCCAGAAACTGCTGCATGTATCCTCCTATTCCATGCCACTCTATGGTCGTAGCCAGAATAATGCCATCCGCCTCCTTGAGAGTCTGGGGCAGGGTGGTGATGCTGTTTTTCAGCTCCTGTAAATTGAATCTCTTCACCTCTACCCGAAGTTCTTCCAATACCTCCTGCATTTTGTTTATTACAAATAAAGTAGGATCATCGATGAGACCTCTTCCGCCGTAATAAATATTAATTTTCATGTCTTCCCTCATTTCTGCTTAATTTTTCCTTCATCAGTTCCCATAGCTGGACTACAGACGCTGAGACAATGCCGCCTACCAAGCCCCCCACATGCGCGGCATTATTTACATTGCCGGCTGTAAATCCGCTGTATAGGGAATATGCGATCATAAAGACCAGCCTTCCCATATTTATCTGTTTCAGACGTCCTTTGTAACGGAACACCATAATGACTAATGAACCCATTACACCAAAAACTGCCCCGCTGGCGCCGACAGAACGAATATTGGACACCATATGCAGCTCATGCTGCATAGACAAGAAATTACCGCTGATTCCTGATACCAGATAAATGAGGCAATAACCCACACGCCCAAAATGCTTTTCAACTACCTCTCCCAAATAGTATAGGACAAGCATATTGCCTGCCAGATGCTGAAGATCCCAGTGCAAGAAAATACTGGTCAATATCCTGTAATATTTTTTTTCTTCCAAAAAGCCACGTGCGCTGAAAGCACCTATATTATATAACAAATCATCAGTAAATGTACATATGATAAAAATCAGTACATTTATTGCCACTAAGGATATCGTCATATATGGAATCCACCTGGCCGGATCCCGCGGCCTTTCATTCTGTGCTTCATCAGGAAGCCTGTTCAAAAAATTTTCCAGCTTATTCCGCATGCCATAAAATTCGCCAACCTGGTTTTCAAAAATGACAAGGCGGTTGCAATAGGGATCTATTACCCAGGTCAGGGCATCTCCCGTACAGAACTGACTGGCTTTATTCAGATCTCCGCAGATAATCAGAGAAAGTATATGAACCTCCTTTATTCCCTTTTCTGCAAAAAACAGCTTTATCTTCTCTTTCATATGCAAATGCTGATCCTCGGTAATATACATATTTTTCTGATAGTTGATCACATGAAGAACATTTACATAATTATTTTCCATCAGGAAATATATCGTGAATTCCGGCAGATTGGAAGGAACCTCCCGGTATCCTTCCTCCATCAGAAAATCAGCCAGCTGCTGTTGTACCATATCCTCTCCCATTCAACCAAAAAATAGTATGTGTTATGGTAAAGGTTAGCATTTCCTTTTGTGGCTGTCAATGCTCATCTATAGCAGAATGTCATTTTGCCGAATCTCAGCTCGTCTCCCTGTTCAATGAGTACCGTCTCATTCGGATCCAGGCGAAGTCCATTTTTAAACGTACCATTCGTAGAATTTAAATCCGTCACGTATATTCCTGATTCCCTCTCGGTGAATCTGGCATGTATACGGCTGACAGTACTGTCCCTGATTACCACATCCACACTGCCTGCCAGTTTTCCTACCGTACATGGAAGGCGATCCAGGTCTATGTGATATTTGTTCCCCTTATTCGTTCCATACAGCTTATTTTCCTTTCTGCATAAGGATGACTCCATGAAAACCGTATTTCCATATTCCTCCGGCTGCTCTGCCGGTTTTGCAGGCTCAGGGAGGGGATGTCCGCTATATGAGTTCTGCTCGGTACACCCGCCTCTTTTTGAAAACATGACCTTTTCTTCCATCGCACCGCCTGCCCCCCTGCCTTGGACATGACACTTCTGATATTTTATAATATTAACAATGAAATATAGTAAAAATAACGCTGACAGAAGTGTTAAGAGTATAATCCCCACTGTGGACAGCAGCCTCTCCCGTTCTGACAAAGGGCAGTAATACAACAGACAGAAAATGCCCGCTGCACCTGCCATACAGAGAAAAGCCACAACTCCCGACGGCCATAGGCTACGCGCCGCCTGCCTGTCTTCATCTTCACAAGTGCACTCATTTCCTGCAGCCTTTTCCTCCCCCTCCCAAAGTACTTTGACTTCTTCCTGCACAGGCTCTGCTTCTTCTCCCTCAGTTTTTTCTGCTTTTGACATATCGAAAATCTTAAAAATTTCAGACAGGATGAGTGTGCCATCCTGGATCAGCTCATAAACCCTGTATGCTGCTGAAACCGCTTCCTCCTGCTCATGCTCCACTCTCTCTACCAAAAACTCAGCCAATAAGGCATAATCAGTATTTTCAGCTCCTGACTCTGCATAATCTGGATAATACAGAAAAAAATATTCTTCCGTCTCAGGCTCCACATAGATATGCTCCGGATGCAAGACCAGACACCGGCTGTCAAGCATAAAATTTTCCAGTTCCCGGGACGCCTCTCCAATCTGCTCAAAAAGATGAAAAAGCTGTTCATACCCCAGTGCTTTTCTTTCAAATAAAGACCGAAGGCTTTGCCTTGAACTAATTTCATAATAAAAGTGGGTTTTCCCATCTACATATTTGATTTTACAGGATAACAGATGCTTAATCCTGTTATCTGTTATCATTCTGTGCTGATAATTCGGTTTTTGTCCATCTATATCAGCTTTGATGATCATATAATTATGATTCAGGTCCTTATGATATTTTATATTTAACATTTCTGTAACCACGCTCCTTCCAAAGTCCCCATATTTTCTGCATAATACAAAATCTGCTGATCCTTTCATTTTTCCTTACTGTTTATCTGCCCATCATGAATTTTTTTCATCAGCCGGGCCGTTCTTATAAATTCTGCGGGACACATTTTCCCCGCTTCCCGCTCTATCGACAGATTCCAGTACTGCTGATGGAGAAACTGACCGGTAAAAGATGTCTTCATCCCGCCTGTGGCTTTTACTGTTACTTTTTCAGCATCTGCTTCCACTGCACTGATCAGTCCGTTCAGAGCAATATACTTTCTTCCCATCTTCAGCTCGCTCTGTTCCAGTACATACTGCTCTATTTCTTCCGGATACAAATGACAATGCAAGCTTCCCCTGAATGCCAACAGATAGGCATCCTGCGAAACGACGCATCTGTTGTACAAATAAAATGTCAGATAAAAAAGAAAGCAAAAAAGAAAAATAGTAAGGGGAACGATCACTGCAGCCTCTACTGTAAAAAATCCCCCCACCTTCCTACATTTTATTCCATACAATAAATGTAACCCCCAATCCTAACGTTAAAAAGGGCACAAACGGAAGCCTGCTCCTTCCATCGGCTTTACGGCAAACCAACAAAGCCAATGCATAAATTGACGAAGCTGCCAGCCCTGTCCCCACTGTCATCAGACATTTTTCCGGCCCCAATATGATTCCCAAAACAAGAACCAGAAGACCGTCTCCATAGCCGATGCTTTCCCTGGTGCACAGGCCAAGGAGCAGCAGACAGCTTCCCGGGATCAGAGAAAAAAGAAATGCCTCCCATCCCCCTGCTCCAAAGACTACGGAACAGACTACGGCTGCTGCCGCAAAGAATCCAATCAGGGGCAGCGGAATTTCCTTTTTCTTTATATCAATAATCGAGCATACTGCCATAAAGCTGCCGGCAATTACCCACATTTTGTACACCTTCCCTTTCCTTTTATCTGAGACAGCCTGACTGCATGGACAGTCCGCCTTAAACCGGAGCAGTCCACGGAACCATGAACCCTATTCCCCTGTCTGGTTATATATACCACTGCCTGATATGCATATGTACTGCATCTGTCGCAGGAATAATATTTCTCTCCATTTTCGTTCCTCATACTGCCCACGGCAGCATGAGCCACTGCTTCTATTGACGGATTAAGATAGGTACAGCCCCGGGAAATATGATATACTGTACCATTCTCTGCAACATAAACCAGGACATCCTCCTCTCCGCTTTCATTTCTGCCTTCTACATCATATCCCGTCCAGGCTCTTCCATAGTATCTGTTTTCCATTGGAAAATCTGTTAATCCAAAAAATGTAATAAAAGGCTGCACTCTGTAAGAAGCCACCAGCTCTATCACTTCATTTTCCTGCATTACTGATGACCTTAAAAAATGAAGCCCCCTGGTTCCTGCCGCCAGACAGGTATGATCCAGATATTCTGCCCCGAGATAATCAATAACCTCCTTCCGGGCATAGCCCTCTGAGAACATGAAAGAGCCCAGCCCTCCCGGCAATGCCTCCTCCCCTGCACTCAACTGACGGTATGCATACCCATAAAGTGCCATCCGATTTCCCGTCTGATGCAAGGCTGCCATAAGATTTCCGTGCAGTCGAAGTGCATCGAAGGCAAATAGGATGCTCATAAAAAAGAAGAGAAAAAGAGGTACGGCTATTGCTGCCTCCACTGCCATGCTTGCTTTTAATGCAGGAGGGCAGAAGGAGAAAAAGAACGACATCCTCTTTTCGGCAATAAAAGACCTGTGTTTTAAGATGTGATGATAAAATAGATTTTTGCCCGGAGAAATTAATGTTTTAATTAATGTTTTATAGTTACTTTTCAGACTCCGAAAAGAGGACATCGTTCTTTTTCTCCTTCCTGTATTTTGGGTATAGCTCTGTTTAATGATAACCATATCGTTTCTGTAGATCCAGTCTGTATCCAAAGGCACTGGAAATCGACATCTCAGCCAGAAAGCTTTCAAAACAGGCATCCATTCGGAATTGGGAATTGCCCGGAGTTTGCCGGATATCCATTTCCATAAGATCCATGGCTCTCATATTTTTACGGACATTCCCTTCCAGAAACAGCATAACTCTCAAATAATCCTTATAATCCATGCCATTTCCTCCGTCCCCTGATGCTGAAAGCTCTCCTGAAAAATCCAGGACACTGTCCAGATCCGTCCTCCAGTCAGCCGAGGTTTTGATCAGCGGAACCCTTCCTCCCTGCAGCAGACATTTTACATCTGTAAGGCTTTCCACATATGCCCAGGCAAACAGGATCGCATATTTAACCGGCTGTGCCAGCTCAGGTACCAGGAGCACTGCAGTAAGGCTATTGGCCAAGGCCTCTGCCTCACCGCATTTGACGGCGTCAGAAAACAGATATACAACATTTGCTACCTCCCTCCATCCTACAAGCCTTTTTGCTACCTGCTCCAGATTCTCCATATCTGAGGCTTTGCCTGCTATTATGTATTCGATCTGATATTTCAACAGGGACTTCTCCCTCTCATTTCCATACCAGCCGCACTTATCAAAAAGATAGCAGTCAAACAGCAGGTCATCTGCCGCCCCTCCCGGCTCCTTATAACCAGGAGCAAGTCCATTCCCTGTTATTTTCGCCCTTTGTGATATATAATCCTCCTGACGGACAACATTTCCTGAAATGGGAGAGGTATCGCCTAAGATCAATCCTAGAAGAAAGCTGTTTCTGAATCGATTAACATGATCGGCCGGATTATTCAGTTCCATTTCTATCTGCTGTCCGTTTTCATCCTCCGTCAAAGGCAGCTCTGTCCTTTCTATCTGAGACTGTATCTCGCTGCGCTCTGCGGTGATATCCCTGCTGTCAAAGCCAAGGGTATCCATCACCGCAGTTTTGTCCAGCAACTCCACCAGAATCCCTTCTGCAGAAAAGCTCTTCATGTATTCCAATGCCTGCCGCTTCATCACATTGCCCCCTGCATCAGAAGCGATGGAAATCTCCATGATCCGGGCCTTATCCACAGAAAGGCCCAGCCAGTCTCTGGGGGAAACCATCCCCATGCTGGTGCTCTCTGCGTTTTTCTGTATATAAGCTCTGAGATGCTGCGCAGTATTTTCTATTTCCGGCATGGACGTTCCATACGACATATCCACAAACAAGAGATCATATTGCTCCAATAATTCCCTGTGATACTCTGCCAGAATACTGTTCATCCCAATGTCTGCCGCACACTCTCCTTCCATCCTGACAGTACTGCGCCTTGCACCCTCCAGTACTGTCAGGACAAAAGACAAAATCAGCGTCAGACACAGCGACAAATACAGAGTAAGATAGCCCTTTTTATGACATGACCGCATTGCTGTCTTCCGTAATCTTATTAAATACATCTGTCACCAGGGAACGAAGCTGCTTCTTAAAAATAAGTACAAGGCCTATCAAAACCACGAGGATCAGGATAATTTCTACAGTCCCAAGCCCTTTTTCTTCTAAAATAAAATCTTTGAAATTCTTTAGTCCATTCTTCATCATTGAACACTACTCCTTCCTTTTAACTTTAAATCGAAAAACTAAAATATGCAGGTATCATAATCAATACCATAACTATGCCAAGCATCAGCATCATGGGCAGAAGAAGTGTTGTCCCAGCCTCCTCGCCCAGCTTTTTCGCCAGGTTTCTCCGATCCTCAAAGGCAATTTTTGATTCATGCCGAAGCTCCTCCAGCAGTCCGCTGCTGCCCTTTTTCAGACCTTGAGCCAGCAAATTGGCAAATTTATTATACTGTGGCAGCCTGCATCTCTTTCCGAAATGTTCATATGCCAAAGCCTCAGAAATTCCGCTGTCCAGCTCATGACAGGTAAGCAGCATTTCCTCATAAACATAACGGTGCCCTCCTTCCTCCCGTCCCTTTTTGTAATCAAAAGCAATCTTTCTGAAGGCATTCCTCATGGTCATACCGGCTCCCAGGTACAGAATAAATCTGGTAACAAGCTGTGGGTAGTCGGACAACATCTGACGATTTCTCCTGCTGACTTTCTTTCTCAGCTCCTTGTCTCCCGACAGATACATTGCTGCCGCGCCGATCCCTGCCAAGAAAAGCAAATATCCGCTGCTGTCTTCCTGTTTCCTGCTCCATATCAGAGTTTTCCCATCCACTTTTTCCGGAAGCCGAATCTCCTTTCTGCTTCTGTCTGCCTTTTCCTGCTCAACCAATGCCTCATATATCTTTCTCCTAAGCAGCTCATCCTGTGAATACATCGGCGGATACACATGGACAGGAACCATCAGCTCTTCCCTATAAGTACCGCAGCTCAGTATTGCCGTCAGCCTTACAGCCTCACCTCCTTTCTCAAGCCCTTCATTCATGACACTGCCGTCAGAATATATGCGGGCATAGTTATCGCTTTCCCAGGTAATTCGAAAAGGATATCCCTCCACACTGTCCGGCAGGTTTAAGTCGCTTCTCACCTCCTCCAGGGAAACATTACTGCCTAATACAGCATCCGGCAGAATGTCCCTGACCTCCTCTGCCATCTTCCGTATCACGGCCTCCTCATACTGCTGCTCCTCAATCACAATCCTAAACTCCTCACTTTTTTTCTCCCCTCCGGTGATTTCTGCCCGTAAATCCGCTTCCTCGCTTCCCAGCCCATAGCTGTTCCTGTCAATATACCTGCCCTCCTCCAGACTGCTTTCCAGCCTGCCGGCAATGCACAGACAGGCAGCAGACAGATTTCCCATAAAAACCATTAAAAGTACAAAACGAAGCTTTTTTACATAATACTCTCTGAGATGATGCTCCTCCTGCCTCCCGGCTTCCATCTCCGGACATACTGCACACAGTCCTTCTCTCACCTCTCTGCTCTGGCACATACCTTTTTTTCTTAAAAAAATATAAGCATACTCTGCCATTCGGCCAAATCCGCTTCTGTCTCCGGGACAGTCTCCAAATCTGACAGATGCCACCCACAAAACAGCATACAGAACTGCTATCAGCACATACAGTATCATCATACCTACAACCACCCTCCTTCCAAAGCTCGGAGCCCTCCTGCTCAGCCTTATATCTGGATATTTACTATTTTTCCTGACAGGAAGACAGCTCCGGCATAGGTACCCAGACAAGCTGTCATAATCAGGATTCCCGGTATATTATGGTACAGAATGTCAAAATATCCTGCCGAAGTGGCGCTTATGTAAAATAAGATCCCGAAAGGCACCATATTCATGATCTTCTGCTCCATTCTCCTGGCACTGAGTAATACCTCAATTTCCTTTTCCGTTTCCACCTTATCAGAGATTATGGCTGCGCTTCTCTCGATGATCTCAGTCAGATTGCCGCCATTTCTTTTTGCTGCTGCAAAAACCTCTGCAAATTCCCTGATGTCCTCTGCCCCGCTCCGTCTTCCAAACTCATACAGCATTTCCTCCAGAATCAGGTTATTTCCAAGCCCCATGATCATGCTGTAAAATTCTCTGCAAATGATACTCTCCCTGCCATATAAAAGCTCCATGTCTCTGTAAGCCTGTTTAAAGGCATTCTCCACGGAATAGCCGGACCTCAGATTGGCTGCCAGTGCCAATATGGCATCCTTAAACTGCATTGTGGTTTCCCTTTCGTATTTTCTTTTTAAAAACTTTTTTCTTTCTCTGCAGTACAGAAAATAAAGGGGGGATAAAAAAGGCAATGCCCATAAGGAACGGTAAAAGAACAATGAAAGAAGCAGCATCAGAAGACAGCCCTCCAGCATATACCTCAGCCGATCCTTCCTCCTTATTGCCAAGCCCATATCATTCCTGTAAAAGACGGATACCCGCCGCTTTAAGCTTTCCATCATTTTTCAGCTCTCCTTTTTTTTCTAATGTCCCAAGCACCTTCGTGCCCTCCTCTCCCTTCTCCCTGAACATAAACAGAGGAGCAGTCTTAATTTCCCCGCCTTCCATGCCCAATACCTCCACAATTTCCAATACTCGTCTGGTTTTATCTCTCAACCGCCCTAAATGAACAATGATATCCAGCCCGGAAGCAATCTGGCGCCGGATGGCCTGCAGAGGAAGCTCCATTCCCATCAGTGCCATGGTTTCCAGCCTGCTCAGCATGTCTGCAGAACTGTTGGCATGACCTGTAGACATAGACCCGTCATGTCCTGTATTCAGACACTGCATCATGTCTATGGCCTCGCCTCCCCGGACCTCCCCCACAATTACTCTGTCCGGCCTCATTCTCAAGCTGGTCTTAATCAAATCCCGGATAGTAACAGGCTTACAGCCCTCCACATTGGCATTCCTGGTCTCCAGCCTTACTATATTTGGAATCCCCCTGATCTGCAGCTCAGCGCTATCCTCTATGGTTATAATCCTTTCATCTCCCGAGATATAGGAGGAAAGTACATTAAGAAAGGTAGTCTTACCAGAGCCTGTACCCCCACTGATAAAAATATTGTATTTTGCCCTTACCAGAGCAGCCAGAAAATCTGCCGCTTGCCTGGTAAGGGATTCCATTTCTATCAGATCATCCATTGCGATAGGGTTATCAGGAAATCTGCGGATTGTCAGAATAGGTCCATTCAGGGCTATGGGCCTCAGCACTACATTCACCCTAGATCCATTCTCCAGCCGGGCATCTACGATGGGTGCAGCTTCATTTACTGTCCTGTTGCAGCCGGCCGCAATCTGCTGAATAACATCCTCCAGCTTTTCCCTGCTGTCAAATCCCATACCGCAGCCGGAAATCTTTCCATCACGTTCTATGAAAATTTCCTCCGTACCGTTTATCATAATTTCAGTTATGGTGGTGTCATCAATCAGCTCCTGGAGAATATCCAGCTTTCTTATAGAATAGAAGAGCTCCTGACGCAGTTTTTTTCTATCCTTCAAATCTATTACAGAGACTTTGCTTTCTTTTATAATCAGGTCATCTATAATGTCCCTGATCTCCTCATCCCGCATCTCCCTGGAAAAATCCAGCCTGTCCAATATCATCCTTCTCAGCCTTTCCCTGCACTCCCTTGCATTCAGGCCTGATTCATCCTTTACTGTACCCATAGATTTCCTCCTCTATCACCTTCCTCACATAGGCTGCGATTTCTCCCCGGATCAGCTGAGTCGGATCTGAGGGTACTTTTTGAAACATGGGCAGATTCTGCCTGCTTGTCCTGAATGCTATTTCTTCACAATTCATAGACTGCACCACTGACTCATACTGCTTCAGCTTGGCTTCTGCATGCTCCTCCTGCCTGGTTATGGTAAATATACGGAAACACTCCTTCAGTATCTCCAGGAGGCCGTTCACCTGATCCGACAGATCCAGTATCAGGTATTCATAGTCTGTAATCTCTTCTATCTCTCGGAACAGCTGAATCCATTGCTCACCACTTATACTCTGCAAATCCTTCCAAAAACGTGCCGGAGGGATATAATCCATTCCATTCAAGGCCTGTACTATGCCTGCCATTCGGAATGCCAGCTTCTCTCTTTCACAGCCGAAAAAATACAGTACATCCGTTATATCTGATGAGCATTCTTTTGGAAGGAGATAATTCATACCCGAGCAGCCTTCCAGATTCAGATAAAGCACCCGGCTCTTTCCGGCAAGAAGCTGTCCCATAGAAAGTGCAAATGTGGTTTGCAGACATCTGCCTATAGGGGTATAGCACCCGATCAGCTTCATCCTTCCCTCTCTTGCCACTCTCCGGGGCACCTCCTCCGTACCTCCCATGTAATGATTCATCAAAGCGCGAAAAATATTTTCACGGGACTGATATTTACTAATATTTTGTATTCCGCTGCCTGCTGTGATTCCGCTTTCATTCAGAATAAGGATCTGCCGAACCGGAAGCAGCAGCAGTTCCTCACGAAATACCCTTTCAGCAATCAGCAGCACCTCTATTTCATTATTCTCCAGAAATCTTCCAAGCTGTCCATAGTCTGTGAACACATGGACGGTAAAGGACAGCGTTTCTTTCCTTTCCAGATATTCTGCCAGGTGATAAAGATAGGTTTTTTCTTCGTCACACAGAGCCAAAATTCTATTTATCAAAATACCCCTCCTTTATATATGGCTACACTCAGCAAAATGGGCAGGGAGAAATGTATCTTTCCTTCATTTCTGCGTCTTCTGTCAGGGAATGCAGCCTGCATATCCTGCTCATATAATTTCCACTCTCCACTCTTGAAAACATCCAGAATATAGGATAGCAGATACTGTATCCGCTGCAGAAAATTACCCTCCGCAGCCATTTTCAGTAAAGAGAGTACTGCACCGATCAGAAATGCAATACCAAGACATGTAATTGTTTCCTTTACAGGAAGAAAGCATCCTGCTGCCGCCAGCAGCTTGATATCACCGGCTCCCAGCCCTCCTATTACAAACAGGGGATAAAGCAGGATTACCGGAGCTGTCATAGAGATCAAAGCCCACAGGAGCCCCTCCGCCCCATTGTTACATAGCGCACCGGCCAGTCCGCAGGTTACGCCAATAAGAACCCACTCATTATAAACCTTGTCAAAGAGGAGATCGGTCACAGCCGCTATTGTGAGCATAACAAACAAAATGATAATAATACACATCATCCCTTTCTCTGCATATTTTATAAAAGATACCTTTTGAAAAATTGGAACGACTATCTGTTCCGGGACTATCCGACCTCTTATTGTAATACTGCTTATCCCAGTCGGATATTTGATAATCTTGAACTGTTAACTGAATTATAGATAAAAAAGCCTGTTTTGTCCAGTGGTTTTAGGCAATGAATAGTTTTTTATTAAATACTTATAGGAATTTATAGAGATTTATGCAATACAGCATAATCAACCCTGGAAATCCCAGCAATCCTGATGTCAATATGGTAATAAGATTGATACCGATTGCAATGGATATTCCCTGAGAGATCAGAAATCCATTGATAAAAAAAACTGACAGGGTACCTGCCACGGTTCTCAATATAAAATTAATGATCCACTCCTTTTTTCTCCTGAACGAGCCAATCAAGAGCACCACAACGCAGGAGGCTGCAATCATTATTCCGCCCATATAATTATTCATTTACATATTTCCTTTTCTCTCAGCCGCTTCTGTTTTACAATATATGACCTGTACTTTTTTTTATTACATGAATATTTATCCCTACTGTGTCTATACTTAGAAAAAGAGGAAATATTTGGGTAATTCCAGACCTTGAAAGGAGCATGCTATACATGAAAATATGTTTTAAACAAACCACTTACCCAACACAGCCTATTAATCAAAAAGAACTTCAAAAAAACAGTATTCTGGCCGACCTGAATAAAACCCGCCTGGCACTGGAGGATGCCTATACCGGCTTCGATAATGTGACGGATCCTGATCTGATTGACTGCTATATATATGAAGTAAACTCTGTTCTGAAAAGATATAAGTTCTTATTGGAACAGGCAGCGAAAATCAATTCGCTGCCTGAAGAAGATTTAAGCTCTGAATCCCCGGTCAATGCCCTGATCGGCTAGATTCTCATTTAAATGATTCCTTCCGTAAGTAAGACCTGCATAAACGGTCTGTACATTCTGCATGACAGGTCCGGAGGTATCCATCACTTCCAGCTTTTCATAAGCACCATGGAGACCTCTAATGACCTTCTCCGCATTTTCCAGAGGAGCCTTCTGATTCTGCACCTCTGCCTTGATCAGCTCCCTGTTGACATACAGGTACAGCTGCAGAAAATTCGCTGCCAGCTCATACTCAAAGTTAAGCGAGCCCAGAAGCTCATTTACACATCCTCTGGCCTTTCTTATGGACTCCCTAAACTCCATCCGATCCTCTCTGTCATATGCCTCCTCTGCCTCATCTGTATATATCAGGAGCATTTCATAGAGAATGGTAATGAGCTGTGTCTTATTTGCCTGTGTGATTTTGAGTGTATACTTCTGCTTTAATTCTTTTGTCATATGACCAAGACCCCTTATACACTTATCCTATCTACTGCAGCAGCTGAAGCACCTGCGCCGGCCTCTCATTTGCCTGCGCCAGCATGGACATACTGGACTGGGCGATTACCTGCAATGTGGTATATTCTGTCATCTCCTCTGCCATATCTGCATCCATGATCCTGGAATATGCTGCTGTCATGTTTTCACTGGTGATGTCAAGATTGCTGATACAGTGATCCAGACGGTTCTGATATGCTCCCAGGCGGCTTCTTGCACTGGATACATACAGGATGGCTGATTTTATGTTGTTGATAGACTCCTGGGCAGAGTCTGCCGTCCTCATATCTAAATTCTTTATATCCAGCTCTTCCAATGAGATCGTAGGAATACGGATATCCAATGTCTGTCCCTCATTTGCGCCGATCTGCATGGTCATGGCACCGATTCCGGTAATGTCCATCCTCATATTATTTATATTGACAGTGGCATTAGGCGTACCATAGACCTTCAGATTAATTTCAAAGTCGGAATTGGCCTCACTGGTTATCTTGATCTTATTTCCCACTACCTCAGTTACCTTTGCATCTGCAGGCAGTTCCACATCTACCTTGCCATTGCCCACTGCAGTATCAAGCGGAAGGCCGGCAACGGCAGTTCCCACCAATCCGGCGCCATTCACCTCGCCCTTATCATCCAGCTGTACTGTCAGGCCTGTGATGCCATAGGTTCCCGCGGTTACATAATCGGAATAATAGCCTACCTTTACGTCCTCCTGATTTGTATATCCCTTGAGGTCAAAGTTGCCGTTCAAAAGGGTCTCTCCATTGAACTGAGTATCCCTTGCAATTCTGGAGATCTCACTGCGCAACTGCTCCACCTCATCCTGAACCTTTTCACGATCCTCATCTGACAGGGTACCTGTACTGGCCCTGATAGACAGCTCATTCATTCTCTGGAGGATAGAATGCACTTCTGACAAAGCCCCATCTGCCGTTTCAATTACAGAGATGGCATCGCTGCTGTTCTGGGTTGCCACAGAAATTCCTTTAATCTGCGCATTCATCCTCTTTCCCATGGCCATTCCTGCCGGATTGTCCTTGGCCTCCACTACCTTCAGACCGGAAGACAATCTCTTCAGGGACTGGGTAAGCTTGTCATCATTTCTATTTAATGCATTATTGGCAATCATTGCCGATACGTTATAACAAATTCTCATAGATTCAACCCTTCACCTTTCTGCATATATCCGATAAATATTTTTGCCGCTTCATATAATTTCCTGGTAGAAACCTCTGTGCCGGTATTTTCCATGCCCGGCTCTGCTTCCTTTATCCAGGAGGTTCCCGACAGTGCTGTCAGATCCAACTCCGGCTTGTAAATACAATTCAGACCTGCCGTCTGTATACCGGAGGACTCCAATGTCTTTTTCAGGCTTTCTAAGGAGGACTCCAGCATGCCCTGCGCCTCCCTGCTGTCACAGATCATATAGCCGGACAGACTGTACTCCTCTGTTTTCCCAATAGAAATGGAGAACTGGGCTGCCAGCCTGCCATAAACAGCTGATTCCGTGGTTACAGTCACTCTGCCCGCTTCCCTGCTGTTATGTATGATTCTGAGATTGACAGAGGTTACTTCCTCACCGATCTTTACCGGAATTTCATAGTTCTCTTCCCTGGCCAGCCTGCCGCTTAAGGAGATCTGCCTGAACAGGTTTCCCATCTCTCTAAGGTCAAGCTTTTCTTTCGGATCCTGGCTGTACACGGTTTTCTCCAGAATATCTGTATAGGTCTGCTCAAGTCTCTGAAAGGCCTCCCGGGCTGATTCCTTATCGGTCAGATTCTCCTGGAGCTGCTCCATAGCCTCCTCTGCAGCTTCCCTGCTTCCGTTCTGCTCCGCCAGTTCGAACAGACGCCTTGCTGCTTTTCCTCTTTCCTTCATCAGCAATCCTGCTGCCAGCAGATTGTCTGAGGTTATCGGCTGGTCAAAGGCCATCAGCTCTTTTAAAACCAGATCTTCTGCCTTTACTGCCTGTCTGAATTCTCCGGCCTGCTGCCTGCTGTATTCTCTGTCTGCCGCCTCATCGGAGCGGGTCTCCTGAAGCACCTCTGCAAGCTGCTCCAGACTCATATCCTGATCCAAGGCTACGGCGTCCATCTTTCCGCCATCCAGACTGTCAAATATCCGAGCCGCCTGCTTCTGATAATATTCTATTTCCGGCCTGCTGTTTACTGCACTGACAAGCTGTTCGGAAATACTTTTTCCTACATAGGAGGAGGTCACCCCGCCAAAGCTTCCGTCCACAGTCACATCCATTCCCTGCTTTTTGCTGCTGCGCATCGCCGACAGCAGATTTCCCACTGTGGGCTCCAATCCCTGATTTACCAGTGTTCCTATGGCTGCTCCGTCGGTTTTTTCAAGTTGCCGGAACAGGCGGTAGATACCGATATAGCTCTCCCGCTCCTGCTCAGTAACAGAATGGTTCCTTTCCAGCTTATACAGATATTCACTATACTTCTCCAGCTGTCTTCCAGGATCTGCATCCCTGCTGCCCAGATAGGCCTCCAGCTCCTCCATATTCATCTCCAGAGGATTGATGCCCTCACGGATCATTTCCAGAACAGAGCCGGGAGTCATCTTATCCAGTACCCTCTGTATGGTCAGGTCTGTAATCCTGACTGCCCTTATATTTTCTTCTGAAATTTCCATCCGGTTGTAGCCCAGAATCCTGACTGCCCTTCTGTTGGCATCAGAGGCCTCCAGATCCATCTCCTTCAGAATATGATCCACATTGCGGAATGCCTTCTTTATGGAATCACCCAAATCTGCCCTGGGTGCAGTCATCAGCGTCTCATAGGACTCTCCCGCCTTCTCATAGGCACTGCGGAGAACAGCACCCTCCTCATAGGCTGCCTGCAGGGTGAAAGAACCGGAAGTCACTGTTATCTGTTCTCTTCCCCGGAAAGCAAATCTACCCACCAGAGCTGCCGGCATACTTCCCAGTTCTTCTGCTGCAGCAATAGTGTTCCGATAAAGACCGGAGGATTCCACAGCCGGGTTTTTGCCGAACAACGCCTGCTCCGCCTGCTGCCCTGCGTTCTTCAAGGCCTCTACCAGCTGCTCCAATTCTGCGGTATCCACGGAAAATCCGCTTCTGATCAGACGGATATTGGCTTCCACCGTCATCTGCAGCCGTACCTCCTCCATCAGCAGCCGTCCTGACTGGCTGACCCTGTGGGAGGCTGCACTGACACTTATACTGAGCTGTATCTGTGCAGCCTTCAGATTACGGATATTCAGCCTGCCGCCCTCTGCCATCACCTGATCCACTGCCTCATCAGTGATGGAGCTTACATCCTCCATATACTGGAGCGCCTTTTCCAGGGCACTCCTGGGATCTGCCATATTGGCATTTCCTGCCTTTTTTCCATCCGCAATGGCTGCGCAGGCAGCGGAAACTGCCTGCTCCATGGTCTCCGGCAGCTCCAGATTTCTCAATTCATACAGGGACTGCAGGGATTCCTCCGTGAGCGGGATGCCTTTCTCAACCAGCCAGCGAGCATCCGCTAGGGTCTCCTCAGAAACCGCCAGGTCTGCATTTTGTATTACCTTTTCCATCTGAGGCCTCAGCTGCTGCCAGTTATAGTCCTCTGCTTTTTTTGCATAGTAGCCTGCATCATCCTGATAGTAGCCCCTGCCCTGCCTGTCTGCATCTGCAGTAGAGCTGTGCTGAGACAGATAGATGTTGTCCACAGTAGGCTCCATTCTGTTTCGGATCATATATTTCATCACGCCGTCACTGAGAGAATCCAGCCGGGCTGCCGTATCACATACCCTGCATACCTCTTCCGCGTTCTCCCTGGTGACAGGAATGTCGTGTTCCCTGAACCGCCTGACCATTTCCTCCGCCATGGCCGGACTGCCTGTAATCTGTGTCAGGGTCTCTACATCCAGGTCATCGGTGTAGCCAACGATATGACTGCCTCCCTTTGCCATCGCCGCCTTGATCTCATCCACGATGGTAACCACCGTTTCAATCTCTGTGCTTCCGGGATGGCCCCCTTCCTTCTGCAGCCTGGCAAAATCCTCGTCCGACATGGTGCCGGACATTACGATCATATAGTTCTTCTGCGCGGCAACATCCATCTGCCCCGCATCCTGCATAACCTCTTCCACGGTCTTTCCCCGGCCTTCATAAGCCTTGTCATCCATAACCGTTCCGGCAATGTCCAATGTGAATATCCGGGAATTTCCCTGTGAAGCTGCCGCCCTCTCTGCATTTGTACGGACAGCCGGGCCGTTGCTGTTTCTAATCTCTCTGTCCGCTCTTCCACTTTCAAAAACAATATTCATACGCATTTCCACCTGTGCAGCTAAAAAAATAAAGGATGAATCCTTTCTCATCCTTTATTTCGGCTTGTTCTTTTAAATTCTTAACCTTTCTAAAATACAAATACGGCTGCAGTCAGGCCGGGCAGATCAAAGGTGATACTGTACTCCCTCCCGTTTACAGGCTCCTTTTCCTTTACAGCGGCCAGCTCCTTTGCGATCTTCCTTCCGTTTCCTCCAAAGCGCTCCTCATCACTGTTCAGAATCAGCTTGTATTTTTTCTTTTCCGGCACGCCCAGCTTAAAATCCTCTCTGGTAACCGGCGTCATGTTCACCACAAAAAGAATACGGTTTTTATCCTCCCCGCATTTTCTGAAAAAGCTGTATATGCTCCGCTCCGCATCGTCAGCATCCAGCCATTCAAAGCCGTTCCAGCTGTCATCCTCCCTGTACATGCAGGGATATCTTCTGTATATGCCCAACAGCTCCTTCACATAATCATGCATTCCCTTATTCAGAGGCTTCGCCAGCAGAAACCAGTCCAGCTCCCTCTCCTCGCTCCACTCTCTCTCCTGTCCGAAATCCTGTCCCATAAAGAGGAGCTTCTTGCCGGCATGGCCGAACATATATGTATATCCCGCTCTCAGATTGGCATACTTGTCGATCTCATAACCCGGCATCTTATTCAGCATGGAGCATTTCAGATGGACTACCTCATCATGGGAAAGGGGCAGAATATACTTCTCCGAGCTGTTATATGTCATGGCAAAGGTCATTCCGTAATGATCCCCTTTTCTGTAGATAGGATCCAGCTTCATATACTCACAGAAGTCATGCATCCAGCCCATATTCCATTTAAAGCTGAAGCCAAGCCCCCCATCCTCAGCCTTCCCGGTTACCTTGGGCCAGGCAGTGGACTCCTCCGCTATCATCAAAAATCCGGGATAAGCGCCCCGCACCACGGAATTTAAATGCCTGAAAAATTCGATGGCCTCCAGATTTTTATTATCCCCGTATTTATTGGGCAGCCACTGCCCATCCTGCTTTCCATAATCCAGATACAGCATGGAAGCTACCGCATCCACCCTGAGCCCGTCCACATGAAACTCCTTCAGCCAGAACAGGGCATTGGCAATCAGGAAGTTCTTGACCTCCAGCTTGCCATAGTTAAATATTTTGGTTCCCCAGTCCGGATGCTCTCCCAGCCGTTTATCCGGATGCTCAAAGATGCACTGGCCGTCAAACTCAGCCAGCCCGTGGGCATCCGTGGCGAAATGGGCCGGTACCCAATCCAAGATCACACCGATTTTATTTCTGTGCAGCTTGTTTACCAGATACATAAAATCCTTTGGTTCTCCATGCCTTGAGGTAGGTGCATAGTAGCCCGTAACCTGATAGCCCCAGGATCCGTCAAAGGGATATTCGGCAATACCCATCAGCTCAATATGGGTATACTTCATCTCTTTTAAATATTCCACGATCCTATCGGCAAATTCCCGATAGCTGTAAAATCCGTCCGGCGTTCCGTCAGGATGCTTCATCCAGGAACCGATATGGCATTCATAGATGGCCACCGGCTCCTTATTATAATCCTTTTTCTGCCTTGCCCTCATCCACTCCCCGTCTGTCCACTCAAATCCCGACAGGTCTGTAGTCCTGGATGCATTTCCCGGCCTGAATTCCGCATAATTTGCAAAGGGGTCCGCCTTATATAATTTTCTCCCATCCGGCGTCCTGATCAGAAATTTATAGAGCTCATTCACTCCTACTCCCGGAATAAAAAGGGCATAAATCCCTCCCGGCCCCAGCAGCTCCATCTCATGCATGTCTTCGTCCCAGCCATTGAAGGTCCCTATCACATGGACACTGGCCGCATGCGGAGCCCATACTCCAAAAAACATGCCCTTCACCCCATCCTGCACCGATGGATGGGCTCCCAGCTTTTTATAAATATCATAATGGGTTCCCTGCGCAAACAGGTACTGGTCTGCCTCAGAAATAAATACCCCCTCTTCCGCCGCTTTTATTTTCTTGTCTTCTGCTGCCATCCACAACACCCCCAACTTTTTTAGTGCATAAAATCCTTTTCACGGAGAATGATCATATCCTCCTCATCATATCTTTTGCCCAGCAGGATATCAAGGAAATGCTTCAGGTTCTTCTTTCTGGCAAAATAGATGGCATCATCCACCAAATCCTTTACCTCTGCCACCGTCACCTCATGATCACCGGTCTGCATATCCGCGATCCTTGTATGTAATGCCAGAACTCCCAGCTCATCAATGGAGCATTCATTTTTCTCTGCATACTGTCTGGCATATTCCACAAGAGATCTGTCATCCAGAGAGTCCACATCTATCCTGGCATCAAAATGATCCGCAAGCTCCTGATTCTCCTCAAGAAAAGCATTCATTTCGTCAATCTGATCCTCCAAAATCAAAAACAGCCCTCTGTTCTCCTCTGCCAGTATCTTACTCAGATCAGCCGCAGTATTGTGGGAAATATCCGAAGCATGCTCTACAATCAGTGCGCCGTCAGTCAGCTTATCAAAAACAGCCCTTACATCCTTTTTGTTCAGTGTGTCTGCCGATACCCTGGCCACCTTGCCGGAAAAGTTGCTGTCCGACGTCTGGAGTACATGAACCAGCCTTTTGGCAAGCTCAATGGTACCCGATCCCTCTTCTCCTGTAATAATCACATTTCCGCTGCAGGAATCCAGCCCCATTGTCTCCATTGCGGCAAGAATCTGCTCTCTGCTCTGCCTGCTGCTGATGAATTGACCAAACAGCTCCTTCTCTTCCTCAGAAAAGACCCTGCTTCCTGGAGGAGCAGCGGTCTCCTCTGCCTTTTCCTGCCCCCTAAACAGGGAGTGCTCCTCCAGCTCTTCCCTGATCGCTTTTACCAGATCCTGGGTTCCCGGCTCCCTTTCTGCCCGGGAAACCAACGGTTCCTCCTCTGTATCCGCCTCTTCCCCTGACACTTCCGTCCTCTCTACGGATTCCGGGGGAGCCTGTGCCTCCTGCATGCTTCCAGACTCATCCGCAGCCTCCTCAACAGCCGGTGTCTGCTCGGCTGCCTTCTGCTTCCTCCTTTTATTTTCCGCTCCCCCTTCCAGCTTATTCAGCTTTTCTCTGTAGCCGGCGATCAGCTCCTCCAGCTCTTTTATTTCGACTTCGTCAGAAGTCTCTGCTTTCAGCCCGGCCTCCTCCATAATGGCCTTTTCACTGGCCTTCTGGAGCTGCTCCAGCATTCCCGCCCTGGCAGCTTCATCAAATTCGGAAAACATATTGCCGGTGTGCTGCTGCACCCGTTTCCGCACATCCTGTCTCCGCTTTTCCTCGTTTTGCTCCTTTATCCGCTCCCATTCCGTCATAATCTCCGCAATATTCATCTGGCCGGTGATCTGCTTTTCAATCCCGTTTTTACTGGGTACCACCAGACTGATCTGCCCATCATATTCCTGGGAAAGCATCTGCTCGAATCCGGAAGGCTTTGGTGCAGGCATCCGCATGGGTCCGATGGCCTTTTGCACTGCCGGCTCTCTTTCTTCTGCCTCCGGTCCCAATGCCTGCTCTCCTCCCTGGACAGGGGACCTCTCAGAGGAGCCGGAGAAAGGATAGACCGTCCTCCGTTTGAGATTCATTTCCCTGGTATCGCCAAAGCTCCCTTCCTGCAGCTCCTGTATACTGATCTCCTTGGTATCTTCCAGGAGAATATCCCTGGCCTCTTCCTCAAAAAATACCTCTTCCTGTACTTCCGGGACTGCATCCCGTCCATATGCCGGACCCTGCTCCTGTGCTATGTCAGCCTCTACGTATTGCTGCACACTGTGAGCCGCTGCCGGCTCCACAGGAGCGGACGGATCTGCAGAAGCACTGCCGGCAATGGCCGCCGCACCCGACACTCCCACATAATCCTCCTGCTGAAAGGGATGGATGGAGCCCGCGGAAACAGAAGGAACTGCCTGAACAGGGGCCTCCTCCACCTCCATCAGCTCCTTCATACTCTCCGCAACTACCTCCTGGAGATTCATGGTATTGCATTGCCCCAGGTCGATGGTCTGGACACGGATGCCCTCTTCCGGACTCTCTGCGGCAGGCTGCTGATATTCTCCAGGCTGTGTCCCACCCTCTTTATGATTCATATCACTTTTACATAATTCAGGCTGCCGTCCTGCCGGATCTTCCTCCGCCCCTGCCGGGATTTTTTTGATCCCCTCCTGTACAGGCTCATTGCCCTGCTTCATATTCAGGTATTTTTTTTGCTGCACGTCGGTAAGAGGCTGATGAAGAAGCTTTAATTCCAGAGCCTTCAGCACATATCTGCCTTCCCCAAACCAGAGAAAGATCTCATCACACTCTTCCACACATCTGGTTTCCAAACCTACTCGGTGGTAAAGATAGGCCAGCTCATAGGCCCATTTTTCGCGATAGTCTCTCTTTTTGAATTCCTCCAGGACTGCAATTCTTTCTTCCAGGCTCACATCCTGAGCTTCATACAGCTTATACTGCAGGATATACTTCCCAGTGTCTCTGGGCGCGATCTGGACAAACTCCTTGTAATACTCAACAGCCTGTACGAATTCACCCATCTTGATCGACAGCTCACACAAAGAATAAACGATGAGGCGTCCATTGGGATGACGCTCATAGGCCATAAGCAAAACATCCTTACTTTCCTGAAATCTGCGGTTTATTTTATATAAATCACTGATAGTACAGAGCATCATCACACTCTTTACCCTGCGCCAGTCAATAGTATCCGCTATCTTCACAGCCTCTGCAAACTCGCCTTCGGCGATCAGTGACTTAATCTCTTCTGCACGTACTTTGTATTCGTACTTATCCAAGGTGCTCACCTCATAAATTTATCTTCTCAAATGCTTTTTCATAGTTGCCGATTTTTTTAAGTTTACCATAGGTGCAGTTTCATGTCAAAAGATATAAATAATCAGACAGCCTGGCGAACTGCTCCAACGTCAGCTCCTCTCCCCTGACAGCAGGCGGCAGTCCCATCTGCTCCAGAGCTGACAGCACATCAGCCTTGGCAAAGCTCAGGTTTTGCGCATTTCCTATTCCATTCACCAGTGTCTTGCGCCTCTGGTTAAAGGAGGCTCTGATCAGAGCAAACATCAACTCCTCATCCTCTGCCTTAACCGGCGGCTTCTCATGGCAGGTAAGCCTGATCACCGTACTTCCCACACCGGGCCTCGGCATAAAGCAGGCGGGCGCAACCTGGATCATCACCTCCGGCTTTGCATAATACTGCACCGCCAGGGACAGGGCTCCATAATCCTTCGTACCCGGCCCCACCTGCATACGGTCGGCAACCTCCTTCTGCACCATGACAGTGATACTTTCCAACGGCACATGACTCTCCAGCAGTCCCATAATAATAGGCGTAGTGATATAGTATGGAAGATTGGCCACAACCTTAACAGGCCTGCCTCCATTCCTCTGCTCCACAAGCTTCCTGATATCCAGCTTCAGAATATCCTGGTGGATCACAGTGACATTATTGTAGGAAGATAATGTATCTGCCAGAATAGGAATCAGAGCCTTGTCGATTTCTACAGCCGCCACCTCCCGGGCATTTTCTGCCAGATACTGAGTCATGGTGCCGATGCCGGGCCCTATCTCCAATACAAAATCATCCTTTGTTATACCGGATACCGCAGTGATTTTCTCCAGAATATGAGGATCAACCAAAAAATTCTGACCATATTTTTTCTGAAAATGAAATCCGTATTTTTTTAATATTTCAATTGTACTTCCGGGAGTTCCCAAGGTCGCCATATATCCTGATTCCTTTCTCTGATCTGATTAGACTATGCCAAACAGACTTTTGGCATTATTGGCAGAAACATTCACTACCTCCTCATAATCCAGCCCTTTGATCTCCGCAATCTCTTTTGCGATAAGAGGAAGGTTCAGGGAGGAATTTCGCTTCCCTCTGTAAGGCACAGGAGCCAGATAAGGGCTGTCCGTCTCCAACAGGATCTTTTCCATAGGAATATAGGCAATGGCCTCCTTCAGCTTCCTTGCATTCTGAAAGGTAGCCACTCCCCCTATACCAAAATAGAAATCCATTTCCAGAAACTCCCCTGCCGTCTCCCTTGTATAGGAAAAGCAGTGGATCACACCTCCTATATCCCCGGCATGGGCAGCCCTCATCATATCCAGTGTATCCTTTGCAGCCTCTCTGGAGTGGATGATAAGGGGCAGTTTCATCTCCCTTGCCAGCTCCATCTGCCTGTGAAACCATTTTTTCTGAATCTCCCTGTCAGGCTCATCCCAATAATAGTCCAGGCCGATTTCCCCCACTGCCACAATCTTTGGATGAGAGCACTGCTCCCTCAGCTGGGAGAAGTTGTCCTCATTCAATTCAGCCGATTCAGAAGGATGTACCCCTGCTGCCCCATAGACAAAGGGATATTGTTCCGCCAGGGCTATCGTATTCCTGGTGGTTTCCAGACTGGCCCCTATATTAATTACATATTCAATCCCTCCACTTTTCAGGCTGTTTAGCAGTTCCTCCCTGTCCTCATCAAAGGCCTTATCATCATAATGTGCATGGCTTTCAAATATCATTTTTCACACTCTCCAAAATTTTTTTTAAAAAACACTTGCAAACTACGAAGTATTATACTATAATCATACTTGTCTTGTAAATGAGACAAAAAATAAAGTAAGCGCTGCTAGCTCAGTTGGTAGAGCACCTGACTCTTAATCAGGGTGTCCAGGGTTCGAGCCCCTGGCGGCGCATGTCAAGTACTGATTTTGTGGCATGGATGCCATGGGGTTGGTACTTATTTTTTTGAATTCATTATATTTCACAGCAAAACAGAGAGTCTCAAAGCAAAACCTCCTCCTGACGGGTTCTGCCCTGAGACTCCTGATATTATGCAGCTGCGCTGTTATGGCCGGACTGCGAAAGCCTTATCTTTTGCCCTTCATCCTGAACTTAACGATGTTCTGCTCCTGTTCGCACTCCAGTATATTAAGGGAATTGATAAAGGAAGAAAATTTAGAATAGCCGAAGTTGCGGACATCAAAATCCGGGAACCGTTTTCCTAATTGATTTCTCAGCTCCGCTGACAGTATCCATTCATCATCATCAGAGCACTCCTCTACCAGCGTAATGATGGCACGCTTTATCATCATCAGATCAGTCTGTGGCTTCAGCTCCTCCTTTGTCTTTTTAGAGAAGGATTCATAAACCTTTGCAGTCCTCTTTGCTTTTGGAGTTCTGGAAACCGTCTTCACCACCGAGGGCTCCTCTTTTTTCTCCGGCGCCTCCTCCTGCTCCTCATTGGAAAGCAGGATATCCAGATATTTAAACTGGTTGCAGGCAGAGATGAAGGGCTTCGGCGTCTTACTCTCCCCCATACCTATCACATGCATCCCGGACTCCCTCAGTCTGGCTGCCAGTCGGGTAAAATCGCTGTCTGAGGATACAATGCAGAAGCCGTCCACAGTGCCGGAATAAAGAATATCCATGGCATCAATGATCATGGCTGAATCGGTGGCATTCTTTCCTGTGGTATAACTATACTGCTGAATGGGTGTAATGGAATTGTTAAGAAGTACATTCTTCCAGGAGACCAGCCTTCTGCTTGTCCAGTCTCCGTAGATTCTCTTATGGGCCGTAACCCCATTCTTTGCAGTTTCATCCAAAATGATCTTTACATATTTATCCGAAATATTATCCGCATCGATGAGCACCGCAAATTTAATTTCCTTTTTCATATTATAATTTCTCCGATCCTGTTAATATAGAGTCTATTATATAATATATGAAAATTCTCCCAAAGAAAAGCACAACCTGAAATTCAAACACAATTTTTCCTTCTGCCGCAAAACGGTAATATACCCTCTTTATGCACAGCAGATACCTGCCCTGCCGGATCAGGATCTCCTCCGGCTCATCCGGGTTCCACTCCAGGGCACAGCCCATATGAGGACAGCACGGGGCTGCTGAAAACACGCCTTTGCTCAGGCCGTGAACAGATTTCATACCATCCTCCATCAGATTTACGGCTGCAGCCTGCAGGTTGAGCCTCTGGGGTGTAAACACCTCCTCCCAGGGATTCCTATTCCCAATGATCAGGTCACTGACCAGCATTCCTGCTGCCATGGCACTGGTCATTCCCCATTTTTTAAACCCTGTAGCTACATACCAGCCGGGCCTGTCTGCTGCATACCTGCCGATATAGGGGATGCCATCTGCGGGCATACAGTCCTGAGCCGACCAGCGGGTCACCTCTCGGCTGCGGGGAAACAGCTTCTCCGCTGCCAGCCTCAGATCCCTGTACCTTCCTCCCTCCCGGTTTTCACCGGTACGGTGGCTGCCCCCTCCCAGCAGCATCAGCTCCCCGCTCTTGCGGAAGGACAAGCCGTCCTGGTCTATCCCATAATAGATGTTGTCCATCTGCCTGGTATCCCGCAGAGCCAGCACATAGCTCCTCTCCTGATGCATCCTCAGAAAATAAAATCCGGGCACATTGATAAAGGGGTAGTGAGTGGCAAACACGATATGCGGCGCCCCTATCCTTCCGCCCGATGTAATTACCTCATGCCCCTCTACCGCCGTCACCTTGGTCTGCTCATATATTCTCAGCTCTGCTGCCAGCTCCTTTAAAAAGAGCAGAGGATGAAACACGGCCTGATCATAAAAACGCAGAGCCCCCTTTACCTCAAAGGGCAGCTCTGTCTGCTTTGTAAACCGGGCGCAGATACCAAGACTATGGGCTGCCTCAGCCTCCTGCCTCAGCCTCTCTGTTTCCGTTCTGGAATACAGGTAGGAGCTACATCTTCTGAAGCCGCACTCCAACTTTTTTTCTTCTATGATTCTTTCGTATTCCGCAATCGCCAGGCGGTTGGCCTCCGCATACAGCCCGGCCTGCTCCCTCCCTGACTTTTCTATTAATTTGTGATAAATAAGGCCATGCTGCAGCGTAATCTTGGCAGTAGTATTTCCGGTCTGCCCGCTGCAGATCCGGTCGGCCTCCAGGAGCACGGTATCCACCCCTTTTTCCTGCAGCAGCCAGGCAGTCAGTATGCCTGCGATCCCCCCTCCGATCACCACTGCATCTGCAGTCAGATTTTCACATAACGCTTCCCGGGGACACAGGCCGGAGGTCGTCGTCCATATGGAATCCATCATCATACCCTCTTCTTTTTTAGGAGAGTATTGGCAAAAGAAACTTTGTTTAATCACTGTCCACGCAATTTACCCCTGCATGCAGTCACCACAGTAGCCGTAGAGTTCCAGCCTGTGGCCTGTAATCACAAAATCTTCTTCATCCAGGTCCGGCCTCCCATGCTCGAAGGGGCAGCCTTTTAAAGGAATCAGCCTGTGGCATTTCAGGCAGACTGCATAATGCTTGTGCTGTCCCCTCACCCACTCATAATAGGACATGTCCTCTCCCATCAGCGTGGATTTATTCACATATCCCTTTTCCTCAAAGACAGCCAGTACCCGGTATACTGTGGATATGGCAAAGCTGCCGGAGAGACTGCCTTTTCCCATAGCCTGTACCAGATGCTGATAGATATCCTGGGCACTCATGGGCTCCGAAGCCTGGGAGAGAACTCTGAATATTTCCTCTCTCTGCTTCGTACGTTTTATATCCGAAGGAAATTCCATCCTGTCATCACACTCCTTCCAGTGTCTGAAGTTTTTATCTGTCCGGTGCATAGCCTATACCGCAAATCCCAGAGCATCGATTATGATTCCTGCTGCCACGCCGATACCATAGAGGAAAAACGTTATTTTTACATTTTCCTTTATATTATCGTTTACCCTGAACAGTACCAGCAGGCCCACTCCGGCCCCGGCCAGCAGACCTGACATCATGGCCCCCAGGCTCACGATGCCCTCCAGATAGAGCTGGGTAATCACCACAGAGGAAGCACAGTTGGGAATCAGCCCCACCAGTCCGGCAAGAGCCTGTCCCAGCACAGGCTGATTCAGAATCAGTCCGGCAAGGGCATCCTCACCCACATAATGGATCACCCCATTAAGGATACAGCTGATCAGCAGAATGAACAGATATACCTGCAGACTGTGATAAAGGGCCGACCGGAAGATCCCTCTCTCACAATGACAGTTTTCTTTTCTGCAAAGATGCTTCACATCAATATGCTCCTCCCCATGACGGCTGCTCTCCTGTCTCTTCTGCTTTCCGGTTAACATATCCAGCGCCAATCCGCTTACAATGCCGATGCCGGCCTTCAGTCCCAAAAGCTTCAGGATGGTTCCCCCGCCGATCTGCTCTGAAATGAGGATCGGAAGCATCTCATCGGAGGTGGATAAAAAAACAGCCAGCAGGGTCCCCATAGTAATCACTCTGCCCGCATACAGACCGGAGGCGGCCGCAGAAAAACCGCACTGGGGAAAAACTCCTATGATGCCTCCCAGCAAAGGAGCAAACCGCCCCGAACGCTCAATGGCCAGCTTCGTTCTCTCCTTCATTCTGTGCTCAATATATTCCATCAGGAGATATGTCAGGAATAAAAAGGGCAGCAGATTAAGCGTGTCCTCAAAGGTATGTTCTATCATGTGCATCATTTCCTGTAGCATAAAGCTTTCCTTGCCTTTCTTTTAAAAATATAAAGTCAGATATATAAAACCCAGCTATATCTGCAATTGCGACTCATTTGCAGATATAGCTGGGTTAATCATATCACAAGACAGAAATCTGTCAAGACTTATTGGTATTTGTTTTGGAAACGCTTCAGCATCGCTGCACATTCTGCCCTTGTAGCCTCTCCTTTGGGATCCAGACGGTAGCTGCCGTTTCCATTTGGCTTGCCGCTGATCATCCCTACACCCACAGACCATTCCATATACCCCTTTGCCCAGTTGCTGACCTGATCCAGATCCGTATAGGAGGAAAGGGGAGCGGATGCACTTATATCATAGCTGCAGTCCCTTGCGTATTCATACAGCATCTTGGCAATCTCTTGCCTGGTAATATTTCTGTTGATACCGTAGCTGCCGTCATCAAAGCCGGCAACAATTCCTCTGCTGTTTGCCCAGATAATCCCATTGCTGTACCATTTTCCTTCTTCCACATCAGTAAACCGGTCTCCATAGGCTGTGAGAGGCTTTCCTGCCATCCGGTAGAGCACTGTGGCGAACATGGCTCTGGTCAGAGGTGCATCCGGCTCAAACCGATCAGTTCCCGAGATACCGTTCATGATCCCGTTCACATAAGTGTATTTCACACTCTCGTATTTCCAGCTTCCCCTTGCTACGGACACATCCGAAAAGGGGAAGGTCACGCGGATTTGGCAGGAGACACTCACATCACCCGCTGTAGCCGTGACAGCAGCCGTTCCGGCATCCACTGCCTTTACCCTGCCTGAAGCATCCACCTCTGCCACGGAGGGATCAGAGCTTTCCCACCGGATTCTTTCCTGTACGCCCGCCGGCTCCAGGACGGCTGTAAGCTGTCTGCTTTCTCCCAATCCCAGCGTCAGACTGTCAGGCTCCAGGCGGATTGTCTTCACAGAGGGTTCTTCCGCCCCGCCCACCGTCAGGACAATTCCTCCCTCCGCCTTTTGATAATTGCTGTCTTCGACAACAGCCCTCAGGCTTATCTCATCACCCGGCCTCTTATCCTCAGGAATGGTGTAGATCCCGGTGAATACACCGTTTCCTTCCCTTTCCATATCCACTGCAGTACCTGCAGCATCCTTCACTGCTACGGCAGCAGGCTGGAATGCTCCGGCCGTGAGGACATCGCTGTCCATATTTTCGGCGGTAACGGTTATCGTCACAGGCTGTCCTGCCTGCTGGGTCATCAGGCTGCTGTCCACCGAAACTTCAGCAGCAGCCCTGGAAATTGTAAACAGAGGCGCAGAGGCATGCAGGATCAGCCGATAATTATCTCCTGCGGAAAGACTGCCCAGTGTATAGCCGTAGGTGCCCGCATCTTCCCCGGGCGCACGTCCCAGAGAGCCTGTAAAGGCTACGGCCTGCCCTCCGGCCGGGCCGTAGGTAAACTGCAGACTGGCCGGATCCTTCCGGCCATAGGCCTTACCCTGTCCTGCGGCAGGGGTAATGATGATCTCTGCCGCCAAAACCTCAAAGGAGGAAGTTACCTCACCCACCTGGGTGCTGTCTTCATAACGGGCCTTTACCATATAGGAGCCTGCAGGCAGACAGCCGGAAGCATCCTGCAGCTCCTCCAGGCTCCGGAAGCCTGCACCGCTGCTGTATGTATATGTCCAACTGCCGCTTCCATCGGCATTTCCCTCAAAGGCTGCCTGAGGGCGCGGCTGACTGCCATAGGTCAGGTCACTCACAGAAACACTCAGCTGTCCGTCAATCACCCTTTTGTCCGTTACAGTGACCTGCACAGAGGCAGATGCTGCTGTATACTTTCCGGGCGCAGCCGGGCTGGAGGCACGGATGGTTATCACAGTACCGGAAGCTGTTCCTGCCGGGATGATAAAGCTATTGCCTGTAAGCGGCTGTATGGCGCCGCTGCCGATTTGATACGTCAATGCAGGTGAAGGTACATCTATCAGAGAAGTATCATAGGGATTCTCACTTGTCACCTGCAGGATCTGTACCGCTGCCCCGGCTGTCTGAACGGAATTATCCAGAGCAATCTCAAGATTGGGCGTGGTTTCTTTTACTGTCAGCTCCGCTCCGGTAAAGCTGATGTCATAATTGGGATTGTTGGCATTGGTGAGAGTTCCCTGAAGGATGCTGGACCCGTTCTTATCCAGGGCGCCGTTTAGAATCCCTCCCTCAGGCAGCAGACCACTGACACTGTAGGTCAGCTCAGGATCAGCCTGCCCATAGAATTTTTCTTTTGCCTCTGCCTTCACCCTGACAGGCCTGGGAGAAATAGGGAAGGTACCCTGGGCCTGCCCTGTATAGCTGCCTGCTGCCTTTGCCGTCACAGTCACTGTGGCTGTCCCTGCGTCTATGTTGTTCTCCGCTGAAATGTCATAGGCAGAGGGATCCACAGTGACTCCCTGCAGCCTGACCTCCACCTCGGCTGCTCCCGGGATCTTGGCTGTCCCGTCATAAATAAAGGTTCCATTCACTGTAACAGCAGCCCCCTGCAGATTTGATTTTCCGGGCTCTGTCCCGTTTTCCTCCTCTCTGGCAATCCACTGGGCTATATTGCCGCCGGATTCCTTTACCAGCCTCATATCAGGCTGCGAGAAATGAGGGGTAAGGGTGAAGGCATTTTCCGGAGTGTCCAGGGGAGTGTCAAAATAAGCATGGCCTTCATTTACGATGCCGGAGGTACTGCTGTCCGTGGGCTGATTTCTGGTAGTCTGAAGGCTGGTGGTTCCCGTGATGACCCCTTCAATCAGCAGCGCATGATCCGCTCCCATCCGTACAATGCCTCCTCCCTCCAGATTACGGATAGTAAAGGTGTTCATCCAGGTTCCCTTATCGCCCTCCACAAGGGCTGAGATATCAAAAGCAGCTCCCTTTTTAATACACACATCCACATACTCATTAAGATCAGGAGGAATGTATGTTCCCTGCTCCACGGTCAGCTTACCGATATTGGACAATGCCAGCGTGGAATTTGAAAATGATGTGGCGGCAAAAACCAGATCGGCTTTCCTCTGCGTGTCGGTGTCCAGCATCCCATCTACTCTTTTTACTTTGGAGTCGGTAAGATAAATGGTCACATCACCTGTCACCTTTTCCGTTCTGAACTTGTCCTGTTTCCCGCAGCCCTTTATTCCTGTAATTTCTGCATTTCCATTGACGGTGATGGTAGAGGCATTTGTCCATGTCTCGCCATAGCTGCCTCCATAGATCTCACCCACCTTGGTTGAGGATCCGCTGATCCGGATCTGTCCATGCTGCCCCGGAGCCGTTCCCTTATCTGCCAGCCCTCCCGCATACAGATCTACAAGCTTGTCAGTACGCCAGCCCATGTTTTCTATGGTAAGAGTATGGCCATTGGCAAAAATGCCATTGATTTCACCCACATACCAGAGCTTAAAATTTTTCAGGGTAACGTCTGCTCCCAGCACAAAGCCGTTCCGGCGGGAGTACAGGACAGAGTCTGTCATACTCTCTCCCTGAATAGTCAGGGGCTCATTGATAACAAGGGGATCGCCGGCTCCATTATCATTGCAGTATACGGTACCGGATTTGATCACAATAGTATCTCCGGCATCGGCATTTGCAACAGCATCTGCCAAATCATTATATGGCCTGTCATAGGTGCCGCTCTGTGCTCCCTGATTGTCTCCCACATAAATTGTCTTCTGCCCTGCCGCTTCCTGCAGGCTTGCTTTTGCAGCGACCGGAAGCTGCAAGCCGAATAATACCACACCGGCACCAAGCATCATACTAAATAACCTTTTTTTTACTTTCATCCTCTTCCTCCTCGGATACATAATATTGCATCTGCATTTCAGAAGCTTTACCTGTGTCATAATAAATTGCAGAATTTTCTACTATTTATATGTATTTTATTACATTATATTGTATCCCCGCTTTTTTGCAAGCATTTTTAGCAGAAAAATGCAGAACATCCTTGCGTTGGAATGCCTATAATGAAGGAAGGGCAGCCCAATGCCGCCCTTCCATTATCGGCCTACCTGACCCTCTCCTCTGCCAGGGCATCTACAATCCGGTCCATCTCCCTCTTGGATTTTACCTGACGGCTCCGGGCAATGGTCCGCTCCTTTTCCGCCTCAGTCATATTGGCAAAACGCTCCATTGCTCTTTCATTCATAGCCAGGGATAACCCTAGGCCTATGGGAAGCTGCTCAAAGTCCATAGATCCATTCCTTTCCTTAAAAATACACACAGTTTCATCCTTAGTATCTTCCCTGAAAGCAGATTCACACATCCAATTTATCCCTTCAAATAGTTTTTATTTTTTTATAAAAACAGTTTGGCTTTGAAAAAAAATAGTGTATGATAGAAAGCGACTGTTTATTAAGGTAGGAGGCTGTATATGAAACATTACCCCAAATTTTATACAATCAGAAAAGGGCTGGGGCTGTCTGTCCTTGCTTTTTCCATATTGATTTCCTCCCTGACTGCCCCCATGGCTGTACAGGCAGGAGGAAAAATGGATCTGATGCAGGAGATGGAAGACCGGAAATCCCTTCCGGTTCAGTCCAATGAAGTCGAAAACTGGCCCCAGGGACCCCAGGTAGGCGCACAGTCTGCCATCATCATGGAGGCAAATACCGGAACCATATTATATAGTAAAAATATCCACGAGAAGCTGTATCCCGCCAGCACCACCAAGATTTTAACCTGCCTGATAGCCTCTGAGAAGGCTTCTTTGGATGAGATGGTGACCTTTTCCCAGGAAGCGGTCTTCTCCATCCCCAGAGGCAGTTCCAACATGGGTATGGATGTGGGACAGGCCCTCACCATGGAGGAGGCTCTCTACGGCATTCTGGTGGGCTCAGCCAACGAAACAGCCAACGCAGTGGCTGAACATATCGGCGGAAGCATAGAGGGCTTCGCAGAAATGATGAATCAGAAGGCAAAGGAGCTGGGATGCATGAACTCCAACTTTATGAATCCCAGCGGACTTCATGATGAGAACCACTATACCTCAGCCTACGACCTGGCTATTATCGCGCGCTCCTTCTTCCGGAATGAGCTGCTGGCCAGGATGTCCGGCACACCTACCCGGCATTTTGAACCCACAGAAACCCAGCCCGACGATTTTATCCTGCGAACCCATCACAAGCTGGTGACCGGGGAATATTCCTACGACGGCATTGTAGGCGGCAAGACCGGCTATACCAACGATGCGCGCCAGACCCTGGTCACCTGTGCAGAACGAAACGGAATGAGACTGATCTGTGTGGTAATGAGGGAGGAATCCCCAAATCAGTTTACTGACACCATGGATCTGCTGAACTACGGCTTCAGCAATTTCTCCATGGTGAACGTTTTCGAAAACGAAACCAAATACAACATAGATAATGCTGATTTTTTCCAGACCAACAATGATATTTTCGGAAGCTCCAAACCGATTCTTTCCCTGGATAAGGAAAGCTGCATCATTCTTCCCAGGACCGCCTCCTTTGAGGACACTGCTTCCTCCATCTCCTATGAGACAGAAGGAGAAAAACAGATTGCCCGGATCGACTACACATATCAGGGCGTCTATGTAGGAAGTGCTTCTATCAACCTTGCAGAAAACGCGTTTTCTTCCTATGAGTTCAGTGAGGCCGGGGAGACATCTGCCCGTACGGAAACAGAGGAGGAAAAGGGGCCCATATTCATCAACATCAAAAAGGTCCTGATCCTTATCCTGATCATCGCCGGCGTTCTGATTCTTTTATTTACAGGAAAATCCTTTATTCAGAATTACAGCTTCGGACAGAAAAACAGCCTGTTCCAGCGAAAAAGGAGAATGAGGAAACGCGGAAGGAGAACAAGGCGCAGAACTTCCTGCCCTGAGGTTCCCCGCTACAGAGGAACAGATTCTGATCCCCTGTAGCCGGAGAAAGCCCGCAGACAGAAGCTTCTTTTCGGAGGCTCTGCCTGCGGGCTTTTCTGCAAAAGCGGTGCTGCTTCCTGCAATCACTTTCCTCCCCGTTTCCTTTCTCTTATCCGCTCCATCTCTTCCTCTGATATAAATTTCATGGTCTTGACTGCATACACCCTGCCGGTATCAGATTTTTTTATCCGCAGCTTGGCCTTCATAAAGCCATGAACCTCACAGCAGCCTATGCTGTAGTAGTGCTTATTGTTTCCCGCAAACCACTTGACCCTGCGTTTTATATTCTTCCTGCAGAGATAGCATCTGACACTCATTACCTCCCTGTCAGAAAGAGCTGCAGATCTGCTGTCAAATTCTCTGGAAATATATTTTGCGTAGTCATCAAAGACTACCTTGATTTCATCCTTTCTGGTTCTGGGAAGCGTAAACAGATCCAAGGAATAATTTCTCAGCACAGGCTCATCTATTTCGGAAAGAACCCTTGCCGTGTAATAGGCATCGCCAAAGGCCCTATGGAAGGGAACAGCCTTATCAATCTGTAAAACATTGATAGCATGCTCCAGAGTTCTTCTGGATTTTCTGTCTTCAAACTGTATACTGAACAGCTTCTGTACATCATAAAATTTTATAGGGCCGTCAGCCAGAGGCTCCATGCCGTAAAAGCGCATGTTTCTCTGCAGCTCTGTCAGATCCAGCGGCCCCCAGCTGCAGAAGATACAGTCCTCTCCGCACCAGTGCAGAAAATCCTCTGCCACCTCCGGAAAAGATTCCTCATTATCCAGATCCTCTATATTTAGATGAATGATATCCCTTGTCACGGGATGCATCTCCCGATAGATCCCAGGCTTGATAAGACGGCTGAATTCACCCTCTGTCTCAAACCTGCTGTTCAGCTTCACTGCACCTATCTCCAGGATTTCAAAGGGCAGCTCCCCGGTCTCTTTTTCCTGTCCGGTGCTGCTCTGATTCCATTCCAGATCGAATACAATATAGTTCATTTGCACACCTCATTTTTGTCAATATAGTTCAGCAGGATCACTTCACTTCCCATATATTCAGCTATCAACGCCCTTACCAGTGCTGTCCTCCTCCTCATACCACAGGAAAGGCTGCTCACCGCCTGTCTCTCGCTGCCCTGCAGGCCCACCCTTCCCAATTCCCTCAGGATCTGTTCCCTGGCCGTCCCCTTTTTACATACTTCCCACATTCACGCAATAGTTTTGACAGAATTTACAGATCATCCCAGTCCTTTTTCTGCTTGCACTCCACTGCCTTTCTGATCAGGCTGACAGCTCCCTCTATGCCGAATGTACTGCTGTCAATCAGCAGATCCTTTCCCTCCTTCTGGTCCCAGTTACCGTCCGTAAAGTATTCGTAATAGTTGCGCCTTGTCTTGTCCATATAGCGCACTGCTTTTTCTGCCTCCTTTTTGGTAAATTTATATCTTTCCATCACCGTCTCTACCCGGAAGCTGTGCGGTGCATAGATGAAGGTCTTCAGCACCTCAGGCCGATTTCTCAGGACATAGTCAGCCCCCCTTCCTACGATTACGCAGGATTCCCCGCTCTTCATGATGGAATGAATCACTGCCTCCTGGGCACGGTAGATTTTATCGTTAGGGTTCTCCTGCATAAATTCAAAGCCCGGACCAAATTTCAGCAAACCGCCTATCAGCTTTTCATCCGCGCTTCCTGCCAGTTTCCAGTCTATATTGCTTTCCTCCGCTGCCCTCTCAATGAGATTTCTGTCGTAAAAATTGATTCCCAGGCTTTTGGCTACTCTTTCTCCAATGATACGCCCATTGCTGCCGAAGCTTCTTCCTATTGTTATGATAATGCCCCTGTCCATTTCCGTATGTCTGCTCCTTTCAAGGTCTGATGTATTCTTCTTTCCTGCCTATTATATTCTGTCAGATTGCAAAAATCCAGATTACTGA
>JALESH010000030.1 GCA_022781985.1 Lachnospiraceae bacterium | reverse complement strand
GTCTCCCAGCCTTTTTTTCATCTCCCTGGATGCGCCGTCAGGTATGGAGACCTGCTTCACGCTGAGGGATGCCTCCTGAGGGATGGCACCCTCCCGGCCTCCCAGAACAACATCATTGATGATGTCTGCTGCGGTTACCTCCTGCAGGATAAGCCCTGGTATGGCCTCTGCTCTGCGGGAGGCCAGGCCGTCTGCCCTCCCGGATCCGGCATCCGCTTTGATACTCCGGACTTCCTCCTGAGGTTCTTCCACCTTATAATGCAGAGTCAGCACATTGCTGCTGCACAGATCCTCCCTGACTGCTATAGCCTTGATGGTCACACTGCGCTGGATGGGGATGCCCTGTTCGCTGTCATAGAGGAATACTCCCTCCTCCGCCTTGGGATCCGGCGTCCTGCCGTCTGTGGTATAATAAATCCTGGCATCCTCAGTGGCGCTGCTCAGCTGAATGATCTTCCCCGGCTTTACCGCCCCGCTTGCTGCCGATGTCTTGGGTGCCTCTGCCTGCCTGGCAAAGGTATAGGAATAGCTCGCCGGCTCACTGTCTGCATAGCCCTCTGCCACAGTCACGGCCCTCAGGGTGGTCTCCCGGGAGATCAGCAGGGGAGCTGTGTATTCATAGCTGTCCTCTGTAGGGAGGCTGCCATCCAGCGTAAAATAGATGGTTCCCTCCCCGGCTGTCAGCTCCACAGCCGTTTCCCCGGTCAGAACCGTGCCATCCTTCACGGAGGCCCTGGGCGGCTTAAGCTGATCCATCAGCCTGTAATCAAAGACTGCGCAGCTCCCTGTCATCTCCGTGCCGGGAGCCACTGCAACCGCCTTCACAGATACGCTGCTGCCCGGGTCTCCCTCCAGGATGACCCGATCCCCCTTTGTTCCTGCGGCGGCGGGATTGCCGGTGCCCAGGGTATAATAGATGACTCCCTCCGTTACATCCGTGGAAAGCCTCACCGCTGCCCCCGTCTTCACAGTCTCCCCGGCGGCTATGTCCGCACTCACACCTCCCGGATACTGGCTGATCTGGTAGGTCAGAACCGCTTCCTCACTGGGGGCGGCTCCGGGCTCCCTGGTGCATGCCCTAACCGTCACCACATCCCCGGGCTGCCCCAGGAGCACCACGCTGTTCCCTGTATTGACAGCTGTGTTCTCCATATCCGCAGGATCCGAACCATCAGTGGTGTAATAGGTTCTGTCCGGGGCTCCGGGCAGGTTCACCCTGGTTCCCGAAGGCACCACGGAGCTGCTGCTCACCGGCGCCGCAGGCATCTGCGCCTGCTTCACCGCCTGATACCGGAGCGTCACCGTTTGGCTGGCCTGCCGGTTACAAAAGGCAAAGGCCTTGATCACAGTATCTCCGGTGATGACGATGGGGGCCTCCTCCGTAAATACGGAGCTGGATCTGGTAGGCTCCGGAGGCTCACTGCCTCCGTAGGCAGCCTCATAGTAAATGACCGCCCCCTCCTGGTCAGACTGCAGCAGCACCTCCGTGCCCTCCTCCACAGCGCCGGGGGCAGGAGCCCCATAGGGCGCAGCAGTCCCATCCTCATAAGTATATACAAACTGCGCCACAGGGCTTTGAGCCATCCCATTTTTCACTGCCACGGCAGATATACAGAAGACCCCGCTTCCGCCGGGCACTGCCACGGCCTTCTGAGGCTCATATTTTAAGGTGTGCTCCCCCGGGGTATAGGTCCCATCGGCCTCTGCCGCCACTTCCGGAGCGCTTCCGTTTACTGTATAGTAGATCTCTGCCCCGGGCTCCTTGCAGAGCAGCAGCACCTTGTCGCCCCCAACGACCCTGCCCTCCGTACCGGGAACTGCCGTAACCTCTCCCAGAACCTCCATCTCTGCAATCCTGTAGATAAAGACAGCTGTTGCACTCTGTACCATCCCTTCCTTATGGGCAAAGGCCTTTAATACAAAGCTGCCGCCGTAGGCACCGGATACGGCAACTGCGCCCTGATATCTGTATGCTTCATCGATCAATGGCTCAGATCCATCCACCGTATAATAGATCTCTGCCCCCTGGGTGGCAGTGCTGAGGACGATCCTGTCCCCATTGGCCAGCTTTTTGGGCGTCTCCCTTCCGGTCTCAGGAAATGCCTCCGGTGCCGCCGCCTGCTCCTTCTCTGCCGAATTGGCTGTCCTGTAAGCATCCTCCCGGGCAGCCTCCCCGGTGACAGCCGCCTCGGCCTGATTTGACCGGGAGACCGCCGCCCCTGCTATGGACGCCACCACACAGAGGACGCCCAGCGCTGAGCAGATCCTTCCGAGATACCTCCTCCCGCTCCGTCCTGATTCCTGTTTTTCTGATCCTTTTCTTTCGTCTTTCCCATACAGGTTCATACATCCTCTCCTGTTCCAGATCTATTGCTTCCCGGCAGCTGCCAGACCATGTTTTTTTATGACAGCCCCTCATACTTTTCCAGCAATGCTTTCTGCTCCGGCTTCATGGTTTTATTCAGCTTTCCATACTCATTTGCAATCCCGCTTAAAACATGCTTCATACCGATGGGCCCTTCCTCCACGGCCGCCAGATAGGCCCCCTGCAGCGCGGCATTTTTTATGGCCGCGCCGGACAGCTCAAAGCTGCCTGCCAGGATGGAGGCATCCATATCCTCCGACAGCTCCGCATCCCGGGGAAATACCTTCTCCCACAGCTTCTCTCTCTGGCCGGCATCCGGCATGGGGAAATTCAGCATATAGGTAATCCGCCTGCGGAAAGCCTCATCGAAGTTCTGCAGCAGGTTGGTGGCCAGGATGCAGATCCCGTCCCACTCCTCCATCCGCTGCAGAAGGTAGGCGGTCTCAGCGTTGGAATACTTATCCTGGGCATCCCCTACCTCATTCCTCCTGGCAAACAGGGCATCCGCCTCATCAAACAGCAAAATCCCCTTCAGATGCCCGGCCTGCTGAAAGATTCTGCCTATATTTTTCTGAGTCTCACCGATATACTTGCTGATGAGCTGGGACAGATCTGCCCTGTACAGGGGCATCCCCAGCTCTCCGGCCACTGCCTGCGCCGCCATGGTCTTGCCCGTCCCCGGCGCTCCGTAAAATAAAAGGGAGATGCCATTGCCATAGCTGTATTTATGGGCAAATCCCCATTTTTCCAAAACCTGCTCCCTCTTTCCCAGCATGCTGCAGATCACTGACAGCTTCCGATACTGCTCCCGGGGCAGGCACAGCTCTGACAGCCGCCGGTCAGAGGACAGCCTGGTGATACCGAAGAGGGAAACCGTCCCTTCCGGGTAATCTGCCAGGATCCTTGCCGCCGCAGACTCTGTGAGCCTGCCCTGGGAAGACCAGGCTGCTTCAGCTGAGAACTCCCACAATATTTTCTTCAGGGTATCCATCCCATAGCCCCCATCAGTCAGCCGGGCCCTGATCCTGTCCGGAAGCTCCAATCCCTCTGTCTCCGTGTAATCCCGCAGACAGGCCTCCCGATCCTCTCTGGCAGTATGGGGAACCCTGCGAAACAGGCAGCTCACCCGCCTCTGCAGCCCTCCTACCGCCTCCCGGTCTGCCGCCAGTACCAGGAAACGGTCTATTCTCTCTGCCAGCCGTACTGCTGTCTCCTTTCCTCCATCCCCCTTCCTGATATCCAGGCAGACCAGGGCATCATACAGCAGGGCAGTCAGCAAAAGCTCCGGCCACGCTGTCTCCACGCCATCCCATAGAAGCAGGGGCATGCCCAGCCGGCAGGCCGCCTGCTCTGCTGCGAAACGGGAGCTCCCTTCCTCATTTTCCAGCACCACGCAGCAAAGAGGCCTGTCCTGGTTCCTGTCTTCAAACAGGCTCTGTAGGTCCTCCACGACCTCCCTCTCCCCATAGAGCTTTTCCTGCCGGGGAAACAGCAGCTCCATCCCGGGAGGCAGCTCCCCGCTCTCTGCTGCAGGCAGCTCTCCGTTGACGTAGGCCATAAAGACAGGGTACAGGCATACCCGGTCCTGCATATGTGCAAAAACAGGAGACAGATTACCCCCTCCCCTGTTCTTTATCTTATCCAGGGCAGCCGGCCCCTCCAAAAGCTCCTCAGCCAGTCTTTTTTCTTCCTCCGACAGCTCAAGGATCCGGCATGCCTCCTCAAAAAACTTCCCTTTATTCATTCTGATCGCTCTGCTCCTTATTCTCCGAAGAATTACCCTCCTCATCCGCCTGCTGATCGATGGCGGATATCTGTTCCCGGGATGACTTCAGCCTCTGCTCTCTGTAATATTGGAACATCTGGTGCTTCTCTATATCAAAGGCATAGTTGATTTTTCGGATAAAACCCCTTCTTCCTGCATCCTTCCTGCGCAATATGGACTGCAGAAGCTCCGACTCCTCTCCCAGCTCACGGAGCCTCTGCTGCAGACCCCTGTTTCTTTCATATTCCCCCTTCCGGGCATTATCCCGGACCTGCTCCTGCAGCAGGCGCATCCTTTCCCGGACCTGCTGCAGCTGTTCCCGCTCCGCCTCCGCATGGAAAAAGGGCATCGTCTTCAGTATGACCTCCAGATTGGCATTGTGGAAATAGGGTCTTAGCGCACCTTCAGACCAGGGCCTGCTCTCTGTTTTCTCCAGCAGAACTGCAGCATTTTTTTTCCGGCCTGACACATAGGCCATATTTTTGCCTCCCCGCTTCTGCTCCGGCCGCCGCTGATATTCCTTCATGCTCTTCTGATAGCCAAAGCTGACCGTATCGTAGAGATTGGTCTTCATATTGGCAAAGAGAAAGCTTCTCCTGCGATTGGGATTGTAGCCCATCTGCACCCTTCCGTACACAGTTTCCAGCTTCAGCAGCCTGTCGCACTGAAAAACATGCCTGTAGTCCTTAAATTCATAGTAGCCCTCGATCCTCTCGTGCTCCTTATAAGAATTTAAGGTCACATGTACGGGCGCCGTCAGACGCCAGACTGTCTCCTTCAGCCTTTTTCTGCTCTCCTCCCTTGTCTTCTGTTTCCTATCCCGGCTGTCATACTCCGCCATATCTTCCTCCGTCACTCCTGCCCTTTCATTTCCAGTTCCATGGCCCTAGCGACCGCTTCATTGCGGCTGCCCACCTGCAGCTTCTGATATATCTTTTTAAGATGATATTTCACCGTGTTTTCCGTCACAAACAGACGGTCTGCAATCTCTGCATTTTTCAGCCCTCCACAGAGCAGCCTGAGTACATCCTGCTCGTGCCGGTTCAGCTCCTCATATTCCTTTTTCTGCGTACTGAAGCCGGGGTAAACCAGGGCTAAATTCCCGGTCTGTTCCCTTATCTTTTTATAATAGCCGGGGTCTATGGTTCTGCCTGTATCTTCCGTTTTTCTGTACTCCTCATAGCTTTTTAATACAGGGTACAGCAGAGCCCCCCGGTCCGCATACAGACGCACCATGCCATACTGCTGGGTTTCCTCCAGTAGCTCCCCCAGCATGGTCACCCATTTCCTTCCCTTTTTTCCATACAGGATGATGATTTCAAGCAGACGCATGTGCAGCTCGTCGTACTTCCTGTGATATTCCCTGGCATATGACAGGATCCGGTACAGGATCAGCAGGGCAGTTTCTGTATGGTCCATCATGATATAAGCATAGATCTTTACCATATAGCAGTAGCTGTCCAGGGTAATGAACACATCCTGCTCCTGAGGGGCACTGTACCGGGCCCAATCCGCTGCCGCCCGGCTTTCCCCCTGCAGCATACGGATATAGATCTGAAAGGCCTCCAGATTGGCTCTGGCATACAGGCTGTCACTTCCTGCCAGCCTGCGCTCCATTCCCCTTACCACATTCCGGGCCTGCTCCGGCTGGTTCCTTACGTACATGATCTTAGCCAGCAGCATGCTTGCTACATATACTGTCTCCTCATTCTTGCCTGAGGCGCTGCTGATCCCCTTTGCCAGCAGCGTCACCGCCTCATCCAGGTCACCCTTTTCATAGGCGACCTCCCCCAGGATCACCTCCTGGATGCCGTCACAGTCATCCTGCATAAGGGCCTTCAGCCCTTCTGCCGCTTTTTCCAGAGCCTCCCTGCCGCCCATATATATGCTGAAGTCTCTGTCTCCATGGAGAAAGCTGGGCTGCCCGCTGCTCAGGCTGATCCTATGCCATGGATATTTCCGGCAGCCATCCGTATGCTCCAGCCAAAGGAACAGCTCCTCCGGCTCCCGGTAGGGCAGATGTGCCTGCAGGAACTCACAGGCAGACTGCAGTAAAGCAAATTCCTCAGAATCCTCCGGTGTTTCCCTCCTGCGCCGTTCCAAAATCCCCGCATAACGCTCAGACTCCTTTTTATTGCCATACAGTGCTTCCAGCATGGCATAAGCATAGAGGAGGACAGGATCACCGGTGACATAGGGCTCCGGCACACTCTCCAGGTAAGGCTGCAGATCCTGCCAGCAGCCTTCCAGCTCATTTTCTGTCAATGCCTCATGCAGGCATCTCACCACTCCCTGTATATCACCGCTTAAGTGGGCATATCTCACCGCTTCCTTCCACTTGGCCCCTGATACATAGTATTCGTATGCTTTTTTATATACCCTGTCCATCTCCCCCACATTCAGATAGACGGTCTGGCGCTTCTGCAGAAACATCCTCAGAAATTCTTCCAGGACATACTCCCCCTCTGACTGAGGGATGAGTGCCCCATACACCTCACACAGATCGCCTAATATCCTCTTGCTGTCCGTCTCGCTGCAGTCAAACACCTGCATCAGCAGCTCCTGATTTATACCAGGGAAAAAAGCTGTTTTCAGCAGGATGGTCTGGTACTCACCGGGATAAGCCTTAAAGCAGACAGCCTCATAGTACCGGAAGCATTCCTCATAGCATTTTCCAAGTATCCTGTAATCAAGCATAGCCTTCTTCCTCCAGCAGATCCCCGGCTACAGCCAGCAGCAGGGGCATTCCCCCGCATACCTCGTACATGCTCCGGAGCTGCTCCCTGCTGTTCCCCCGGCTCAGTCCATCGCACATCTGATCCAACTCCTCCCGGGAATATTTCAATTTATCCCTGCCGTAGATTGAGATCTGGGAACAGATCTTATAGGGAACCAGCTGGACCGGCAGCGGGATCCTGCCTCCCAATATAAACTTATTTTCCTTTCTCCCGATATGAATATGGTTCATCAGCGCTTCCATCCTGCCTGACATCAGCCACTCTTCCAGATTATCTACCAGAAAGATTTGGGCCTCCTTCTCTGTCTCACCCTTTGGATGGGTAGCCGAAACCAGGCCCTGCCCCACTTCCTCCTGTGTATGCAGGAACACACACTCCTCTCTCCTGCTCCTGAGAAAATCTGCAATCTGCTGCAAAAGCACAGTCTTTCCCCAGCCGCAGGGAGCGCTCAGGTAAATAATCTTCTTTTCTTGCAAATCCTTATATATAAGCTCTATTAACCCCTTCCGGATTATCATCTGCATAGATATTTTCCCCTGCACCCATCCATTCTTTTGTTCTACAAAAGGCCGGAGTAGCTCTGTTCGCCAGCTATTCCAGCCTTATTTTCCTGATTTGGTCTATATGTTTTTTGTGATGCGCAGGATGTTCTGCCCATCCCGGTATTCGTATGAGACATCATCCATGCTTTTTTTCACCATGTAGATGCCCAGCCCTCCGATCTTCCTCTGCTCTGCAGAAAGCGTCACATCAGGATCCGGCCTTGCCAGCGGATCATAGGGCGTCCCCCTGTCGATAAAGGTAATGGTCACCGACGGTGGATCGTCACCGAACTCCACCCGGACCACTGCCATACCTTTATCAGGATTGTAGGCATATAACGCGATATTCCCGAACAGCTCGTCTATAGCCACATTGATCTGCCTCTGGCTCTTTACCGGAAGATGGAACGGCGCCAGCTTCTCTTCTACAAAGGATGTTACAGCTTCAATATTGTTAACGGTTGCATCAATCGTCAATTCATTCATCTTCCATCCTCCTTATTACGTCTGCATCCTGACCTTATACTCCAGACAAAGCATTGTGATGTCATCAAACTGAGGGGCTGAGCCCACAAACAGGTCAATATCGGCCTTTACAGCCGGCAGTATCTCTGCAGGCGCCTTGCTGCTGTTGGCAGCCAGCACCTTCTGCAGCCTGTCTTTGCCGTACAGCTCATTCTGGGCACTGGTAGCCTCCGTCACACCGTCGGTATACTGGAACAGCTTATCCCCTTCCTCCAAGGTAATGCAGCCTGCGCGGTAGCGAGTATCCTCCATGCCGGCCAATACAAAGCCTGCGCGGATCTGATGCAGTTCGAACTCTCCGCCCTTCTTGCAGATGTACGGCGGCTCATGGCCCGCATTGACAAAGACAAACTCCCCTGTCACCAGATCCAGCACACCCTCAAATACGGTAATAAAAAGCCCTTCGCTGTTGGCTTCGCACAGCAGATTGTTGACCTCGCCAAATACCTCTCCCAGATCCCTTCCGGGCTGTGTATGATCCTTGAGCAGTGTCTTGCCGATGACCATAAACAAGGCGGCGGGGACGCCCTTTCCCGACACATCAGCCATTACGATGGCCAGATGCCTTTCATCCACCATAAAGAAATCATAGAAGTCACCGCCCACCTCCTTGGCAGGAGCCATGGAGGCATAAATGTCAAATTCCTTCCTTTCCGGAAATGCAGGAAAGATACAGGGCAGCATAGACTGCTGAATATTGGTGGCCACATTCAGCTCTGCCTCATTCTTCATGGCTGTAGCCGTCTGCATAACAGAATTGATAAGCAGTACAAATTCTACCACGAAGATTACACATATGGTCAGGTAGAGCGGAAAGAACCAGTAATGATTGGGAAAAATCCCATTCTGATTAGTGAACAGGTTAATAATATAAAAGCCTATTACGGAAATCAGGGGAGCCGCCACATAATGGGACATCTTCCCGGACAGTGACTGGATCATTTCACAGATTTTTCCTCGTAAAAATTTAATATATAATATATAAAAGAACGTATATACTACGATCTTTATGCCAATGAAAAACAGGATGTTGGATACCTCATAGGGACTTTCCTTCATCAGCCCCAGCCTGCCCGCCAGCAGAGTATCTGTGGTTCCGCAAAACATAAAGGTGGTCACGTTGGCAATCAAACAGGAAACAAGAGCCACGAAAAGCTTAGCGGAGCGAGTTCCCTCATACAGCCAATCCACAATGATACATACAACAACAGACAATCCGAGTATCCCTACTGTGTCATTATAAAGATTGACCATGTAAGAAATGAAGGAAATGCCGTAGCCCACCAGACCTGCCGCCAGCCAGACCATCACCCTGGTTCTCAGCTTATGCTTTGACTCCAAGGTGGCGGCGCTGAGCAGAACTGCAAAGACTGATGCCAGAAAAACTGCAAAGCCCCATAATGCAACTATAATCATATAATTTATTTAATCCTTTCTTATGTATTTTAAAACATATCCATCCCATCCAGGGCCAGCAGATAGCGGTTCAGATACTCTTCCGTGAGGGGCTGCCAGCACTCACCCAGCAGCTCCAGCATATGGTTGGTCCAGCTCTGGAGAATGGGGATATCCCAGTACTCTCCGGGATTGATATCTGTCAGCAGCCCCTCCACAGAATCGGCCCCTTCCCGGGATTTTTTCATAGCTCTCAGCATGGCGCCGAACTCCTCATCCGAAACCAGCCTGATCCTGTGTCCGATCTTTTCAAGGGCTGCCACCAGATTGTTAAACGCAGCCTCCTCCGGCGGGTACACATGAAAAGCCGTATGTACCCCCTCCAGCATGGCAAGGGATACGATCATATGCGCCGTTTCATCCACCGGAGAAAAATTCACGCTGGAATCATAAACCGACCTGGGGATAGCTCCCATCCTGATATAGGCTGCCAGCCTGCGGGTAAAGGCATTGGTCTTCATATTCATCTGGAACTCCCCGTCCCGGCTTCTGCCCTGCAGGTTCCCCACCCGCATGAGCTTGATGGAAAGCCCCCGGTCCACACCTGCCCGAAGCATGGCATATTCCGCCAGATACTTGGAATAAATATACTGATTGTGGATCTCCTGGCCGATGTACAGATTCTGTTCCGTCAGGCTCCCATGCTCCTCTCCCGCCCGGTATACACCGCCCACGCTGATGGTGGACACCTGGCACAGCTCAGCCCCCTGGGCTACCGCATATTCGATCAGATTTTCCACCCCTCTGGTATTTACCTGCTCCAGGGCGTCTCCGTATGCAAAATGGGCCACATTGGCTGCGGAATTGATGATGGTGTCGATCTTTTCATTAAATTCCTCCCTGAAGATCCTGGGATCTGTGATATCCCCTTCCACCACCTCCCACTTACTGCCGTAGCTCTCCGTAAAATCCTCCTCTGCATAATAGAACAGGGTGCCTCTGACCCGTCTTGATGCGGACAGCTTGGCGTTGCCCCTGGCCAGACAGAACACCTTCCCAAAGCTTTCCGGCCTGCCCAGCAGGTCGATGAGGATATGGATGCCCAGATAGCCCGTCACGCCTGTGAGCAGGATATTGCCCAGGTTCCTTTTCACTGCCTCCCTGCCCTCCGGCACGGAGAGGTACTCATCGATACCGCTGTAATCCAGCCCATCGATCCTGTACTGGGGCTCCTCCCTCACCTTTCCGGCGATCTTCTCCGCGATCAGGGCAGGGGTGGGATACTTGAAAATATCACCGAACTCCAGCAGCTCCTGTCCCTCTGTCTCCAATCTGTCCTCTATCTCCATGAGCAGCGCAGGGACGGACAGGGAATCCCCTCCCATTTCAAAGAAATTATCGTCTGCCCCCACCTTTTCCTTATCCAGCACAGAGGAAAATGCCAGGCAGATCTGCTTTTCCAGCCTGTTCTTCGGCGCCCTGTACTGGCGGCTGTACTCTATGGGTATCTGCTTCAAGGCCTTCAGGTCGGTCTTGCCGCCGGGCGTCTGGGGCATGGATTCCAGCTCCTTCAAGATATCCGGCACCATATAGGAGGTAAGCTGCCTTCTCATGTGCTCCAGCAGCTTCTCCTGCTCTATCTTTTTCCCAGTCTCCGCCGTATAGAACGCGGCCAGATGCTCCATCCTGTCGATGGTACGGATCATACAGTGCACCTGGGAAATCCCCTTAAAGGAGCCGATCACCTTCTCGATCTCCGAGAGCTCGATCCTCAGCCCCCGCAGCTTGATCTGCCTGTCGTTTCTGCCATGGTAGATCAGGCTGCCGTCCTCTGCAAAGTGGCCGATATCACCGGTACGGTAAATAAGCCGGCCCTGGTACTCTGTAAACTTCTCTGCGGTTTCCTCCGGGCGGTTCCGGTAGCCCAGGCCAACCCCCAGTCCATAGATGCAGATTTCCCCGGCCGCCCCATAGGGCACTATCTTTCTGTTCCGGTTCAGCAGGAGAACCCCCATATTGGCGATGGGCCTGCCGATGGTTTTCTCATCTCCGTCCTCTGTAATGGTGGCTCCTATGGTGGTCTCTGTAGGTCCGTATCCGTTATAAATACGGATGCCGTAGTCATTCTTCAGCTCATCCACCAGGCTCCGGGGAAGCACCTCCCCTGCAGAAAGCACAGCCTTTACCGTCTGCAGCGCACCCACAAAGTCGCTGTTCCCCAGATAGGACACGATCCTGGAGGGAGTGCAGTGCAGAATATCAGCCTTATGGGCCAGGATATGCTTTGCCAGCTCTCCTGCATCCAGCATGGATTTTTCATTGCCCAGCTCCACAAACAGCCCGTTCAGCAGGGGCACAAATATCTCAAAAAGAGAAATATCGAAGCAGATGGAGCCGATGGCTGTAATTCCCCTGCAGTTCCTGACGATATCTCTGTTGAAGGGATTGTTTTCAGGATGGACGATGTTGATGATGCCCCGATGGGACAGGATCACCCCTTTGGGCCGTCCTGTGGTGCCCGAGGTATAGATCATATAGGCAGGCTGGTCCTGAAGGATCCGGGGGAAGCTGCTGTCTGTCCCGGGAAATCCCAGCAGGTCATCCACCTCCAGATACCTATGCCCGGAAGCCTCCTCCACGCTCCCTGATGAGATCAGAACAGCCGCGTCGCTGTCCTCCAGGATATAACGCACCCTGTCCCTGGGATAGCCCGGATCCACCGGGATAAAGATAGCTCCCGTCTTCAATATCCCCAGCATGGTGGGGATCAGCCGGATGTCCCTAGGCAGCATGAAAGCCACCCTGCTGCCGCTCTCCACGCCCTCTGCCATCAGGGCAGCAGCGATCCTGTCTGACACCCTGTCCAGCTCCCCGAAGGTGAGGCTGTCCTTTCCCGCATACAGTGCCGGGCGATCCTTATATTGGGCTGCCGCCTTCCTGAACAGGGAGGGAATGGTCTCTGTTCTGTCTATTTCAATCTCCCTGCCTCTCACAGCCAGGAGCTTTTCCTCTTCCTTTTTTCCTGTCACAGACAGGCTGCCTACCTCCGTCTCCCGGTCTGCCCTCTCCAGAATCTGCAGGATGCCGTCTATAAAAAATCCCGCCCTTTCCTCATCATAGACACCGTCCCTCATATCCAGCCGGAAGGAAAGGCTATCTTCCTTTCTGAAAATACTCCATGTGAGATGATTGTGCATGGCTCCGGCCACACTAATATCTAATTGATAGGTCAGATCCGTATGGATTTGAAAACGGTAAAAATTAAAAACATACTCTGACAGGGAATCCGCCGCCACATTCTCATCCCGAAGAATATTCAGGATCTCTCCGAAGCCCGTCTGCTTCCGGGCCGATGCCTCCTGGGCAGCCTCCTGCACCCTGCGGCAGATCCGGGCAAAGCTGTCTCCCTGTTCAATATGTACACGGACAGGCACCAGCAGGGTAAAGCAGCCCAGGGTGTCCCTCTCCTCCGGCAGACGGTTCAGCCTGGGCATCAGGAAGACTGCATCCTTCTTATCTGTAGCCTCCGCCAGGTAAACAGCATAGGCTCCCGCCAGCACATAGGGTATGCTGACCCCGCAGGCTGCCGCCGTCCTCTCCAGGCCTGCCATGACAGTCCGGTCCAGGCTGTACTCAAAGACCCTCCGGTTCAGACTCCTGGGAACCTCTGCAAAAATAGCAGGCTCGAATTCCGCATCCTGGAAAAAGCCTGCCCAAAAGTCCCTGTCCTCTGTGCGGATGCCCTTGCCCTCAGCACTCTCCCTGTCTGCATGGGCCTCCCCGCTCTCTTCCTTAAAAAATACCGATCTTTCTGCCTCTTTCCCTGACAGGACATCCAATACCCTCTGGGCAAACAGGCTCATCCCGTATCCATCCATGATGACATGATGGAAACGGACATAAAGCGCCGCGCCCCCTTCCTCTATGGGGATGACCACTGCCCTGCAGAGCTCCTCCGGAAAGCCCAGGGGCCGGCAGTCCCCCTCCTCCATATAAGCTTTTGCCTCTTCCTCTTCCATGGCCGGCAGGACACTGCACTCCGCTGCCTGCCTGCTGCCCACATGGAAATAAAAGGCCTCCCTTTCCCGGATCAGCTCTGCCGTAAAAATGTCCGCCGATGCAAAAACCTGCTCTGCCGCAGCCTTTATCGCAGATGCCTCCAGCCCCCAGAGACGCAGCCTGACAGAGATCACATTCTGCGCTTTGCCGGCAAAAGCCAGCTCACTTTGTATCACAGCAGTCTGGGACTGACTCAATTTCCTCATACTATTCGTTTTCCTTGTGTCCATCTGGGGACTTCCTCCATTAGCTTAGTATGTCTGGCAAAATACTCATCCCTTATTCGATGGTGAGTATGTCGATAAAGCCTGTCACCTCAAAAATCTCGTTTATGGTTTCATTTACATTGCGGATCACCATCTTGCCCTGCTTATTCATCACCTTCTGGGCAAAGAGCAGCACACGCAGTCCTGCAGATGAAACATACTCCAGACCCTTGAAATCAATGGTCAGCATCTCCAGCTCATCTATGTAGGCCTTCAGCTCACTTTCCAGCGCAGGAGCGGTGGTGGCATCCAGTCGCCCTGCCAGATTCAGTATGAGTTCCTTTCCTTTTAAAATCTTATCAATAGTCATATCTATTGCTTCCTCCTTTTTAGGCTGACAAAACCATTTTCAACAATGATATCATAAAAAACAACCATTTTCAACTTTTTTTGACTTTCAAAACAGACTTCCAAAATCAGGCAGAAGCCCCTCACCGCCTGTATCTTCTGGCGCTCCTTTCCCCATGGAGGATCCGATCCCTGTCTGCGCCGTTCAGCCGTACCAGCTTGCCTCTCCTGTCATAGTGGGTGAGAAGATCCGAGTCTTTTACATACCTGACCTGGCCTGTATCGCCGGGAGACTCCGGCATCTGCTCCGGGGGATCCCCCTCAGTCCCTTTGGAAACCGGCAAGGCGGGCAGCAGCAGGAGCGGAGCCTCATCGGAGATGACGGTCTCCTCTGTCACATCAGCTACCACGCCGTCCTCATCCGCTGCTCCCTCCTCCCCCATCCTGTCCTCGGCGGACACGATCTCTGCCTCTACGATCTCCTCCGCCCCGGCCGGGGCGGCAGGGCTGTCTGAGTTCCAGAAATCGGAAACTGCCTTTCTCAGGCCGGAAAAGAAATTGGTGACCAGCCTTGCCAGGCTTGCGCCCCATAGCCGGAGGCCGGAGCCCAGCGCCCCCAGGCCGGAGCCGATCCGGGTGAAATCCGTTCCCAAACCAGCGGCCCCCGGCTCTGCTCCGGTATCTGCTCCCCTCCCCTGCTTCCCGCCGGATTGGCCGGAGAGCTCCACCACCACTCCATCGGCCTCCCCCACCTTCTTTTTTCCTTTTTTCTGACTGTGGTCCTTCTCCATGCCCTCCTGGCCCAGGGCAAATTTCTCTCCGTTTTCAGTAGCCATCCCCATTTGGGCATTGACTTTTCCATACTCATAATAGCCTCTGTGGCTGACCGGATCTATCATCCTATGACCGCCCTCCTTTCTCAGACGGAGCCCTTCTCCTCCAATAGCTCTTCCTTATTTCCCGCAGCAGCAGGAAATACCCTGCGTAGAATGTGGTAAATCCATAGATCATATATCTGGACAGACACATGATGGTCACAGACACTGCTGCTGCATTGGCCAGGACAGCCAGCAGGGCTATGGCCATCACCACTATGATTCCTCTCTCTCCGCCCCGCCTGCGGACCAGCCAGGCCAGCAGAGGCACGGAAAGATAGATCAGGGCCGCCGCCTGGTTGAGCAATGGATGCACCACTGCGATGCTTCGGATCAGTCCATAGGCTGCCACTGCCAGATAATTGCCCAGCCACCGGAGAAAGCAGCCCGGAAGGATGCCTGCTATGATCCTTGCCGCTGTTTCATCTGCCATCAGGTTCTGCTCAATGTAGTCCGTGGTCACCGTCTTATCATAGGCCTGATAGAAAACATCCTCGATCATCTCGTATTTGATGGTGTCATGCCACTGCTCCAGATGCTCCGCCCTCCGGGTCCATCCCTTCCCCGCATATTTATAATTGGCCTGCCTCTCCTCCGTAAGGTCATACATAAGATAAAAGAACTCCCTGGCCTCCGGGTCTGAGATCCTCTCTCCATGGAATCTGTCTGCAGCATAGAGAATATTGGTCAGGGTATTTACGGCTCCGTAGGTATTGTTGATAAAACGGCCGTTGAAAACCAGATTATAGGTTCTTACCGACAGGGTTCGCAGGGCAAATACCAGCAGGGCCGCCGTGAGCGCCGCCAGCAGGGCAGGCAGCCTGGCCCCTGCCCCCTGTCCCTTCTCTTTTTTTTCCAGCAGAATCCTGCCTCCCAGCACTGCCGTCCACAGCAGCACCGCCAGCAGCATCTGGCTGCGGGTGAGGGACAGCAGAAAGGCCAGCGCCAGGGCTAGGCCTGTCATTTCTCTCCTCTTTTTCCTCTCCTCCTCCAGGCACATCCCGAAGCAGGCCGTCATAAACAGCAGAAACAGAGGCAGGCAGAGAGCCTCGCTCATCACCGAATTGGTCAGGAACAGATGGAGGGAGGAAAAAAACATGGTCATCATGTGGGGCATCAGCCCCAGCAGAGCCAGGATCCCCTCCTCCAGCCAGTTCAATCTGAACCTTCCGGCCATGTATCGGGCAAAAACCCATATGCTCACTGCCGCAAGTCCATTCTGGAGGATTCCCATGGCGGTCAGCCAGCCCTCCCCGAATATGCCCCGCAGGGCGGCCAGAAACAGGGGATAGAGAGGCTCCCTGTGGATGTGCATCTTGATATACTGGTCCGAGTCATTGTAGATCCCCGGCCCATAGACGGCAAACATGCCCCAGAACACTGCCAGCAGCAGTCCCGGCAGGAGCCAGGGCCTGACTGCCTTTATCCTTTTTGTAGCTTTCCGGTTTTTTCTGATCACAGCCTCCAATATAAATAATCCTTCTGATATTCCTTTCTGTCAAACAGCCCCTTCAGATCCATCAGTACCTTTACCTTATGATCCGGATGGAAGAAGGAAGCAATCCTCTCCGGGGACAGCTCCTGGAAGCTGGCGTGAGCCACGGCTATGATGACCGCATCCATATCCCTGATATCCTCCAGCTTCTGGAAGGTGATGCCGTACAGCTGCCCTGCCTCCTCCGCATCTGCCTCAGGATCCACCACCATGGGGGTGATGCCGTATTCTCCCAGCTCCCGGTAGATATCAATGACCTTGGTGTTCCTTGTGTCCGGGCAGTTTTCCTTGAAGGTAAAGCCCAGGATGGCCACCCTGGCCCCGCTTACAGCGGCCCCGGTCCTGATCAGGTTCTTTACCAGGCTCTCTGCCACATATTTTCCCATATCGTCATTGATCCGGCGTCCGGACAGAATGATCTGGGAGTGATAACCCAGCTGTTCCGCCTTGTAGGTGAGATAGTAGGGATCCACACCGATGCAGTGTCCGCCCACCAGTCCGGGGGCAAAATTCAAAAAGTTCCACTTGGTGCCGGCTGCTGCCAGTACCTCCTTGGTATCGATCCCCATCTTATGGAAGATAATGGACAGCTCATTCATAAAGGCGATATTGATATCTCTCTGGCTGTTCTCGATCACCTTTGCGGCCTCTGCCACCCGGATGGACTCCGCGCGGTATACGCCGGCCTCCACTACCAGCTCATAGACCCTGGCCACTGTCTCCAGAGTCTCCTCATCCATCCCTGATACGATCTTCACGATGGTTTCCAGACGGTGCACCCTATCCCCCGGATTGATCCTCTCGGGAGAATAGCCCACACGGAAGTCCACTCCGCACCTCAGGCCCGACTCCCGCTCCAGGATAGGCACGCAGATATCCTCCGTCACCCCCGGATATACAGTGGACTCATATACCACCACAGAACCCCTGGTCAGGTTCTGTCCCAGCAGACGGCTGGCGCCCTCCAGAGGGGAAAGATCCGGCGTATGATCCTCATTCACCGGTGTAGGCACTGCCACGATATGGAATTTTGCCTCCTTTAATCTGGAGGCATCGGCGGTAAAGTCCACGGATGTATTTCGGATCACCTCATCCCCCACCTCATTGGTAGGATCCACCCCGGAGCGATACAGCTCCACCTTCTTTTCATTTAAGTCAAAGCCGATCACCTTGATTTTTTTTGCAAAGGCTACTGCGATGGGCATCCCCACATATCCCAGTCCTACTAGGGAAAGCTTCTCCTCCCCACTGACCAGCTTTTCAAACAAATCCAAATTCATAACCATTCTCCTTCCAAAGTCCGGGATCCTATTTGCCAAACAGAACTTCCCGGATCTCCTGTATATATGCCTGGGTCACTGTATTCCTGTCAAACTCTCTCTCCATCTTGGCTCGGGCCGCCCTGCCCATGAGGGCCTGCTGCTCCCAGGAAAGGCTCAGGAATTTCTCAATGGCCTCTATCAGCCCGTCTGCATCTCCCGGCGTAAAGCCAAAGCCGGTAATCCCCTCCTCAAAAGCCTCCTTACAGCCGCTGATACGGGATGCGATCACCGGCCGGCCGGTGGCTGCAGCCTCGATCAGGGCATTGGACATGCCCTCGTGGAAGGATGCCACCACCACAGCGGAAGCCCTGCTCAGATAGGGGTGTACCTCTGTGTGAAACCCCCACTGCCTGATCACGCCCTTCTCCTCATACTCATCCAGCATAGCCTGGTAATCCTCGTCGCAGTAGCCCAGTATGGCAAACTCCACATCCTCCCTGTGGAGACGTACCGCAGCCTCCAGAAACTCCAGGATGCCCCTTTCCTTCATCACCCTACCCACAAAAAGCAGGGTGGTCTTTCCTTCCGCCGGATATGCCTCACAGACATGCCGCTCCAGATTGACCCCGGAGCCGCTGACCAGACGGGATTTTTTCCCCCGGATGCTCCAGCCTTCAAAAATGCCCAGGTTCTCCCTGTTCTGGAAAAAGACACAGGCCGCCCCCTTTAAGCCTGTCCGATACAGGGAGATGATCAGCCTCAGAAACAGCCCTTTCCTGTCGAAGCCGCCTCCCAGTCCGGTAATGGTGGACAGGTAGGGGATGCGGGCCAGCCTGCAGGCCAGCCCGCCGTATACATTGGGCTTTATGGTATAGGTCAGCACCAGATGCGGCTCTGCCTCCCGGAGCAGCCTGCGATAGGACAGGAGCAGCCTCATATCCTCCCTGGGATCCACTCCTCTCCTGTTGATGGGGGTGGGGATGATCCGGCAGCCCTCCTCCTCCAGCTCCTTCTTTTTTACATCATCCGGTATGCTGACGATGACATGATGCTCTTTTAACAGCTCCACCAGCAGCTCGTTCCTGAAATCATACAGGCCGCCGGAGGAATTGGACAAAATTAAAATCCTGCTCATCTATCTGACCATCTCCATATTCTTCATATCCATGACTGTGACCTCATTGTACTTCATCATACAGATCCCGGTTTGGTAGCCGCCTATGGAGGGGGGATTGCTCTCTCCCTTCAGATTCCGGAGCACCTGGGCGGGAAAATTTACCCCGCATTCATAGGCATGGGGATAGCCTCCTCCAAACCGGGGATTGACCTCCGAAATATAATAGGTGTCCTCTATCCGGAAAATATCTATGTCTATCATACCACAGAAACCGCAGGTTTCCACAAAATTTTCTATCAGCCCGAAGAGCCTGTCATCCCTGACGGAAACCGACTTATCCGTCTCCCCGGCCCGCATCCTGAGTTTTTCCTTTACAAACAGGGAGGTACACCTTCCGCTGAGCATATCCACGTACACATCTGCGCCATACTCTGTCCCATCCATGTACTCCTGTATCATCAGGTCGTCATACAGGTGAAAGAGCACCTCCAGCTCCTCCCGGCTCCTGACCATATTGATATTCATACTGGCGCTTCCCCTGACGGGCTTCACGAAAACAGGATAAGAGATGAGGCCCTCCTCCACGGCCCGGTAAAACTCCTCCCTGTCCACATAGCACCTCCCTGTAGGGATGCCCATCTCACACAGCAGCTGATACATCCTGTACTTATCCAGGCAGGTTTCCACCAGCTCATAGGGGGAGACAATGGGGGTGGCGCCCACCTCCAGAAAACGCTCCCTCTCCCTGGCCAGCAGGCTCAGCTCCGGGTCGATCAGGGAAAAGACCCCGTCCACCCTCTCCCTTTTGCAGATATCCAGCACCCTGTCCAGATAATCCGGCGCAGATATCCTGGGAACCAGAAAGAACTGATCTGCCTCATACACCGCAGGGGCCAGACCGGAGCAGTCCGTGGCCAGAACCATGCCTGTCTCCCCCAGCTCCCACTTAAAATACTGTACTACCTTATTTCTTGTCCCCGCGCTTAAAATCAATATATTCATCGCTATCACCACGCTCCTTCTGCCCGCGCAAATCCCGGCCTTCTCCTATTTCAGCCTTCCCGTCTCATCCAGCCGCTTCTGTCTGATCTGCGCAAAATTTCCTTCCACTGCCTGGGTATCCTCTGCCACCTCACTGCTGCGGCCCAGCACCGTTTTCACCGTGAGCCACAGCACCTTCAGATCCATCCTGAAGGAGAGCCGGTCCACATACTCTACATCCTTTTCCAGCCGCCTGTCCCAGTCTATAAAATTCCTGCCGCTGACCTGTGCCAGTCCGGTAAGTCCGGGACGCACTGTATGGCGCTTCCTCTCCTCCCGGGTATAATAAGGCAGGTAGGAGACCAGCAGGGGCCTGGGCCCGATGATGCTCATGTCCCCTCTGAGGATATTGAATAGCTCCGGCAGCTCATCCAGGCTGGAGGCCCTGAGCAGCCTGCCGAATCCGGTGAGCCTCTGGCTGTCCGGCAGGAGCCTGCCCCGGTCATCCTTCTGATCCGTCATGGTCCGGAATTTGCAGAGGGTAAAGATCTTTTCATCCTTGCCCGGCCTCTCCTGCCGGAACAGAATAGGACTTCCCAGCCTGCAGCGTACCAGCACAGCCAGGATCAGAAGCAACGGGCTGAGGACGATAATACCCAGAAGGGACAGGATAAAATCCAGCAGCCTCTTTATATATTTTCCGTATATCATGCTCATACCCTCCCGGCCCTGCCTATTCAAACAGCGATTTCACGGTTCCTATGATCAGCTCCATGTCCTCCTCCGTGTTCTTGATGTCACTGGGCAGGCACAGGCCTCTTCGGAATATGTCCTCCGACACACTCTCCGGGCCTCCCTCCGCCGTCACAAAATCACATTCCGCAAATACCGGCTGGAGATGCAGGGGCTTCCAGATCGGGCGGCTTTCCGCATTTTCCTTTTCCAGAGCATCCATGATCCTATCCGGTGTGACCCTGCAGCCCTCCTCCAGGGTCATGCAGGAAAGCCAGCAGTTGGCATCTCCCTCCGGGTTCAGAGGATTCATGGTAATCTCCGGTATCTCCTCAAAGGCCTCGCTGTAGGTGCGGTAAATCTCCTTCTTGAGGCGCTTATGCTCCTCCAGGAACATAAGCTGCCCCCGGCCGATTCCTGCTGTCACATTGCTCATCCGGTAGTTGAAGCCTATCTGGGAGTGTTGGTAATGTCTGGCCGGATCCCTGGCCTGGGTGGCCAGAAACCTGGCCCTTCGGATCTGCTCCTCCTCCGGAGATACCAGCATGCCGCCGCCGGAGGTGGTAATGATCTTATTGCCGTTAAAGGAATAGATGCCGAAGCTTCCAAAGGTTCCCGTATGCCTTCCTCTGTAGGTACTGCCCAGGGATTCTGCCGCGTCCTCGATCAGGGGAGTGCCATGCTCCCTGCATATGTTCATGATCTCGTCCAGCCTGGCCGGAGTCCCATACAGGTGAACCAGAATCACTGCCTTGGGATGGGGATATTTTTCATAGGCCCTTTCCAGTGCCCGTGGGCACATATTCCAAGTGTCCCTCTCAGAGTCGATGAAAACCGGCGCTGCCTTCTCATAGACGATGGGATTGCAGGTGGCGCAGAAGGTAAGAGAGGACACGAATACCACGTCCCCCTCCTTCACCCCCAGCAGCCGCAGGGCCAGATGGATGGCTGCCGTCCCTGCGCTCAGTGCCGCAGCGTGCCCGGCCCCCGTAAAGGCTTCCATCTCCTTTTCCAATGCATCCACATTGGGCCCCAGCGGCGCGACCCAGTTGGTATCAAATGCCTCTTTTACAAACTCCTGCTCCTTACCATGCATGGTAGGGGAGGAAAGGTAAATCCGCTTTTTCTCCATTTTGTATATCCTCCCTTCATTTTCTATGTTTCTGTTGTATAGGTATAGGTAGGGACGATGGCCCGGATCATGGGACGGATATCCCGGCTCTCGTTCCTGGATGCCTCTTTCAGATTTTTCAGCTGTATAAAAAATTCAGTCTCATTGATCTCTATAGGCTTTCCGATATGAATCAGCCTGTTGGCCGTCTCCTTCATGCCCTCCTCATCCATGAGCAGCTCCTCATACAGCTTCTCTCCCGGCCTGAGTCCGGTAAACTCTATCCGGATATCCTCTCCTACCCGATAGCCCGACAGGCGGATCAGATTCTGTGCCAGATCCAGGATCTTTACCGGCTCTCCCATATCCAGCACAAAGATCTCCCCTCCTTTGGCATAGGCCCCGGCCTGTAATACCAGGGAGACTGCCTCGGGAATGGTCATGAAATAGCGGATGATATCAGGATGGGTCACTGTCACCGGTCCTCCCGCCATGATCTGCTTCCTGAAAAGAGGGATCACACTGCCGTTGCTGCCCAGTACATTGCCAAAGCGCACAGCCACAAACTCGGTTTCGTAATGGTTGTTGAAGGTCTGTATGATCATTTCACAGATACGCTTGCTGGCTCCCATGATATTGGTGGGATTCACTGCCTTGTCCGTAGAGATGAGGACAAACCGCTTCACCCCATAAAAGGCAGAGGCCTGCGCTGTCTTCCAGGTTCCGAAAACGTTGTTCTTCACTGCCTCGTTGGGACTGTCCTCCATCAGGGGCACATGCTTGTGGGCCGCCGCATGGTAGACGATATCGGGTCTGTAGTTCTCAAAGATCCAGTTCATCCGGTTGGTATTTCTGACGGAGGCGATGAGCACCACCAGCTTCAGCTCGGGATACCGCCGCTTCAGCTCCTGCTGGACATCATACACATTGTTCTCATAAATATCCAGGATGATCAGCTGCCTTGGCCGGTGGCTGGCGATCTGCCTGCAGAGCTCACTGCCGATGGAGCCTCCGCCGCCTGTCACCAGCACCACCTTATTCTGTACATAGCCCAGGATGGAGTCCATATCCACCGTAATAGGCTCCCGGCCCAGCAGGTCCTCTACCTCCACATCCCTCAGCTTGCTGACGTTCACCTCGCCATTCACAAGCTGGTACATCCCCGGCAGGGCCCGCAGCTTACAGCTGGTCTCCTTGCAGATCTCCAAGATCTTGCGCAGCTCGGAACGGGAGATGGAGGGCATGGCCACTATGATCTCGTCGATCTCGTAGATGTCCGCGCACTCTATGATCTTCTCCCTGCCTCCCAGCACCTTGATGCCCTGGATATAGCTGCCCCACTTTCCCTTGTCATCGTCGATGATGCAGCGGATCACCATGGTGCTGAAGTTACTGTTGACGATTTCCTTGATGATCACGTTGGCAGCCTCTCCGGCGCCGATCACCATCACCGATATGCCGTTTTTCTTATTCTGCTGCTTATGCTTGAGACTACGCAGGAAGCGGTAGGAAAAGCGGCTGGCAAAGATCATCGTGATGAGCACGAAGAGATACTGGATATAATAGCTTTTGGGAACCGGCTGCTGCGTGATCTTCACAAACTGCAGGCCTACCGCATTGACCACTGCCGAGCCCACGCAGGCCATCACCAGATTCTGCAGCTCCGTCTCCCCGGCAAAGGCCCACAGGCTGTGATAGAGCCGGAACAGATAGAATATAAAAAGCGTGAGCACGATATTCACGGGCAGAAACCTGGTGACAGGCTCCATGAAATGCTCCGGTATGTCGTCCATACGGAACTCATACCGGATCAGCAGTGCCATATAGCCTGAAAAAATGATACTGATGATATCATAAATAATCAGGCAGGTCCTTCTGTAAAACAGTTTTGCATTAAAGGGTTTTTTCTTTCTTTCCATTAGATTTATCCTTTTTTCCCATATCGAACAGGAGGGGTGCCATCACCAGGAGCACCACCAGCCCAGCCGGATTGCAGAGATGGAAGATCCACTCCACCAGGCCCGCCGTAGCAAAGGCGATCACAGCCCCGGCGGGCAGGGCCGCACAGGGTACCAGTTCATTTTTTCTCTTATAATAGATACAGGCCTGGATAAACCCTGCCGCACCTACCGCCACAAACAGGATGCCCACCAAAATGCCATGGTCATAGGCCACCTGGAGGTAGATGTTGTGGGCATGCACCGCAGTGGTGCCGTCAGGCAGCACCGCTCCCATCTCCTCATGCCCCTTCATATCCAGCTGATCCAGATAGGCACGGAAGATATCCATCCTGCCGTTGGCATAGTCCTCGGCAGTTTCATAGATACTGGCTTCCTCCTCTTCCTCCTCTTCCTCCTCGGGCTCCTCTTCCTCTGCCCTAGAGGCTGCGGCCTCATCGGCTGCCCTTTCTTCCTCCGTACGGGTGCTGATCACATTTAATCCCTCTGTATCTCCGGCTTCCGCGCTCTCCTCCCCGTACATGTCGGCCACGCTGCCCTCCCAGACCACATCGCCCTGGCTGTTGAAGCGTTTTGCACGGTACTGCTGATACTCCTCGCTTCTCTCATAGGAGGTGCTGCCTCCCTCCGGTATGCCGAAGATCTTGTTATTGAACACCTCTGCAAACCGTTCTACTGTAATATAATACATGGAGTCCCATTCATTCCCCCTGGTAATGGCATCCGGATAGGTCTCTACCTCGTATCGGAACACATTATTGCATACCGCCGGCAGGATCCTCTGGGCCGTAAAGATGATGGGGAAGCAGAGCGCCACCGCACAGGTCATGGCCCCCAGCAGCCTGCCCAGGGCTTTCAGCCAGCCCTTTCCCAGACCCAGGGCCGTCAGTCCCAGCACCACCGCCATCATCGCCGCCACCGCCAGAAAGCCTGTCCTGGAGCAGGTGAACAGCATGTAGGCTGCAGAGGCGCCGAACAGGAACAGCTCCTTCCATAGCTCCTTCAGCTTATGCTTTTCATCTGACCGGAGTATCCCCCGGTACTTTTCCGTGAGCCTGATCAGGGCCGCACAGAGGATGAACGTCATATAGACTGCCGTCACCGTCACCGTATGGAAGATAAACGGATACCGGGGATAGATCCAGGACAGGAAGGGCCTGCGTACAAAGCAGAACACCATACTGCAGAGGAAGTGCAGCAGCAGTCCGTTACATATATTTTGCAGCAAATGGGCCTTTTTATCCCAGAGGGCATACCGGATATAGAACAGGGTATAGGCAATCACCAAAACCAGAGGCCACTGCCTGGTGTTCCTGTATGCCGCCAGCAGTACAAAGAAAACACCCAGAAGCAGGCCGAACCAGAGAGAGAGCCTTACTCCCCCCTGCTTCCTCACCAGCCTCAGCACAAGCTGGACCGCCAGGCTCAGGATGAAATATCCTGCCAGCGCCACCGCCAGGATCCCCCATCTGAGGATCCGGATATCCCATTCGTCCATGGCGATATAGTCTACATAATAGGTATGATACCACAGGATCACAGCTGCTGCCGCCACTCCGTAAATCGGCAGCAGCCTGTTGAATATCTCCTTCCTCCCGGCCATGCAGAGAGCCGCCAGAGTAAAGAAGACCAGGAACTGTCTCTCAGCCAGTCTGTGATGGATGTCATACAGACCATTCATATAGCTGCAGCAGGCCCATACGGAAGCTGCCAGAAATACGGTCTGGAGCAGATCCTGCCCATGGGCCTTGAGTTTTTTGATCAGAGGCTCATAGGCCTCTCTCTTTTTCTTATGGTTGACCCAATAGAGCAGAACCAGGCTGGAGAGCAGGGTGCCTATGGTATAAAAGACATTATCCGTGAGCAGTCCGCTGAAAAACCGTCGGATGGTGATGGTCCATATGGCAGCCAGGGTGCCCGCACCGATGAGGGCATTGGCCGTAAACCGAAAGGCACTCTCCACGGTGATCAGCCTGTCCCTCCCGGACTTTCTGAAATACAGCTCCACCGCCCCGGTAAATACTGCTGCAAATGCCAGCAGAACCCCATACAGCATAAACACCTTATGCTTTCTCAGAGGCACTGAGTAATTATATTCCCCGATGATGTTATAGCCCTCCAGCTGATCGTAGTTGAAGATCAGGCGGCTGACATACCGGGTGCCTGCGGAGGCGGTTTCCTCCAGGCCAAACCGCATCCGGCTGCCCTTATTGCCCTGCAGGAAGAAGTAATAATCCTTCCCCACCTCCAGGTCCTCATTGATATATATGGAGCAAAAGCCGGGAATATCGGCGAACCGTGTGTCCACCTCCTCCTCAAACAGGATCTCCATATTGGAGTCCAGCATACGGAAGATGAAGGATTCCACCTTCTGATCCCTGTCCCAGCCGTTTTCAAATTCGGTGATATAGAGATTCACCGTGCCCAGATGGTTGTATTGGGCAATAAAACGCTGCAGCATATAGTCTTCATCCACAAAATCAGAGGCCCCTGCCAGGATCTGGTTGCTGACAGAGGGGATGGTTTCCTTCCACATGCGTATGGGATAGATGGTGATCATCACAAACAGAACCATCAACAGGACCACACACTGTATGGCACGGCTCTTTTTTACTATTTTATACATATTATTTCTCCTAAATCATGGGTAGTATAGCACAGTTACTCACGGTTTACAAGCCGGGCCCGGATGCCGTGCCCCGGGAGGGAGCGGACAGCAGCAGGCCCGGGAGCACCGGGAGGGCAAACCAGAGGATGAGCACGTATCTGGGCAGGCAGGTAGGGCCCAGGAGCACAGTCAGCCATACCAGCAACAGCAGGGCAAAGGGAAGCATCAGGCTGTATTTTCTCCGATAGAAGACATAGCCTGCGGTAAAGGCATAGAGCCAGAAGAGGAAGCCCGGGGAGAACAGCATGGAGACCACGGGAATCCTCTGCTGAGTGATCTCCAGGGACATCCGGCGGTAGCATTCCTCCAGCCAGGGGAGCCTGCTCTCCCTCACACCGGGCTGCTCCACCTCGTAGCCGAAGAAGGAGCTGTCCTCATAGGTGTAGGTGAATACACTGTTTCCCCGGTACACATCTATCACCGTATCCGGGTACCAGAAGCCGTAGGAGGTCATCAGCCAGGCGTTCACGAAGGTGAAGGGGTGGGAAACCGCCAGCTCCAGCCAGAGCCTTGCGTACCTTGCCGGACGGCTCCGGAAGGCCTCATTCTGAAAGTCCACCTTTACCCCGTCCGAAAGCTTTGGGTTATATCTGGCAAGCGCCTCCTCCGGCAGGATCTCGTACAGAGTCCTGCACTGTTCCTCCGTCAGGCTCTCCTTCTCATACCGGTAGACACGGGCCAGCTGCTGGATGGGCACGGTGAGCAGCTCCTGGCTGCCCGGATCCTCCGCTGACAGGGCTGCCCCAAGCCCTTTACTGCACAAAAGCCAGGCGGCAAAGACCCATGCCAGCAGGAGACCAAGCCTTTTCCTGCAGCCCTTCATGGCTGCCAGCAGGATGGGTGCCATCACCAGCAGGGCATACATCCCATTGTGACGGAAGCTCATCATCACCAGGGCGGAGCTGAAAAAAATCAGCGGCCCCTTCCGGCTGCTGAAAAAGGCTTCCCTGTCCTTTGCCATATCCAGAACCGCCAGCAAAAGCAGCAGCAGCGCTCCGCTGAAAATCCCATCCTTGGCGGAGCAGAGGGAAAACATGACGATAACCGGAAAAAGGGCAAAATAGAGAATGCCCGCAGCCCGCAGCCAGAGTGCCGCGCCGTTCTTTTTCATATAAGAAATCACACAGGAAAACAGGCCCGCCAGTACTGCCATCTGGAGCAGGGTATAGGCTGCGATCCCTGCATTATAAGAGCCTGTCAGCTTATGCACCGCCAGTATGATGCCCCCCAGCAGAACCACATGGGGCAGGGGATGATGGGTGGTAAACTGCCTGGTCTGCGCCTGCAGCAGCTCGTCCTGGGCATCATAGACAAAAAAGCCGGGATAAACAGCCAGGAAGACAGGCAGCCAGCTCAGCAGAAAAAAGGCTGCAGTGAGCACTGCCTGCTTGCCTGCCGACAGCCCCTCCCACCATGCTACAGCTCCTGCCAGCCGTCCCACCGGCCTGCTCCCTGGGGGCTGTCCGCTTTCCCCGGATTTTTCCAGCCCTATCCACCCTGCCAGGATCAGGGGGGTGAAAACCACTGTCCACACCAGGATGGACAGCCACATGAGCCCGTCGGTAAAGTCCACATTTCCCACAGAGTCCAGCTCCCTGCCGAAGGCCAGGCACAGGCTGAAAAAAAAGGCCAGAAGCCCTGCCGCCGCCCGGCCTCTTCCTTCCTTCCCATCCTGCCGGCAGACAGCCTCTGCCCTTCTCAGCAGGAGCCAGAGCGCTGCCCATACCAGGACAGAGAACCAGCTGTTGCTCACCGCCAGCTCCCTTCCCTGCAGATTCAGCAGCCTGGGCAGGCAGAGCACGGCAGCCAGAGAGATGCCGGGCAGGGCCGGGCCGGCAGCACAGGCGGCAGGGAAAAGGGATGTGAGTTTATGAAATCTGTTTTTTATGGATGTCTTCATTGATCTCTTCATTGATCATCTCCCGGATTACATATTGAGGGGAATTATTCATGGAAATATACATCCTGCCTACATACTCCCCCACCAGTCCCAGCAGCATCATGGTCATGCCGCCCATAAATACGGTAGCTGCCATCAGGGAGCTGAAGCCCAGCGGCACATGGGGGTTGACCCACTTTTTGATCACCGTATAGATACCGTAGAGAAACCCTGCCGCGGAGCAGGTACAGCCTATGGCAGTGGCGATCCGCAGGGGCTTTACACTGAAAGCCGTGAACCCGTTAAACCACAGCCCCAGGAGCTTGCCGAAGGTATAGCCCGATGCCCCCACCTCCCGCTCTCTGTGAGCCACAGACACGTTGCCCACCCTTCCTGCTGCTCGCAGCACCAGGCCGATCACATAGGGATAAGCATTGGTATACCTTTTCATATCCTCTATCACAAAGCGCCGGGCTGCAAAATAACTGGAAACGTAGAGCTCCTTTGGCTTTCCCAGCATGACTCTGGCCATTTCCTCATTCATATAGGTGCCGAAGTTGCGGAAGAGGGAGTGCCTTTTGTGCTGGTATTTTGCATACACCACATCCAGGCCCTCCTCAATGGCAGCCAGCAGCTTTCCCACCTCATCTGCCGGAGTCTGTCCATCATCGTCCAGACAGACGGTGATGTCTCCTTTTACGAATTGGAAGCCTGCCATCAGTGCCGCATGCTGCCCGAAATTTTTGGCCAGATTGATGCCTTTGATTCTTTCATCCTCCCTGCAGAGGCCCCGGATCACAAAAAAGGTATCATCAGGGGAACAGTCGTTGACCAGGATGATCTCATAGTCATACTTTTTCCCCTCCTTTTGGAGAAGTCCCATGGCAGTCTTTATCTCCGCCACCACTCCGGACAGGGTCTGCTCCGAACGGTAGCAGGGAATGACAAAGCTGACCAGCTTCTCCTTCTCCCGGCTCACCGACATCAGGAGCATATCCTTTTTCTCCCCATCGGAGCACTCCACGTCCTTTAAGATACCGTCCCGGACAAAGCCTGCCCTTTCATAGCTTTTGACCGCCGGTATATTGTCGGTGAAGACCCGCAGGAACACTCTCTCCATCCCCATCTGCTCAAAGGCATAGTCCACCGCCAGCCGGGCCGCTTCTGAGCCCCAGCCCCTTCCGACTGCCTCCTCCTCCCCGATGAAGATGCCGTATTCCGCCTCCTTTTTCTCCCGATCTATGTCCCGGAGGTAGACACTGCCCACCGGCCGGCCTCCCTCCTTTTCACACAGGATAAACTGCAGGGCCAGTCCCTTCCGGATCATGGTATCTGTCCACCTGCGGTGGCCCTCCGGGGTGAAATCCTCCCGGTAGATAAAGCAGCTCCGTACCCTGGGGCTGTTCCTCCATTTTATGATATTCTCTGTATCCTGCTCCTCCATGGGGCGCAGGATGATCCTTTCTCCCCTTATCATCACAGGCCCGTCCTGCTGTAGCTGCTCCTTCCGGTCTGCATGCTGATTCTGCTGCATATATCCGCCTCCCTCCGGCCTGTTTCCGGGCTTCCGGTCACTGCCCTGCCGGTTCTATCTTATATACCCCAATGAGATCACAGATCCTGTCCTTCTGTATCAGAATGACCTCTATCCCCCGGTCCGCAAAATAATCCCTGACATAGTCCGTTCCCTTCTCCAGCTCTGCCATCATGTATACATTCTCCATATACAAAAGCCCCTCCTCCATGGAAGGGATTCCAAACCGCTCCAGCTTCCTTTTATACAGGGGGCTTTTCACCAGCCACCCGCCCATGAGGTCATAGTTGCCCAACCTGTTGTCTGTCTCTGCAAACAGCTTCTCCGAATAAGGAGTGGAGGCATAGGGCTCTGCCGGATAGGACACCGAGGAGTACACGTCCATGAAATAAAAATCACCCTCATGGGCCCTGCTGTACTCCTTCATCCCCCTGTCCACCAGACAGGCGGCCTCCCGGGCCGTATACTCTCTGTCAGTCTCCGCCATACGCTCCGGCAGGGCTGCCGCCATCAGCACCGTCAGGAATGCAGGACAAGCTGCCCTGCAGACTGCCCGGAAAACGGCGGGGCAGGCTGTCCCGGATTTTTCTTTGGCGCTCCCTGCTCCTGTCCTGAGCCGTCCCCACTCTGTCTGCAGCATGGCTGCCAGGATGCAGAGCTCCATCAGATACAGGGAGTGGGTGATCCTCACCGGATCCCTTCCCCGAATGAGGATAAACAGCCACAGAGCCGTCCTCACAGCATAGAGGAAAAGGGGCTTCCACAGCTCCCCGGCCAGACCGCCCATGACCCTCCTTATTCTGCAGCCCCTTCCCTGTCCTGTCTCTCCCTCTGCGCGCCTCTGCAGCACGCCCAGCGCCATGGCTGCCGTCACCCACAGATAGCCCAGCGCCACTGCCAGGTTCCAGGGGGAATCATCCCTGCTCCTGTGTAAGGTGCGGTAGAGAGAAAGCCTGAGCTTTTCTGCAAACAGGGATAAAAAGGAGCTGTCCTTTTGCCTGATTCCTGCCTGATATGCCGAGATCTCATCCAGCATGGCTGCATCCAGCCCTTCCTCTAGGCCGAAATTATACTGATCCAGCAGCATATACTGTTCCCCCTCTGTCATACCCAGGCTCTCATACAGCCCCTCATTTCCTTCATAGGGAGGGATGCCCTGAAAATCATAGACCTCTGTGCGGCTGTCAAAGAAACGGAGAAACTCCTTCCATTCCCCGCTGCTGTAGGCCGCCCTGTTCAGGCCCCACAGAACCGCCATGCCGGCCAGTACAGCACCCATCACTGAGAGATATTTTATAAAATTCTCCCTGGTAAATACCCTTTCCTCCAGGGACCACCTGTACACGCCGGCCACACAGAGCAGGGGCAGCAGCAGCAGCATCAGCTCCGTCCGAAAGAGATAGGACAGCAGGGCTGTCAGGATGCAGGGCAGGCTCTTCCTGATAAAAGCGGCCTTGCCTGTCTCCGAACCATCCTGCCCCGACGTGATGAACAAAAAGGCGGCTGCCGCCGCCAGCATGGCGCTGGTAAAGGTGTACTGGACGAAAACCAGATGCCCTGTCAGCAGCGCCAGGATGAAGATAACCTCCCCTCCCAGCAGCAGCACCCTGGACAGGGCTGACCTTCCCCGATCCAGGCTCCTGCGCACCACCAGCCAGATGCAGCCGAACTGGCACAGGCACAGGAAGATCCCATATACCGGGATCCCGGGAAGGAGGCGGTAAGCCAGGGCTATGACCCCACCCAGGGGATAGAGCATCTGAATATTCCGTCCCTCCGGGCTGCCGGTATAGACCCCCGACAGGATATCCTTCATGACCACATCGTCATTCAGATCATAGTAATAGTCATACCTGATGCCGATGATAGCACAGAGGAGGAGCACCAGCAGGGCTGCCAGTATGCTGTTTTCCTTTTGTTTCAAACGAATGAAAAGCTTATGTCCTCTCATAGCCATAGAATTCCCTTACCCTGCCGGCAATATGATCCACTTCTTCTTCTGTCAGGCTGTAGTACATGGGAAGCCTCAGCAGCCTTTCGCTTTCCTTGGTGGTGTGTCTGTCCTCTCCGTGAAAACGCCCGAACCTGAGACCTGCCGGGGCCGAATGCAGGGGGATGTAATGGAAAACCGCCAGGATCCCTCTTTCTTTGAGGAATTGAATCAATGCGGTCCGCTCCTCCACATCCTTTGCCTTCAGATAAAACATATGCCCGTTATGAGTACAGCCCAGGGGGATGACCGGCAGCTCTGCCGCTCCCCTCTCCTCCAGCACCTTCAGCCTCTCATAGTAGCGGTTCCACCGACTCAGGCGGACCTGGTTGATCTCCTCTGCCAGCTCCAGCTGGGCATAGAGATAGGCTGCGTTCATGTCACTGGGCAAATAGGAGGAGCCGAAGTCCACCCAGCGGTATTTATCCACCTGCCCCCGGAAATACCTGCTTCTGTCTGTCCCCTTTTCCCTGACTATCTCTGCAGCCTCAATATGCTTCTCATCCCGGAGCAGGAGCGCCCCGCCCTCACCCATGCTGTAGTTCTTGGTCTCATGGAAGCTGAAGCAGCCGAAGTCGCCTATGGTTCCCAAGGCCCTTCCCTTATAGGAGGCCATGATCCCCTGGGCAGCATCCTCGATCACCGCCAGCCCATGGCGTTTTGCAATCTCCATGATCCTGTCCATCTCACAGCTCACTCCGGCATAGTGGACTACCGCAATGGCCCTGGTTTTTTCCGTCACCGCAGCCTCGATCAGCTCCTCGTCGATATTCATGGTATCCGGGCGGATATCCACAAACACCACCTTCGCCCCCCTGAGCACAAAGGCATTGGCCGTGGAGACGAAGGTATAGGAGGGCATGATCACCTCATCCCCCGGCTGAATATCCGCCAGCAGCGCGGCCATCTCCAGCGCATGGGTACAGGAGGTGGTCAGCAGGCATTTGCGGGTTCCCGTCTTCTCCTCGATCCAACGGCTGCACCTTCCGGTAAACTCACCGTCTCCGCAGATCTTCTGGTTTTCCACTGCCTGCCGCATATATTCCAGTTCTTTTCCCGTGAAGGGAGGTACATTAAAATTGATCATGTATATAGCCATGCTCCTTTCCAAGGCATCACAGGCCCTGCTGGAATGCAGCCCGATATACCTTATAGTTTGCATTTTCAAAGACACAGGTGTAGCCACGGGTCCGGATAAACTCCAGGATCAGCCCTGACTTCTCCCCTTCCTCAAAGGGCCTGCCCGTATCGTTGTGGAGAATCACTGCAGGCTCCCAGTCCAGCTCTGCCAGCGCTCTCTCCAGCGCCTCCCCGGTGTTGCTGGGTATCTCGGGCCAGGTGGTAAAGATGGCGGAGGGTACATCCAGTATATAGCTGAGGCCGGGGGCATTTCCCCACAGCAGCACCGGCTCCTCCCCGATCCCCTCTTCCCTGCAGAAGGAAATCAGCTCCGACAGGCTCTCCGCATTCTGCCTGTTGGTATACATCCCCTTCAAAACCGGGCTGTTTTCCACCCGGGCATCCCGTGCCTCCCCATAGATCCCATCCCGGAATACATAGCTGCAGCCAAAGCCAATGCCCTGCACCAGCGTCATCAGCAGAATCAGGGCCATCAATGCCTGCCAGGGAAAATGGATGCTCCTTCCCCTGGTTTTCTGCCAGATGCGGAAGCAGCTCCAGAGGGTATAGGGAGCCGGGATAAACAGATTGTTCATATTCTGATAGGTATAGTTGTTGCTGCCCAGGGGCGTGAGAAGGATAACAGCCAGCACCAGGGCTGCCAGCGCCTTCTGCTGCGCATCCCCATCCAGCAGGCCGCCGATTTCCGCCATACAGCAGAGGATGGAAAGAATGAGGAAGAGCATCATCCACTGGAAGACGCTGCCCTCGTTATAATACCGGAAGGAAAACATCCCCCTTCCCCAATAAAAACGCAGCAATATCAGGATGCCCAGACAGTACAGAATCCTCTTTCCCCGTTCCAGCCTTCCCTTTGCCGCCAGAAACATCACTGCTCCCGCACCGATGCAGGGCAGCATAAAGGCCATCCATTTCAGGCCCGCCCAATAGGCATCCGCAGTAGCCAGCAGCATCCCCGCCAGGGTATAGTCAGAGGCCTCCCTGGTCATTCCAAACAGGCTCTTTACCATCCCCATAAAGGCTCCTGCTCCATATTTTACTCCGATTGCCAGTAAAATACTACCCATTCCCGCCAGATATCCGGCCAGGCACAGCCCTGTTTTTCTGACTGTGGCGGCCATTTTCTCCCGATTCAGCCATCCCGCATACCACACCACAGCGATGAGCCCCGCTTCTGCCAGATTGGAGAAGCGTACCAGCACATTCACTCCCAGGCAGACCCCTGCCGCCGGAAAATAACCGTCCTTCCCCTCACAGACAGCCCGGCAGAGCAGGAGGCTGCCCAGGGCAAAAAGCAGATAGGTCAGATAGTTATACAGGATGGTGGTAGGACACCAGCACAGGCTCAGGGCGATGATCTCTCCCAAGAACAGGATCCACCGGGGCATCCACCGGGACAGGCCATAGTAGCACAGGAGGGAGATAGCCGATACGATCAGGCCGGTATAGAAATTCATGCCCAGCAGAGTATCCCCCATAGGCAGCCTCATCAGCATCGCTCCGGTGAGATTGGCCAGCCAGGTAGCCAGCACCCAGGTGATGTCCATCTCCTCCATGAAGCGGTAATAGCCCAGGGAGTAGGTGGTGTCTGTGATATCGATTCCCTGATTCAGCAGCAGAAGGGGATAGAGCAGGAGCAGGAGGGGAAATATCCACTTTTCGGCTGTTTTCATGAGTGGCTGCATGGGCTGGGTTCCTTTCCTTTGAATTTTATGATTTCAGTTCTTCCTCCAGCCTTTTCAGGTGGACTGCCGCAGGGGTTCCGGCTGTATAGCTTCCGGCCAGACGGAAAATATACAGCCGCAGTGCATCCACCAGGCTTCCTGCGGCGTAGATCAGTAGGACGGAGAACAGCCAGTGGAGAAGGAACAGGGGCACCGGAAGGTCTGCTGCCCTGCCGATGCAGGCCTCTATATATCCGATCCAGCGGCTGCGGAGGAGGATGTGCTCGTGAAAGAGGTATACACCGAAGGTGAGGGAGGAGAGACGGCAGATCAGCCGGGAGGCCCGCCCCTCCTGTATCCTGATGCGGCCAAAGGCGCAGAACAGGGCTGCGGCTGCGGCCAGACAGAGGATGAAGTTGTAGTGGAAGGGCAGGGCGGTGAGATAGGCAGCCCCCCCTGCTGTCCCGCTGAAATAAAAGGCCCACAGCGCTGTCCCGAAGGTCAGGAGGGAGCAGGCAATGTAGACCAGCCAGGGGCTTAAGGCCGTATCCTTTTCCCACCCGGCCCGGCAGCGCCTGAAATAGGCCCCTGTCAGGTAGACACAGATGAACCAGCCAAAATCATAGCCGAAGCTGTCCGTGACGAACTGCAGCGGCACCACGCTTTTGCTTACTGAAAAGAACAGAAGCAGGCCCGCCAGGGTGACCTGAAAGGAGCGCCTGCCCATATGGCGCACTGCCGTGTTGAGGATGGGCGTCAGCAGATACAGGATCACATAGGAGGTGGCGAACCAGTAGTGCTCTGCCCGGATGGGAAAAAGGAAGGGCAGCAGGCTGTATATCCCCTCCTCCTGCCATCCGATGTCTGCTCCCAGCCCCCCCATGACCAACAGCAGCAGCAGGGAATAGAACCAGACCTGGCAAAGCAGGCGCAGAAGCCTGGTGAGACTGAAATCCGAAAGGGAAAGAAAATAGCCGCTGATCATCACATACAGGTTCACCGCAATGATACAGAAGGACTCGATCAAAAGCGCCGCTGCCCTGCTGAGGACCATATCCTCTCCCGCAGCCGGCAGCATCCCTGTGTGGTTCAGATAGTGGAGGGTGATGACCATCCACATGGCTATGATCCTTAACAGCTCGTAGTTCGCCTGTCTCCCGGCCTTTTCCATCATGATCACCCTGCCCCTTTCATAGCCTTCCGGCCCTGCTACCTTATCTCTTTTTTCTGAAAATCTAATTTTTTAAACACCCATAGCTTACTGAAGACATAGTTGGAAGCTATGACCACTACATTGCATATAAATTTGGATATCATATCATCCACATCCACCAGATCCACCAGCACATACATGAGCAGCAGCTCCAGCAGCCCGGTGACTACCCTGGCACCTACAAAGGCGGTAAATTCCTTCCATATGCCCTGCCTGTCCTTTACCCTGCTTTTAAATACAAAGGTACGGTTTGTCCAGTAGGCAAAGAGAACCGCCGCCACCCAGGCAAACATGGTGGCAGCCAGAACCAGCGCCACCTTTTCATTGTCAGCCCCCAGTACCCACGCAGCCAGCTTATAGGCACCCATGTTTACAAAAAAGGCCAGTCCTCCAAAAAAGAGATAATTTATGGTTTCCTCAAACCGGAAATACATATCTCTGATCTGTTTTATCATCTTTATCCTCCAGCTCCTTCCAAAATCTGCCGGGCTCCTTACCTTTCCCTGAGGATCCTTCCCTGCTCCACCCGGTATACCAGGTCACATTTTTCTATGGTCTGGAGCCTGTGGGCAATGATGATCAGGGTCTTGCGTCCATGGAGGCGGTTGATGGAGTCCATGATGGCTGCCTCCGTATCATTATCCAGTGCCGACGTAGCCTCGTCCAGCACCAGCACCTCCGGATCCTCGTACAGCGCCCTGGCAATGCCGATCCGCTGTCTCTGTCCTCCTGACAGACGGATTCCTCTCTCTCCGATTCCGGTATCCAGTCCTTCGGGAAGTCCCCTTACAAACTCGTCCAGCTGTGCTTCCTTTAATGCTCTCCACACCTTTTCATCCCGGATCTCCTCCTCCTCATAACCGAAGGCCACATTCCTGCGGATGGTGGAATCCAGCATAAAAATAGTCTGGGGGATATAGCCGATATTTTTGAGCCAGGCTTCATAGTGCTCCCTTACCTCTGTCCCGTCTGCCAGTATCCGGCCGGACTGCAGCTTCAGCAGCCCCAGCAGGATATCCACCACCGTGGTCTTCCCGGCTCCCGAGGCTCCTACGATCCCTACGGACCTGCCTACCGGAACAGACATGTCCGCATGGTCAAAGATCAGCACCTCCGAATTGGGATATTTATAGGTAATGTCCTTTAAGAGAATCTCCTTTTTCACCGGCAGCTTTTCCACCTGCCGCCTCTCTCTGTAGGCTGCTTCATCGTAGTTCACATTCTTATCCCTGATCTCGTCCTGCAGGCTGTCTGTCACTCCCATGAAAAAGGGTTCAAAATAGGCGATGGAGGTCAGATAATTATTGATCCGGTTGGCACTGGGGATGAGACGCATGGCGGATACCGCCAGGGTCAGAAGCTGGGGCATGATAGCCGTCACCGCTGTCCCCTCGGCAATCCGCATCATCATATAGATCAGCATGCCCGCGATGGCCACCGTCTCAATCAGCAGCCTGGGGGTGGCATTGTACAGGTTGTACCTCTGCACCGCGCTCACATAGCCTGCGCCGCATTTACAGTATTCATTGATAAAATAGCTCTCCTTGTTGGCTACCTTGATCTCCTTGATCCCCATGACGGACTGATCGATCCATTTGTAAAGCCCGCTGTAGTAGTCCTGGTTTTCTTCCCCTGCCTTGCGCATGATGGGCTTTAATATCCACTTGATCACTATCAGCACAACCACCAGCAGAGCCGCCACAGTCACCGTCATCACCACATCCGTCATCAGGCAGTAGACCGTCAGGCAGACAAATACGATAACCTCGCTGATGAGCTGGAGCAGGCTCAGGATGAGTCCGTACATATTGTTTACATCTGAGGTGATGCTCCTCTGGATGACGGAGGTGTCTGCATTGAGATAATACTCATAGGGCCTCTTCATGAAATTGATCATCATCCTTCTGGAGGTGGCGAACTGATTGCTGTAGACGAACCGGAACTGCAGCCTGCTCTGAAAGAAGAGATAGGCATTCTTGGCCGCAAATACAACGATCAGGCAGGCCATGATGAGGATGGAAAACTGCTCCATGCTCTGCATATGCAGGAGCCCGTACAGCTCTGCCAGCCTGCGGTTCTTCTCCAGGATATCCGGGTCTGTAATGACCGTGGCCACCTGATAGATCAGTCCCACCCCCAGCAGCTCTAGGGCTGCGCCGATGAGCATGGCAAATACCAGGAATACCATGATCTTTTTCTGTCTTTTATCCAATAAGATATTCAGCTTCTTAAATATTTTCTTCACAGCTTCGTTCCCTCTGCCTTTATTTTTCAAACAAAAAGATCATTATATTCTAGCATATTCCCTGACCGGTTTGCAATCCCATCACCGTGTCAAACTCCTCCCTCCTGCCCCGGGAAAGATAAAACCTCCTGGCTTCCTCATGGATGAATTCCTCCCCCAGCTCCTCCGGCCGGGAGGCTCCCGGATGGAAGAGGATCTCCAGCGTCCTTCCCTTCCTCCCTGCTCTTTCCTTCATAAGAGGCAGGAGCATGCCAACCCGCTTCTGATCCATCCTGCCGCTGAGCATGACTCCCCACAGGAGCATGGGCTGCCGGCTCCCTATCTCCTGCCGGGTCCTTCTTTCCATCCCTATGGCCAGAAGGTTCAGCAGCAGGTTTTTCACCAGGTTCACCGGCCGGTATGTCTTCCAGAGGGAGGGCCGCATCAGGTAGGGGAGCACCGGCTCCTTCGTCACCCGAACATATTCCGTCTGATAGCCCTCTTCCCTTATGACCTCAAACAATGCCTGATAGACAACAGGCAGCATCTGGGTGTGCTGGTGTCCGTCGAAGCGGAGGACCCTCTCCCTGCCGAAATACCGGATAAAGCCTTCCGTCTGCGCCCTGATCTCGGTCTTCAGCTCCTTCTTTATGGCCTGATATTTTCCGGGACAAAAGCTCCAGAAAAGAAGCTGTCCCCAGGTAGCCCGGAAAAAACCGTTCCTGTCTGCCAGATGGGGCAGGCAGGAGGCAGGGGACAGACAGCGTCCCTCCATAAAGTTGAGGTGGACAGAAAGCAGTGGCTCCTTCTGCCACCCCTTCCTCTCCGCCAGATAGCGCCGGGCATCCTCCTCATAGCAGGACATGTTGGTGAGCACGCTGAGGCTGTCCAGCCTCCCTGCCCTAATGCACTTTAAAATATCCTCCGATGCAGCGGGCGACAGGGCATAGTCATCCGCATGTATCTCTGTATATCCCATTTAACCATGCTCCTTTCCGGGGCCGGAGGCCGCATCCTTCCATATGACTGCATCCACAATATACCTGGGCCTAGACTTGGTCTCCAGGTATATTTTTCCTACATACTCTCCCACGATGCCAAGGGAGAACAGCGTCAGCCCTCCCAGGCTCAGGGAAACCAGCAGCGTGGTGGTGTAGCCCTGGAGGTTGTTGCCCAGCACCCAGTCTGTCAGGCACTTGATGATCATTCCCAGGCTGAACAGGCTGACCAGAAAGCCCAGCACCGTGATCAGGCGGATGGGACGGATGCTCATGGAGGTGATGCCGTCAGCGGCCAGGGAAAGCATTTTCCCCAGCGTATATTTGGACCGGCCGGCCTCCCGCTTTTTCACATCAAAATACACCACATCCGAGGGAAAGCCCATGGCAGGAATCAGGCCCCTCAGAAACAGATTTACCTCCCCATATTCGGCCAGCGCGTCCAGGGCCGCCCTGGACAGGAGACGGTAGTCCGCATGGTTGGGAATGATGTGGCAGCCCAGCAGCTCCAGCAGCCTGTAGAAGCAGGTGGCTGTCATCCTCTTGAACCATCCGTCCGTGTCCCGGTTGTTCCGAATGCCGTAGACGATCTCAGCCCCCTCCTGATAGCATGTGATAAACTGATCCAGAGCCTCGATATCCTGCTGCAGATCGGCATCGATGGTGACCGCCATGTCCGCATGCAGCCTGGCCTTCATCATTCCTGCCAGAATGGCGCTCTGATGGCCGTAATTTCTGGAAAACCGGATGCCGCAGAACAGGCTGTCCTGCCCGCACAGCCCGGAAATAATCCGCCAGGTATTGTCCCGGCTCCCGTCATCCACCAGCAGGATCCGACTCTCCTGAGAGATTTTTTCCGCTCTCATCAGCCTCTCCAGCTTCTCAGCCATCACCCCGGCAGCATGCTCCAGCCCATCCTCCTCGTTATAGCAGGGGACTACCAAATATAGTATGTTTCCTCTTGCATCCATTTCCACACCTTGCTTTCTTCCAACACGCTCTAGATCATCTCATTCTGCCTGTGCAGCTCCGGTGCCTCATACTGATCCATAAAGTCCTCCCCCAGGCAGATGATCTCCTCCGCAAAATGGATGGCATGCACCACCGTAAACACAGAGATCACCCGGCGGAAGCTCAGCCCCGGGATATAGTTGAGCACCTCCATGGGAAATTTCCCGTCCAGTATGATATGCTCGGAAAAAATCTGCTGATAATCCAGCGCATCCCGGGGATGGGGCTTGATCAGCACCACCGAATCCCCCCCGTCTATCCTTCCATACTGCTCAATACAGTCACGGAATATTCTTTCCCGCACCTCCAGGCTGCACAGCGGCTCTGTCAGCAGCAATACCTTGTTTTTATTTCCTGCCTCCTTCAGCCTGCTGACAAGCTCCTCCATATTCGCAATAAACAGCCGCACCAGCAGCTCCTTCCCCTTTTCATCCAGTCCGGCGGCCAGCTCGCTCCTGGGCTTTTCTATATATTTCGGGCAGGGATAGGGCAGAATGGAGATATTGTTTACCTCCATGTCCAGACAGTATTTTCCCCACCCATTCTGGATAAAGATAAGATTGAAGGCTGCCAGAAGGGCTTTCAGCCTGAAATGCCCCCGATTGTCATACCGGGCGGTATCGTAGGTGCTGATACAGTCCAGGCCGTCCTCCAGGGCATGATAGGGGATCCGCCTCCAGCTTAAGTAATACCCGATGGGATCGGAGTCACAGAAAACATAGATATCCCCGTACTGCCTGAAATCCACCGGCACATAGGGCTCCTGTGCCTTCCCCAGAAGCTTTGTATATCTGATCCGGCTGAACAGGTTGAGGATCAGATTTCCCTTATCCTCATGATACTTCATGACCCGGGGGAAGCAGATGTCCTCCTTTTCCTCGAACATATACACATGTCCGAACAGGCCGCAGCTTTCAGCCCGCTCCCTCAGATCCCCGAAATCATTGGACATGGTACTGAGCACCAGATCCGCCTTTCCCCGCCTTTCCCCGGGCAGGTTCCATTCCTTCAGACATGCCACATACACATGATAATATGTATGGCAGACATATATCCTCTCTTTCATCGCTCTCTCCGTTCCATCACCTCAGGCCGGATAAGTGAAGCGGCCTGCTTTGCCCTCTCCATGGCCTCCTCCGGGCTCCTGCCCACAGCGATCACATGTCCCAGCCTGTCATTGCTGGATCTGGTTCCGCTCACTGCCTCCCCCGGCGTTTTATACAAAACCACTTCCTCCACCCCTTCCATCTCATAGACTGCCGGATCTACATCCATGCTCCTGAGGATGCCTGAGGCTGCCGGAATAAAGCAGATGGCCGCGCCCCGGCTCTGCTTCGGGGCAAGATCCACCTCCCCTCCCGCAGCCAGGAGCACAGAGCTGCCTACCATATCCACGCCGGTAGACAGAGGTACCAGCCTGGAGGTAATAAAGTCCCCTCCCAGCCTGGCCGCGATCTCCACGATCCTGGGGCCGTCCCTGGTGACCTTCACCTCGGTATGGGAGGGGCCGTTCACCAGCCGGATAGCCTTTACCGCCTGCAGGGCAATCTCCCTGATCCTCTCCTGCGCCCCCTCCTCCAGTCTGCTGGGCTGACTGTGGCCCAGCTCCACGAAGTAGGGCGGAGGGGTAAGGAATTTGTCGGTAATGGTGAGGATGGTGGTCTGTCCCTTCACCGTCATGGCCTCCACGCTCACCTCGGGCCCCTCCATATATTCCTCTGCCATCAGGATGCCGTTTCTGGAGCAGCTTCTGCTGTACTCATAGATCCGGCGCAGCTCCTCTTCCTTCCCGGAGGCGTCTTCCTCTACAAGCACTACCCCCCTGCTTCCTGCATTGTCCGAGGGCTTCACGATGCAGCGGCCCTTCAGCAGGGCTGCCGCCGTCTTCAGCTCCTCAAAGCTCTGAACAGCGTAGTAGGCGGGGATGGGAACCCCGTTTTCCCTCAGCCGGTCCCTCATATGATTTTTCATTGTGGCACAGACCGCATCCTCATAGGACAGATCCGGCTGCCTGCCCAGCCTCTCATTGACGTATGCCGCCGTCCGCACCGGACCGTCACTGGCGGAGGTGATCACCACATCGGGCTGATAGATCAGGGCCTGCCTATACACCTCCTCCTGATCCAGGGTGCTGACCACCAGCTTAACGTCTGCCAGGGGAAAGCCCACTGCATTCTCATCATAGTCCACCAGAATAATCCGGTAGCCCAGCTCCTTTGCTTTTCTTATGGCCGGCACCTGGAGCGCACTGGCTCCCAGAATCATCATCGTTTTCTGCACCCTTCTTCCTCCTGTCCCTGCTGATTTCCCTTACTGGCGGATATGCCTCCAGGCCAGAGGCGTCCCCCGGGAGATATCCTCAGCTGCGGTTTTACCCAATACCTCCTCATAGTACATCGTATGCAGGCCGAAGGCAGGGCGGATAGAGCGGAGGTTCTCTTCCGTGAAGGCCTGGCCTGCCTTAACATCCTGTACCACAAAGAGGGAACGGCCGTCCTCTCGACTCCTTTTCTGCTTCTCTGTCAGCTCATAGGTTACCCTTCCCAGTGCCTTTTCCACCCTCCGGATATCCTCTGCCATCTGCCTGAACTCTGCAGGCTCCATGGAAAAGGCGGCATCCGGCCCTCCGTCTGCCCTTGCCAAGGTCAGATGCTTCTCTACCATCCTGGCCCCCAGGGCCACCCCTGCCACTGCGGCTGCAGTGCCCATGCTGTGGTCGGAGAGGCCGGTGAGGCAGTCAAACACCCGGGCCATATTGGGGATCACCCTCAGATTCATATCCTCCAGGGGGGAGGGATAGGCCGAGGTGCATTTCAGCAGGATGATCTGGTCATTCCCCTCCTCCCTGCATACCCGGACCGCTCTCTCTATATCCTCCAGATAGGCGATTCCGGTGGCCAGGATCACCGGCTTGCCGATCCGGGCGATCCTGCGTATCAGCGGGATATCGGTGATCTCAAAGGAAGCCACCTTATAGGCCGGCATATCCATCTCCTGCATAAAATCCACTGCGGTGAAGTCAAAGGGGGAGGAAAAGCATTCCATGCCCAGCTCATTGGCCAGCTTCATCAGCCCGGGCTGCCATTCCCAGGGGGTATAAGCTTCCTCATAGAGCTGATACAGGGTGGTTCCATCCCAGATGGTGCCCTGGGTGATCTGGAAGTAATCGCTGTCACAATCCATGGTAATGGTATCCGGGGTATAGGTCTGCAGCTTCACGGCATCCGCCCCGGCCTCTGCCGCCGCTCTGATAATGGCCTCCGCCCGGCCGTAATCCTGCAGGTGGTTGGCCGATACCTCCGCCACCAAGAAGGTTCTTTCCCCCTCCCCTATATACCGGCTTCCTATCTTAATCCTCTTGTCCATTTCCGCGGCGCTCCTTCCTGCTGCATGACTCCAGCATCCCATACTTGATCTCTGCCAGCCTCCAGTCCCACAGGTTATCAATATCCTGTACCTCTTCCTCAGACATGACAATGGGGTAATACCCCCCCGGCAGCTCTCCCCGCCCTGCACGGTAGCGCTCTACCTGATAACAGTAGAACTGTCCGCAGTCATGGTATACCGGCTCCAGATCCTGGGATCGCTTCGGCGCATCCTCCGGGCTGCAGTATTCCAGCCTGCCCTCCCGCACCCACATGCCTCTCTGGGGCGGAAAGGAAAACCGTACCACCGGCATGATGCCGGAGGCATCCTTTTCCTTCATCACCCGGAAAGCCTCCCTCAGCTTCTCTGCCGTCACAAAGGGGGCCGTGGGATACAGGCAGGCCATGTAGGCAAAGGTCCTTCCTCTTTTTTCATATTCCTCCAATACCTCCAGGAGCACATCGTCGGTGGTGGCAAAATCGTCCGAGGCGCTCTCACTCCTCATAAAGGGGACACTGGCCCCTGCCCTCCTGGCTATCTCCGCGATCTCCTCATCATCGGTGGATACCATCACCTCGTCAAACAGCCCCGATCCCAGGGCTGCTTCTATGGAATAGCAGATAATGGGCTTTCCCAGAAATTCCCTCTTATTCTTTCCCGGTATCCGCTTACTTCCCCCTCTGGCCGTAATAATCGCTATGGCACTCATGCTTTCCTCCCTTTCAGCCTCAGGATCTCCTCTGCAATCCGGTCAGCCCCCCGGCCGTCTGTGACCTCATGCAGCTTTTTTTTCATTTTCTCCCGCATCCCCTCATCTGCCAGCAGGGACTGCAGCCGGATGCAGATATTTTCCAGACAGCCCCTCCTGTCTGTCCTGATGTCTCCTGCAAACAGCATCCGCTCTTCCCGGGCAAAAAATTCACTGTCATACTGCTGGTTGTCCGCACTGACAAAAAATACCGTGGGCACCTCCATGGCACAGAGCTCAAACAGCACCGTGCCCGCCGCAGACACGGCTCCCTGACACCGGCTCATCAGCTCTGCCATCTCCGTCACATTATAATGCAGCCTGATATTGGGAAAATGGTCTGCCAGCCGCTCCAGCTCCTGCCGGTGCTCATGAAACCTCCCCACCACCACATGGAAAATCACCTCCCTGAAGGTATCCTTCCCCTGCCCTCCATCCCCCAGGGCTTCCCCCAGGATGCCGGAAAGGGCATTGTATACATCCCCTCCCCCGGAGCTGAGCAGCACCTGCAGGGGCTGTCCGGATTCCTTCTGCAAAACAGGACGGAACTCTTCACGCAGAGGCACATAGGAGGTTCCCAGCAGCAGCCTTGCCCTGTCCCCATAGGCCTCCCTGTAAGGGAAGCGGGTATGGTAGGCATTGTAGTTGATGACCATATCCACAGGATAGATTTCCTGGAAGCAGTCGTCCATACAGATCAGCGCACAGCTGTCCTCCAGGCTGCGAAAATACCTTTCTGTGGCCTGGTAGGAATCCACCAGCAGTTTGCGGCAGCCTGCCTGCTGCAGCTCCTTTTTCAGCGCCTCCGTTTCTTCCTCCATCCGATTCCAGGTACTGTGCAGGCACACATAGGGCAGCCCTGCCTCCTCCAGCATGGGATGGGCATAGGTGTCCGCTGTAAAAAACAGCACCCGCGCCCCTCTCCGGATAAGCTGCCCGGCTATGGTAATACACCGCATGATATGTCCTGCGCCGATCTGTCCGTTGGCATCTGCCCGTATGCCTATGACCGGAGTCTGCCCATACTCCTCCAGTGTCCCGGCGATATATCCCATCTCCTCCTGCCCATACCTCTGGTCTATGGGCAGGGCCAGCAGATGATCATAGACCCACCGCTCCTTTTCCCTCAGACAGCCCTCATTCTCCTCTCCCGGGGGCCAGAGCACAGGGGCAAAGATATTTCTCTCCCGTAGATAAGCCTGCAGCCCATCCCTGTCTCCTGCACAGACCGCAAGGTACAAGGGGGCTGCCCCCTCCTGACGGGAAGGGAGGGGACGGATGCCGGATTCCTTTATGCCGGGGCTATGAAGGATTTTATGAAGGAGAAACCTATGGTTCTCCTCCCTTCTGCGGCGGCACTCCCCTTCCTCAGTTCCGGCCAGCAGGCGGGCTGACACCTCCGACAGCCCGCTGATGCCGGCATAACCGTCCAGCTCCTTCTCCAGCCTCCGGTTTTTGCCCAGGTAGTCCTCCTTCCGGGCCCTTTTTTCCTCCGGTTCACCCATCCCATGCAGGTATTCCCACTTTTCCGTCAGCACCTGCAGCCGGCTCCCCACAAACTCCCGATGATCCGACAGCGCCTCCGGCAGCGGCCGATGGGAAGCCACAAAGCCCCCATCCGGTATCGGATACCATTTTCTCAGGCTTCCTACCACATAGTCAGCTTCCCTGCCCGCCGTCTCCAGATAATAGGACTGGGTCACATCCTCCATGATACAGACTCCCTCTGCCTGCCATCGGGGCAGCAAAGGCCGCAGCGGCTTCCATGTATCCATGCCATAGTAGGGATGGATAAAAAGCAGGCCCGGCCTTATATGCTCCACCTGGCTTCCCAGGCTTTCCGGATCCGCTGCCAGCTCCTCATCCAGATGATAAAAATGAATCCTCCAGCCTGCCCGCAGGAAAGGGAAAAAAACCGAGTCACACATATAGGCCGGAAGCAGGCAGCACTTGTTCAGTCCGGGTCTGTCTGCCTCCAGGCTCCTCAGCGCCAGGGCGATGGCCTCCCTTCCCGAGCCTGTAAAGCGGCAGTATTTTTTTCCATACTTCTCCACTTCCTTCAGCCTGAGAGGAGGCAGGGCTGCCTCCCTGTCCGTCCCTGCCGCCGCATCCGGGCTTATCTCATAAATACTTCCTATCTCCATGAAAGACCTGTCCTTTCCTTCACCCATGGGCCTTCCGCCATTTCCTCCAGGCCCACAGAAGCCGGTAATACAGCATAAAAAAAAGTGTGGATCTCTGCTGCATCCGAATCAGCCGCTTCTCTTCCTCATGGGTTCTCTCTCCATAATAGGGATTGCTCTGGAAATGGGGAAAGGCTGCCTTCATCTCCTGCCCCAGCCTTCGGACAAACCCATACCTGGCTCCCTTTACCCCCGCCATATAGGTAAACAGGGTGTTGATATAAAACAGCAGGGTAAAGCTGTATTCCAGCTCGGGAAGATATTTTTCATAATACCCATGCCGCCTGGCCTCCTCCAGCATCAGCCTCCCTGCTGTCATCCGATCCTCACAGCGTCCGGGGGAAATGGTGTGGACTGTGGAGGCGCTGTGCTGATAATAATAGTACAGCGGCTCCTGGATGTATTCAAAATGCTCTGCCAGGATCAGATAGGAATTGCCCAGCGCGTTGTCCTCATAGAAGATGTTCTCCGGAAACCAAAGCTCCCTCTCCAGGATCATGGAACGCCGAAATATCTTTACCACCAGGCTGCCCCCGTCCAGGATCAGGCTCCGTCTCTTATCATCGTCCAGGACTCCTGTCTGGCTCCTTTTATTGTTGGGAACCACCTGTCCCGCCTGCATGGAATGCTCCTCTGTAAGACAGTAGTCGCAGCCCACCAGATCCGCTCCGGTTTCCTCCGCTTTTCTGATCAGACGCTCATACATATCGGGGGCGATCCAGTCATCGCTGTCGATAAAGCCGATCCAGTCTCCCTTTGCCGCCCTGATGCCGGCATTTCTTGCTCCGCCCTGATGCCTGTTGACCTGGGAGTATATCCCGCGGAACCTGTCCGGAAACCGGCTCTCATAGGCTCTCAGGATATCCGGCGATCCATCGGCGGAGCAGTCGTCCACAGCGATGATCTCATAGTCCTCCACTGTCTGATTCACCAGAGAGTCCAGGCAATATTCCAATTTCCCATCTGCTGCCATATTATAAACCGGCACGATAATGCTCAGCTTCATCTTTTTCAACCCTTCTCAAAATAAACGGCGATCCTGGTCACCGCCCGGATAACATCCTCCACATCCTGATCCGTCATACCATAGTACAGGGGCAGGCTGATGATCTCCTCATACAGCTTCTCCGCCCTGGGACAGATCCCTCTCTCATATCCCAGCCGTTCATAGTAGGGGAAATAATAGGTGGGAATATAGTGCACGTTGCAGCAGATGTTTTCCGCTGACAGAGCATCAAAAAACTGCCTCCTGTCTATCCTCAGCCTCTCCGGCACCAGACGCAGAATATACAGATGCCTGGTGGTATCTGACTGGGGAATCTCCTGCTGCAGGGCCAGCTGGGGGAGTCCGGCAAAGGCCTGGTCATACCTGCGGACGATCTCCTTTCTCCTGGCAGAAAACAACGGCAGCTTGTCCAGCTGGCTGATGATCAATGCTGCCTGCATATCGGTCATACGGTAGTTGTAGCCCAGGTCTATCTGCTCATAATACCAGGGCCCGTGGCAGTCATGCTCCATCAGCTCCCGGTCTCTGGTGATGCCGTGGGTCCTGTACAGCAGCAGCCTGCGGTAATATTCCTCACTGTTGGTCAGCACGGCTCCCCCCTCCCCTCCTGTCACCGTCTTCACCGGATGGAAGCTGAAGGTGGTCATATCCGCCAGGGAGCCATTGGGTCTGCCCCTGTATCTGGTGCCGATGACATGGGCGCCGTCCTCTATCAGCACCAGGCCGTTTTCCCTGCAGATGCCCAACAGGGCATCCAGCTCCACGGACTGCCCTGTAAAGTCTACTGCCACTACTGCCTTGGTCCTTTCGGTCACGCAGGCAGCCACACAGGCCGGGTCTATATTGTAGGTCTTCTCGTTGATATCCGCAAAAACCGGCCTGGCTCCGCAGTAGAGGGCACAGTTGGCCGAGGCCGCAAAGGTGACCGGCGTGGTGATCACCTCATCCCCGGCCTGTACCCCTGCTGCCAGACAGGCTATGTGCAGAGCTGCGGTACCGCTGCTGCAGACCACAGCATACTTTGCTCCGGTGACCCGGCAGAGCTTCTCCTCCAGCCGGCCGATCTTTGGCCCGCAGGTGAGATAGTCGCTTTTCAGCACCTCCACCACAGCCCGGATATCCTCCTCATCGATATACTGATGCCCATAATGTATCTTACTGTCCCTTACCGGTGTCCCTCCGCAAATCGCCGGTTTTTCCATGATTCTGCTCCTTTCAGGCCTGTTTTTCCAGTTCTGCGCTGTCCAGCAGCTCTCTGATCTCCTCCACGGTAAGCCACTGGGTATTGTTGTCAGAGCTGTAGGAAAAGCCCTCTGCCACCTTCCTGCCGCTGAGGTCGGGCTGCTGCTTATTGTTCCACACCATCTGGGGATATACGATGAAATGCCTGTCGTATTCATAGGTGGTATAGGAATCCTCCGCCGTCACCATGATCTCATGAAGCTTCTCCCCGGGGCGGATACCCACCTCAGGCATCCGGCAGCCCGGCAGCATGGCCTGGGCCAGATCGGTAATCTTAAAGGAAGGGATCCTGCTGATAAAGGTCTCCCCTCCCGTGGCCTCCTCCAGGGCCTTGATCACCAGCTCCACCCCCTGGGTCAGGCTGATCCAGAACCGGGTCATACGATAGTCCGTAATGGGCAGCTCTGTACCGCCGTTTTTGATGATATTGCGGAAAAAGGGAATAACCGACCCCCGGCTTCCTGCCACATTGCCGTATCTGACGATGGAAAAGCTGATGTCCTTGGTGCCTGCATAGGCATTGGCCGCGATAAAAAGCTTGTCCGATACCAGCTTGGTGCCCCCATAGAGATTCACCGGGTTGACTGCCTTGTCAGTGGACAGGGCTACCACCTTCTTTACCTGGCTGTCCAGCGCCGCATCGATCACATTCTGCGCTCCATGAATATTTGTCTTAATGGCCTCATTGGGATTGTATTCACAGGCCGGTACCTGCTTCAGGGCCGCTGCATGGATCACATAATCCACTCCCTCCAGGGCACGCCTCAGCCTCTCCCTGTCCCGCACGTCCCCGATAAAAAAACGAAGCCTGTCTTCATATTCCTTAAATTCATTGGCCATCATAAACTGCTTGAACTCATCCCTGGAGTAGATAATGATTTTCTTAGACTCATAATGCTCCAGCATGTATCTGGCAAAGCATCTGCCGAAGGAGCCTGTCCCTCCGGTGATCAGAATCGTTTTATCATTTAACATTTTTATTCCTCAACCTTCTTATTTCTATCACTGCACCCCTTCTAAAGCTACAGTATAACATAAACCCGGAGGGATGGCTACATCTGTCCCGATATCTTCATTTTCCACCGGTGTACCCGGCGGACCGTTCCCGGCGCCGCAGTCAGCAGCAGCAGGTACCATCTGTCCCGCCCTGTCAGGCAGGGATTGGAGAGGGTGTCCCGCCAGTGCCTTCTCAGATAGGCCACCACAGACCTGTAGAAGCTGTTTTCCCTGTTCATCCGGGACACAGGGATGTGCAGCAGGTAGTCCAGCCTCTGGCAAAGGGAAAACCGGATAGCCTCCGGCTTCAGCTCCGGATACTTTTCTTCCACTATGGTCGCAGCCAGATCTGCATTATCTACAATGTCCACAAAGACTCTGGAAAATTCATCCTTGGAGCGTTTTCTGGTGTTGCTGCCGGCGCGGTAGAAAACATGGTAGTCCTGCTGGGGGAGGATGGCCACGCCCTGAATATCCCGGAGCATCCTGATCAGGAGGTGGAAGTCCTCATTGAGCACGCCCTCCGGAAAGGTATTTTTTTCAAAAAGCTCCCGGGAGGTCAGCTTGGTGCAGTAGGAGCAGTCCCCCCGGTGAAGGAGGAGCTGGCGCATGAATGCTCCGGGCCTGCACACAAAGGGCTGCTCAGGAGGCTCACAGACGTCGGGCAGGCGGTTCCCCTTCTCGTCGATCTCGTCCCGGGAGATCTGAGCCATAGGCAGCCCCTCCCTCAGGAGGGCCTCTGCCAGCCTCTCATACATCCGGGGCCCGATAAAATCGTCACTGTCCACAAAGCCCAGCCACCTTCCCTTGGCCTGACGGATCCCCAGGTTTCTGGCAGAGGAGGAACCCCCGTTTTCCTTATGAAAAACACGGATTCTGGAATCCTGTGCCGCCAGCTCCTCCACCAGCCTCTCCGTTCCATCGGTGGAGCCGTCATCCACCAGTATGATTTCCAGATTGGAATAGGTCTGCCGGCAGATGGACTCCACGCATCGGGGAAGGCAGTCCAGAATATTATACACAGGTACTATGACACTGATTAAATCCTGCATGATCTCTCCATCCTTCTTCCTTTTTATTTGCAGCAAGCACCAAAATTATAATCCCCGGCAGGTAAAATGGCAATAAAAGCCATAAAAAATTAATATCTCCCCGGCACGATAATGGGTGCCCTGCTCAGGGGACCCTCTCCTGCCGGCACGATCCTGCCCTCCAGCAGCCCCCTGCAGAACCGGATCAGCTCCGCCGCCGCATGCTCCGCATTCCACAAGTCCACGATGGTTCTGTAAGCCTCCCGGCCAAGCCCGGCCGTCAGCTCCCGGTCGGCCGCCAGCCGCTTTACCAGGCCGGCAAATTCCTCATAGGAGTCTCTTCGGTATATCAACCCATTTTCTCCGTGCCGGAGCAAAAAGGGAACGGCCCCTGCCTCCCCGCTGGCTACCACCGCACAGCCGCTGTTCATGGCCTCATTGACTACTGCGCCCCAGCCCTCCAAGTGGTTGCTGGTGAACAGGTGGATATGGCATTTTTCCATCATCCGGCGCACCTCCCCGGGCGCGGTATATCCATAAAAGGTCACATATTCCTGCAGTCCCCGGCTCTCCACCTGCTCTCTCAGCTCTGCCTCCAGCTCTCCGCCGCCTGCCATATGGATGTGGAAGTCCCTCTGCTCCCGCTTCAGCTCCCCCCCGATCCTGACTGCGAACTCAGGATGCTTCAGGGGAAGAAAACGGCCTGCCCACAGGATATGCACCCTTCCGTCCTTTTCCTTCATCTCCCGAAGCTGCTCATCGGTATAGTGCCGGGTCTCCGGAAAATAGCCGAAACGCAGCATTTTCTCCGGATATGCCCGAATGATATGAAAGTCAGAAGCCACATAGGCGCCGGCGCACAGCAGGCACATGGGCTGCTTCCGGTATCTGGTGTGCTGTCTGTATTTTTTCAGCAGCCCCCTGGGGGAAACAGCCCTCCACTGCCCCTCCCTGTACAGTCTTTCGCTCACCCTCAGCACCGGCCTGCCTGCCTCCAGCCGTCTCCTGATCAGCTCATCCATCAGGTCCTCCCGGCCGCTCCAGCCAAATATGGCGATATCGCTTTCCAGAATCAGCTTCCGGCACAATGCTTCTTCCTTATCCATTTCCCTGACATAGGGAAGCCTGCCTGCCTCCCTGTCCCAGCCCATGGCGATCCGCTCCTCCTCCATGGGCTGGGTCTGTATGAAATAATATTCCCCATCCAGCTCCCTGCAGCAGGCATCGGAAAAAGGAATCTGGTGGTGGTTGATATAGTTGGATACAAAGGTCAGCTTCATAGACATATCTCCCTGTAGATTTCCAGAAGTCTTCTGTAATTCTTCTCCCCATCGTAGAGCTCCATGGCCCGCATCCTCCCTGCCTCTGCTCTCCGGGCGGCTTCCTCCGGCTCTCTCCATATCCTCATCACCGCTTCCGCCAGTCCCTTTACGTCACCCGGCCGGAACAGCAGCCCCTCCTTTTCCTCCGCCAGCAGAGAGGGGATCCCACCCGTCCGGGAGGCCGCCGAGGGCACCCCCAGGAGCATGGCCTCGGCCAGAGAGTTGGGAGAATTCTCCAGAGAGGAGGGACAGAGAAAGAGGCTGCTTTTCAAAAGCTGCTCCTTCATCTCCTCTGCAGACAGCCTGCCCAGCATCTCCACATGTCCTTCCAGCCCATGCTCCCTGATCAGCTCCAGCAAATACCTTCCATAGGAGGAAATTTTAATCCTGTCCTTCCAGGAAGCAAAATTTATCACACTGCTGCCTGCCACACAGACACGGGTCCGGGGGTATGTCTCCAGTATCTCTGGCAGCGCTCTCAGCACATAGTGGAAGCCCTTCAGCGGATAGTCCCCCTGGCTCAGGAAAATACGGCAGGGAGTACAGGCCGATGGTTCCCACCTGCCGCTGTAAAAGGGCCGGCGCATGGTCTCGTTCATAAAATGATAAACAGCCTTTGCATTGCAGGCTGCAGCCTCTCTCCGGTCAAAATCCGTCCTTCCGGTGACGTGCCCGACCCTTCCAAGCACCTCTCTCTCCCTCTCTCCCCGGCGGCGAAATTTCTCCTGCTGCTGCAGGATGCTGTCCTTTTTTAACCAGTCCCTGAAGGTCCGCCCGGCTATGACCCTCTCCGGCAGATCCGCCATATAGGACTCCGCGCAGGCATAGCAGATGCCCTGGAGCCCCACCAGCGTCCGCTCCGGCCTGTCATAGGCTCTGGCCATAGCCAGGGCATGAGGAAATTCAGTCCCGAAGATATGCACCAGATCGGGCCTGAAATCCTCCAGAGCCCTGCGAAGCTGCCCCTCCAGTGAGGGATCATACCTTTCCGGCGCCGCCAGATTCTCCACAAAGGGATAGCACTCCGCCCCCTCTATGGAAAATCCCGGCCTCCCGCTGCACCTTCGGATCACCTCCCGGGGAAGCCTTGGCACCGGAAAACAGATACCCAGCTCTATTTCCCCTTTTCTCCCGGCCTGTCCCTCTTTTTCTCCCCGGGATCTCAGCCTTTCATAGAGGCCGGTAAGCCACCCTTCCCTGTTGCTGCAGGGCAGCCCCAAAGCTTCCCCGATCGCCGGAATCATAATATTGCACAGCCACAGCACTCTCATCTCTATTTCCCTGCTCCTTTTAGCTTTTATATATCCTTCTCTTGATCTTATTGTATACCCGGGCAGTAGCCTTATTCTCCGACAGCCAGGTACGCAGCCAGGACAGACTCAGGAACATCACTGCCCGATATCGGCGAACCTGTGAGGGCTTCATATATTTTTCCACAATTTCTCTGTGCTCCCGGGCAGATATCCTCCGGTTCTCCCGGGTCTCGGAAAAGCCCCCACCCTCATAATCGGCCACGACCATGGGCATATATACCGGCTCCGCCTTTCCCCTGAAAAAGCACCACAGGAAATGATCATAATCCGCCCTTACCCTGTAGCTGAGATCAAAGCCCTTCTCCCGCATCAGGCCAGCCCCATAGAAGCAGGCCTGGTGGCAGGGTACATTCCGATAGCAGCCAAAGGCATCCAGGGAAGGATTGGAGGGCACCCGCTGACCGGTCCGGCGCTCATGGATATCACCGTAGAAAATATACCGGGGAGCTGCTTGTATCCCCCCTGACTGTTTTATCCTCGTTTCTTTTTTTTCAATTTCAATTTCCACACGATGCAATACGTCCCGGTCAAAAAAAAAGTCTCCGCAGTTCAGGAAGTAAACATACCTTCCCCTCACCTGCTCCACTGCCTGATTCATGGCATCGTAGATGCCCTTATCCTTTTGACGGATGATGCGTATCCGTTCCTCCGGCGGCAGGGCTTCCACGCTGCCGTCGGAGGACATGCCATCCTTTACCAGGATCTCATAGTCCCCGCAGGTCTGCGCCAGAATACTTTCCACCGTCCGTTTCAGGCCCTGCCCGGGATTCAGGCAGACCACTACTATGCTGAATTTAATCATAGCTATATCCATGCTCTTTCTCCCCTTTTTATCTCTGTAGAATTTTATCATCTTACAGATTGTTTTTCAACCAGACAGTCAAATCCTCTTTCGGTTCAGTGACCAACTATTTTTTCATACATAAAGCCTGCCCGGCAGTTTCTTTCACTGCCGGGCAGGCTCTCATTTTCCTGTGGTCTTCCCGAACAATCCCTTGGCATCATTTTGCACTGTGATCATTTATCATATTTCTCTGCAAAACGTGTCAGCATCGCTGCGCACTCTGCCCTGGTTGCATCTCCCTTTGGCTCCATGCGGTAGGTCTTCTGATCATCATTGGGCTTACCGGTGATCATCTTCATTGCGGTTGCCCACTGCATGTACTCTACTGCCCAGCCGCTCACCTTAGCTTGATCCGTAAAGGAGCCAAGGTCATTTCTCTCACTGATGTCATGCTTGCATACCTTTGCATACTCATAGAGCATCTTTGCAATCTGCTCACGGGTGATATTATCATCAATACCAAAGCTGCCATCGGTGTAGCCGGAGACGATCTTATTTTTATATGCCCAGAGAATCGCATCACTGTACCATTCTCCCGCAGGCACATCTATAAATTTGTTCTCAAATACGACCTTCGGGGAGTTTGCCATACGGTAAAGCACCGTTGCGAACATGGATCTGCTCAGCGGACGATCCGGCTGGAACTCTTTGGTTCCTGAAATGGCACCCATAATATCATTGTCATAAACATATTTAACACTCTGATATTTCCAGTTGCTGGCATTTACGTTTACATCCTCAAATATCCAAGGCTTTTCCGCTTTCATCTCAATAACAAAAACTGCCTCAGCCACATCACTGTTTGTCATTCCGTCCTTCACTGCAATCGACTTGATGGTCATGCTCTTATCTACATTGATGGCCTTTGTATAAGCCGTACTCCTTTCAGTAGGCGCAGAGCCGTCAGTGGTGTAGTAGATTTTTGCGCCCGCAGTTGCAGAGGTAATGGATACACTCTGTGCCTTATCAAAGGTTCCTCCGTTGGGTGAGAAGGTAGGGGCTGCCACTGTCTGCATTACAGGCACAGCAGGAGTTTCGGGTGTCACTGCCCCTTCCTCATTATTATAGTCCTCGGTTACCCGCCATTTTGCCCTCAGGGTGATGTTCTGCCTTACCGGTGCGGTAAAATCATAGAGTGTTTCGGATTCTCCCAGATACCAGCCTACAAAAATATATCCCTCTCTGGTCGGTCTTTCCGGCTCTGTCACTGCCTCATTATCGATTACTGTCTTAGGTTCCACTGCGCTTCCGCCGTCACTGTTGAAGGTTACCGTATAGCTGATTACTGTTCTTTCCTCTACCAGCTCTGCAATCTGCATTGTGTCGGCTGCCCCGTCCGGATAAGTAATCCTCACCTCTCCGTTGTCCCCGGCTTTTACCTCGGTTCCCTCCGGAAAGATATTCTGATTTGCTTCCCTGACCGCGTCTTCAACTGCCTTTTTCTCCTCTGCCGTCAGCGCGTTTGGATTCTCTACGATAATCTTATTCGACGGCTTCAGCGGCGCGCTTCTGCCTACCTTATCCAGTGTTGCCTCTATGGTGTCACCCTCTACCAGTCCGCTGAGCTCTTCGGTAACAACGGATATGGATTCCAGTTCATTACACAAAAGTGTAAATGTCTTTTGGGCGGCATACTTTACGCTTCCGTCCTGAGCCTTTATTTCCAGCTTAAGCTTATAGTTCTGGGGTTCGTCGGCATAGCTTTTCACGATTGTCCGTGCCTCAAGACTGTTTCCATTTGCCTCTGTTATGTTTCCTGAACCTATGGTGTTGATTACCGTGCCTTCATAATTGGAGTGGACATCATAGATATTTCCGCCCTCAATTCTGTATCCCGGTTCTTCCGCCGTTGTAATTTCGATATCGTCCTGGTAGAGCATGAATCTATTATTGTACTCAAGCCTCAGATTCAGATGATTAAAGACGTGTGCCTTACATACGGGACAATACTCCGCATAATCATTCATCATACAGCTGTATTTTGGCGTAACCTGAGGATAGCTGAGCTTTTCATAGGCTCCCACTCCCTTGTACCCCAGAAATTTTCTCCAGGAAAGGCTGTTTACATCAGGAGTTTCTCCTTTTAATTTATTTGCAGCATTCACCCCGTAGGAATTAGAATTATGTTCGTCTATAAGCCCATGAGTATGTCCCATTTCATGAACCGCCATGTCGATGGAAGCAGAATTACCCGTAAAAATACTCAGCATGCCGTTTAGATACCCGGCATCGTAATACTCATTGCTATTGCTGATAATCTGGTAGGAGGTAATCGCTGCATCCGAGTCTGCAATGCTTTCTTTCAGTGCCTCACATGACAGACGCATAAATTCCAGTCCATGGTCGCCTATGTCGGCCAGAATGCCCGAGCTTTGATGAATTCCGAAAAATGTATCATTTTCACCGCCCTCTCCCGTTCCGAGGCCGGAGGTTTTTGAAATCGTCTTAAGGGCATAAATGTTGATCTTATCCTTAAACTGCTTATAGGGCTCCAGTTGGAAAAAATATTCACAAACTTCATCTACTCTTGCCCTATACTTCGTCATCTCGGACTCTGTATACCCGTCACCTGCGATTACCCACACGATGTTTTCCCTGTCCGGTCCGTTTTTCTGTATGGTATCAACCTCTACCCTTACGCCCTCAACATCAATGTATTGCTTTTCGGCTTCATCAGCGCCCTCCTGTCCGGTTGTGTCGTCTCCTCCGGCCTCCGACCCTTCAGTGGGATTATTCGCTTCTTCTTCGGTTACGATTCTATACTCCCCATCTGCCACTTTCTTAAACCAAAGCTCTTTATAGTCAAGATTCAAGGCAGGGCGGGCACCATATGGATCCACACCCATATGGCGGCCTATCAGACCGTCATTGTGGATATAACATGCTCTTGGGTCATTTCCCGCCTTATCATGAGGAGAGCGGGTCCAGTAAAATACAACAGCTCCTGAAGCTGCCCTCTGTGCATCATCTGCAAAATAATCCTTGATTTCTCTTACAGACAGAAAGAATACCCTCTCATTCTCAATTTTGCTTGCTCCGAAGCTGTAGGTATTTCCATTCCAGCAATTATTCAGGGTTATGGATTCATCCGTCCTACTGGTAGGTATCGTCTTATCCCCACCGATGCTTGTCCTTATGGTACTTTCGTAAAAATTTCTGCACCAGGCCTGGGCAATAGAGCCTTCCCACTCGTTTGCAAAGGTCTCTGCTCCTTCTTTGTAATACTTGCCGTTTCGTATTTCATATTCATTCCAAAGTGTCCAATCCAATACATTCTTTGATACAAGAAACAAGCCATCGTTTTCTTCTGCCTGATCCATATTCGTTTTTGTATCAAGTACATTCCATACAATTGGCTGCACCTGGCTGCTCGTCCCGTCTGTACCGTAAGCGTAACTGCCAAGGCCGTCTACTATCCTGTCTCCGACCTGCAAGTTAATCTCACTTCCCAGTGCCGATTCCCCTGGATTGAGATCGCGCTTTTCAGCGGCATTCGTCTGCATAAGCGTAGCTGGAAACAGACCCAACAGCAGAAGACACATTACAAATGATGCGATCACTATTTTTTTCATCTTCTGACCCCCCTTAATTATTGACTGGCTCGTTTGTCATCTCATTTCAATTAAAATACAGTAACTACGCGGTATTTCTATTTTAACATATATTTTATGCAATGTCATTCAGTTAAGCTATATTTCCAATAATCAACCGGACCCTAATTCACGTCCGACAAAATCGGCACCATGTCATGAAACATAAACGTCTGATAGGGCAGCACCCTGATCCCGTCCTGATCCGCCCGCAGCAAATACAGTGCAAAATATCCCACCGCCGCCAGAGCCACTGCTCCGCTCCAGAATCTCCTCTGCCTTCTGTCCTCAATCCTCCCCAGTATGGCGGGAATAAACAAAATCTGCGTCACATTCAGATAATATCCGATCCTGGTTATGATGGGCAAAAAGGAACAGCAGACATAAAGTACCAATGCCCCCAGATTGCAGAAGAAATAGAACCGGTTTCTCCTGCTGCCTGCCACTGCCTGCTTATAATATAACAGGGAAAGTACCAGCACTCCCGTACACCGCAGGATGTTGAACCAGCTGACTCCTCCCTCCAGATACTCCGTATCCTCATAGGAAGGATACAGAAACACCACCGCTCTCAAATAAAAATCCTGCAGGAAGAAAAAGGTGCTGCAAAACAGGGCCATCAGAGCGAGCTGCCATTTCTTCCATGCCAGGCCGGCCAAGAAATACAGAGGGATAACCACCAGCATGGACTTATGAAAGGCCGCGCCCAGCAGCACCAGCAGGATAAACCTTACCCATTCCCTCCTCAGGACATATTTGACCGAATACAAGGCCAGGCCCAGGGCCAGATAATATCGCACCGTATTAAAGGTAGAAAAATAGAGCCCGAAAGCCATAAACAGGAAAAAGCTCCATCCAAAGCTGTCACTCTGCTCATACATGGCCTTTAAAAACAGCCAGAGGGTAGCAAAGGCGAAAACTGCAAAGACAAGCAGGAAATTCTCACCTCCTGTCAGCTCATACAGCACTGTCACCAATGCATTAAAGCCCACCTCCGTAGGCACATAGCTGTAGGCATCACAGGCAATGAGGTGCATGAACTCCACGTATTTGGCATAGTCATTCCCCACATTCATCCGGCAGGCCGATACCCCAAATAAAACCATAAAAATACAAAACAGGCACAGCCCATTCACTGCCTGCCGCCTGCTTATCCCCGTATTTTCTCCCCTATGTCCTGTCCCTTTTTCTGCCGGCAGCACCCTCACTGCCGCTGCAAGCCCTATGGTCAGCAGCGCTGTCAGTATATAAAAGACCATATTAATATACCTGCTCCTTTCAGCCCTTCCCTTCCCGTATGCCCTCCAGCATCAGCTCCCAGGCTTTCCTCCATCCTATCTCACTGCACATTTCCTTTCCATGGGCCATCAGAAAACGCAGAGAAAAGGGAAGGGCCATCCTTCCATACAGATAATGATACAGCACGCCCCTGTCTCTGAAGAATTTATCGTTATATCCATGAAACCAGGTGGATTCCCTCTCCTTTTCTTCGCCGATGACCACCGGAAGGGCCAGAATCCTCAGTCCCGCCCTCAGACAATCCCGAAGAAACAGGCTGTCCTCCCCATTGCTGTATCTGGCCCCCCCGCCAAACAAGAGGGAAAAGCTGATATTGGCCCTGTGGAGGGACTCTGTCCTGGCCGCCATACTGTAGGCCGGATATCTGCCGTAATTATACCAGCGAACCCTTTTCTCCCCCTCATTCCAGTAGGTTTTTCTGGCAGGCGCCACCCTCACATTAAACAGAAGCATGTCCGCCTCCGGACGCCGGGCAAAGGCTTCCTCTATCCGGGCACCATACCCGCAGTCATAGACAATGTCCTCATCCCCAAACAGGCACAGTTCCCCATCGGCACGCATCAGGCCATTGTTCCTGGACAATCCCACGCCTCGCTCAGCCAGGCTGTAGCACCGTATCCTGCAGCCCCTGTGCTCATACTCCTCATAGGCAAAGCGGCTGCACTGATTGATGATGATTGCCTCCGTTTCCAGATTCATCCTCTCGGCCATCCCGGCCACATCCTGATCCACTGCTGAAACCAATACCTGCAGCTCCATCCCTATCCCTCTGTCCTTTCCTTCCGTCCATAATACCTTTTCAGAAACTGTCTGTCAGCCTCCACGATCACTGCTCCCAGTACGGTGCAGTCCTGCCGCCTGAGCTGATCCAGCAGCCGCTCAACAGCCCTTCCATTCCTGCCGCCGTAGCGTATGGCCAGAATCACTCCATCCTTTTCACGCAGCCTCCTGTAATCCTCTCCGGTCTGGGGCATACCGGCCGCCAGGCGCTGCGGCTGCTCCTGGTTTCCGACTGCCTGCTCTGCCCTCTCCGCATCCTCTCTGCTGTCTGCACTGAGAAAGGCCACCTCACCAAGCCCCCGGCAGAGATAGCTGTAGTTGGCATAAAAGATTCCGGCACTGCCTGTCTCTGTAGCCGGATCGCCCGCTGCCAGCACTCCCATAGCCGTTATTCCATAGCGCCTCTCCACATCCCGCTCCACATAGACAGAATCGTCCAATACGTAATAAAAGGCCAGTGCCATCACCGATACAAACAGTGCCAATACCGCCCCCGTCACCACCGCACTCCATGTCCGGTTATCCCACAGGATCTGCGCAGCCTCCGTGATCCCGTAGATCCTGATGCTGCGGAACAGCCCATCAGTTTCTCCCAGGTGTACCAGGGATGCCCCGGTAGCCTCCATGATCAGCTCTGCCAGCTCCGGGGCCGGCGCGGTGACAGTCACTGTCAGCAGCCGGATGTCCGACAGGATCTCCGCCCTGGTGGCTGCCGCCACTGTCTGTCTGTCCACCTCCGGAGGAAGCAGCTCCATAGTATAATCCAGGATAGGATCCGTGTCCATCAGGTCATTCCAGGTATAGCCATTGTAGGAAAGCTGGTTGTAATCCTCGGGGTCACAGTTAAAATCCAGATAAAATTTCCCCACAGACTGATACTCCCTCTCAGGCAGCAATACCAAATGCAGCAGCAGATAGATGCCTCCCCCCAGCAAGGCACCCGCCGCCGCTGCCGCCGCCGGCATCCAGATTTTTTTTCTCGTCAGGAGCAGCAGCCTCTTCCAATCCAGCCCCTCCTGCATATATCTTTGATTTTCCATTATTCCTCTTCCTTTTTCATGGCAGTGATCTGGGTGACATCTATACCCTCAGTGCTTTCCGGCCTGAACAGAATTTTTAATGTGAGCAGCATCAGCTTGATATCCAGCCACACCGTATAGTTTTCGATATATGCCAGATCCAGCTTGAGCTTATCATAGGGGGTGGTATTGTACTTTCCGTACACCTGTGCATAGCCTGCCAGCCCCGCTTTTACCTTCATCCTGAAAACAAACTCCGGCATCTCCTCCGCATATTGGGCGATGATCTCCGGCCGCTCCGGACGGGGACCTATGAAGGACATCTCTCCCCTTAGAATATTAAAGAGCTGGGGGAGCTCATCGATTCTCACCGCCCTGATCAATTTCCCTACAGGCGTGATCCTGGAATCATTTTTTGCAGCCAGCCGGGCCACCCCATCCTTTTCCGCATCCACACGCATGCTTCTGAATTTCAGGATCAAAAATTCCTTCTGATCCCTGGTACACCGCACCTGTCTGTATAATACCGGGCCTCCGTCATAGAGCTTGACTGCCACAGCCGTAATCAGCATAAAAGGGGCGGCCGCCACCAGCAGCGCCAGGGCGCAGATCACATCTATGAGCCGTTTCACCGCTCTCTGCTCCACAGTAAGGGGCGTCTCCCTGTTGAGGAAAATGGGGGTATCAAACAGATGGAGCTGCTCCGAGCCCTGGATCAGCACATCGCTGATCTTTGGCATCATATACACCCGGAGGGATCTGCCATAGCAGAACTTCAGCAGGGTGTTCCTGCTTTGGGTAGGAATATCCCAGAGTACCAGAGCATCATAGCCCTCTGCCGCCTCCTTCTCTATTGCTTCGGCCCCCTCTCCCACATGCATGCATTTTTTGATCTCAAACTTGTCTTTTCTGCTGGCAAATTTATTCAGTATATCCCTGATAGGCCGCTCTCCGTAGATTAACAGAAGCCTTCGGGGCCGGAAAATCCTCCGGTATACAGCATGGCAAAACCAGGTCCATACAGCCGAGACTGCCATCTGTACCGCCATGCCTGCCAGCATGGGCTGTACCGGTGCAATCCAGTTCCTGAGCAGGGAAATCTGGATATAGGAGATCACATTTACTGCCAGAAGGGAGAAGACCTGGGAGAAATATACCTCCATGGGCTTGAGATACCCTATTTTCAGCCCGCCGTAGGTATTCTCAAAAAAGAAGAGCAGGATCAGATAAAGCAGGAGTACCAGCACATGGGCATTGAGATAAAAATTTACCCTGCCCAGCCGGGCCAGATAGGGATAATAAACCTCCAGCCAGACATAGGCATAGACTGCCAACTGCATACACATCCCTGCCAGGGACAGCAGCAGCAGGATCGCTCTTTTCTTCGCTTCTTTGTTCTTTTCCTTTATCACCATACTTCTATATCCGCCTTAATACTGCCCTGCAGGCCCAGCCTGCAAAATACCGGAGACACTCCGGCAGGAGCAGCTTTTCTTCCTTTCTATACAGGTTCCATATTCTCCTGACAGCCAGAAATTTGTTGGAGGACAGGGATCTGGCCGGCCTCCTGTATATGGCAAGTACCTGATTCAGTCCATAGGCCGTGTAGCCGTTTCTCAGGATTTTCCACCATGTAGCCGTATCCTCGCTGGCCACATCCGGCATCCTGATCAGTTCCTTCCCTATTTTCTCCAAATCAAACATAACAGTGCTGGTAAAGATGACTGTCCTGGAAAGTGCCTCCCTGTAGGTGAGCTGCTCCGGTACGGACACCACCTTTCCTGTCCCACGGGCATTTTCATCCCCAAATTCATAAGCAGTGAATACGAAGGCCGCCGACTTCCGCCTCATAAATGCCAACTCCTTCTCCAGCTTCTCCGGCAGCCACACATCGTCCGCATCCAAAAAGGCGATATATCTTCCCCCGGCATGCTCCAGGCCTGTATTTCTCGCCAGAGCCGCCCCCTCATTGTTCTCCTTTGCAATGAGTCGGATTCTTTTATCCTTTTCACAATAGCTCTCTATGACCGCCCGGCTCTCATCCCGGGAGCAGTCATCCACCAACAGAAGCTCCCAGCTTCCCCAGGTCTGCCTGCATACCATCCGAATGGTTTCTTCTATATAGGCACCGGCATTGTACACCGGTACGATGATGCTGACCAGGCTCTCCATTTCATCCTCACCTTCTGCGCTCAGACTGTTTGTGCTCTTTACAGCCCAGGCTCTTTTTCTGATTTTATGGCTGCTGTTAAATTTCCTCCTTCACCAGATACATGGGCCGATTCTTCACTTCCATATAGGTTTTGGAAAGATACTGTCCCACAATGCCCAGACAGAAGAGCTGCACACCGCTGATCAGGGAGATAATACATACCAGTGAGGGCCAGCCCGAGGTGGGATCGCCAAACATAAGCTTCCTGACTATGGTAAAGATGATCAGCAAGAAGGCCATGATGCAGAACAGTACCCCCATGACCGAAGCCAGAGCCAGGGGAGCCGTGGAAAATGCCGTGATCCCATCCAGGGAATACACAAAGAGCTTCCAGAAGGACCACTTCGTCTCTCCCTTTCTCCTCTGTACATTTTCATATTCCAGCCACTTCGTCTCAAAGCCCACCCAGCCGAAGATCCCTTTGGTAAAACGGTTGTATTCGGTCAGAGACAGGACGGCGTCCACTACACATCTCTTCATCAGTCGGTAATCCCTGGCTCCGTCCACGATCTCCGTCCTAGAGAGCTTATTCATAATCCGGTAAAAGGCTCTGGCCAGCATGGAACGGATGAAGGGCTCCCCCTTCCTGGTCACCCTTCTGGTGGCAACAGAGTCATAGCCCTGGTCTATATAGGCAAACATCCCGGGCAGCAGTGACGGCGGATCCTGAAGGTCACAGTCCATCAGCACAACATAATCTCCGCCCGCCTTTTGAAATCCGGCGTAGATAGCAGCTTCCTTTCCGAAATTCCTGGAAAAGGAAACCAGATGCACACGCTTGTCCCCGGCCGCCAGCTCCTTTACCCTGTGAGATGTCCGGTCACCGGAACCATCGTCAATAAACCAAAGCTCCACCTCCATATCCCTTTCCCGGAAAAATGGAGCGTTCTTCATCAATTCTTCATAAAAATCGAAAACGTTCTCCTCCTCGTTGTAGCAGGGAACGATTACACTAAGCAAGTCCATCCTTTCACCACTCCGTATATTTTGTCCTATATTCTATCATATATTTTCCAAAACCTCAAACAGCTTGTAGAAACATGCTCTAAATCCACAAATAAAGAAAAAGAATCCCTCACATGGGATTCCTTGTCCATATCTGCCTTATCCGATTCTATACACAGGCTTCTGTCCTGCTCCGCATATGCAGTCCTATCCTGTCAGCAATCTGTGCTATATATTCACTGTTGGTGGGTCTGGTATTACCTGTCAGACTGGAATAACCGAAGATATCTTCAAAGGTATCTGCATTGCCTCTCGTCCAGGATACCTCGATGGCATTGCGAATGGCCCTTTCCACCTTCTGATCTGTGGTTCTGAACCTTTTGGCAATTTCAGGATAGAGAAGCTTGGTCACGCTTCCCACCACTTCCATATCCTCCCTGGCCATGATAATGGCCGCACGAAGATAGTGATAGCCTTTCAGATGTGCAGGCACTCCTACATCCAGCATGATGCCGGTCACCCATTCGATCAGCTCTGTTTCCTCTGCCCTGTCCTGTTCCAAACACACTTCCATGAAAACTGCCTGCCTTTCCTGCCTCATTCCCATTCCTTAATCAGATGAATCATATCATGGGCTGTTTCGTCTGTAAAGCGTAATTCATCGCGTTGCTGCATATCCTATAGATATTCTTCCCGGCCCTGCTCCTCCAGCAGCTCCACCACCTTCTTCACATCCTGGGTCCTGGACTTGTCACAGACCAGTATGGCATCCTCTGTCTCCACGATCACCACATTGTCCAATCCGATGGTGGCGATCAGCCTGTCCTTGCTGCCATAGGCAATGCAGTTCTTTGAACCGATGTGGATCTGATCCCCCTGCACCACATTGTTGTTTTCATCCGTATCATAGACAGCATCCAGGGTATCCCAGCTTCCCACATCATTCCAGCCGAAGTCTCCTTCCAGCATAATAACGTTGTCAGCCCTCTCCATAATCCCATAATCTATAGAAATTTTGGGGATTTTAGGATAGATCCTGTCTATGGTTTCCTGCTCTCCTGGAGTTCCTATGGCCTCCTCTATCTGCATCAGACATTCATATACATCAGGCAGAAGCTCCTCAAAATATCTTAATATCACGGAGGTTTTCCACACAAACATACCGCTGTTCCAGAGATAGCAGCCCTGTTTCAGATAGGACTTGGCTGCAGGCAGATTGGGCTTCTCCACAAAGTCAGACACCTCATAAGCCGCGATTCTTTTCTGGCTGGCTGTGCCTATGGTATACCCCACCTCCTTTACCTTCTTATTATATTTAATGTAACCATAGCCTGTAGCGGGCTTGGTAGGCTTGATGCCTATGGTAACCAGGCGGTCTGTCTCCTCCGCCAGCTTCATGGCAAACTCCATTACCTCCCCATATGCCTCCTTGGCTTTGATATAATGGTCAGAGGGCAGAACACACATAACGCCGTCTCCATATTTTTTCCGGATCACTGCTGCCGCATAGCCGATGCAGGCTGCTGTATTCCGGGCCGCCGGCTCCGCCAGGATCCGGCCCTCCTTCAGCCTTCCCTTCACAGCCGCCTCCATAGCCTCCGCCTGGGAGACATTGGTGACGATAAAGATATTCTCCCTGGGCACATTGCCGGTGATTCTGTCAATGGTCTCATTTACCATGATATCCCTGCCTGTCAGATTCAGAAACTGCTTGGGCATCCTCCTGCGGCTGAGAGGCCAGAACCTGGTGCCGCCGCCCCCTGCCATGATCACGCTGTATTTTTCCATATCAATATCCCTGCTCCTTTCCTATCTGCCCTGCATCCTGGCACTGCCGATATTCTCCCTGAACCATTGGTAGGCCAGCCTTATGCCCTCCTCCAGCTCCACCTTATGCCTCCAGCCCATGGCATGCAGCTTATCCACATTGGTGAGCTTCCTGGGCGTACCGTCAGGCATCTCCCTGTTCCAGACGATCTCTCCCTCAAAGCCTACTGTCCTGCAGACGGTTTCGGCCAGCTCCCTGATGGAAACCTCCTTGCCGGTTCCTATGTTCACATGCTGTTCCCCGCTGTAATTTTCCAGCAGGAATACACAGGCATCTGCCATGTCGTCCACATAGAGGAATTCTCTCAGGGGACTCCCTGTTCCCCATAATTCCACACTCTCAGCCCCACTCTCCCTGGCCTCATGGAACTTACGGATCATAGCAGGCAGCACATGGGAGTCCTTCAGATCGTAATTGTCATTGGGCCCATAGAGATTGGTGGGCATGCAGCTGACAAAATCATCTCCGTACTGTCTCTTAAAAAATTTACACATCTCCAATCCGGAGATTTTGGCAATGGCATAGGCCTCGTTGGTCTCCTCCAGCGGACCTGTCAGCAGGGCGTCCTCCGGTATGGGCTGCTGTGCCATACGGGGATAGATACAGGTGCTGCCAAGAAAGAGCAGCTTCTTCACCTTGTAGTCATGGCAGCATTTGATGACATTGCACTGCACCTGCATATTTTCATAGGCAAACTCTGCCGGCTTGGTATGGTTGGCATGGATCCCCCCCACCTTGGCTGCCGCCAGGACCACGATATCCGGCCTTTCTTCCTCAAAAAAACCAATGACACCGGCCTGATTGGTAAGATCCAGCTCCTGATGGGTCCGGCCCACAATATTCGTGTACCCTTTTTCCTGCAGATTTCTGACAATGGCACTGCCTACCAGGCCCCGATGACCTGCCACATAGATTTTATCCGATTTGTTCATAATAAATGGAACGCTCCTTTCTTGGGAATGGGGGTTTCAATTTTGAGATCATCTCTTTATTTTTTATATCGAAATCCGTCCTTCAGGCTGTTTCCCCGAAGCTCTGCCGATGGGATAGCCGGAGCCGATGGAAAAGCCCGGTAGCCTGTCTGATCCCCCTGGGACGGATAGTAAAATTGTATTCCTTGTATCCGGCAGTTTTCTACCTGATAATTTTCATAATCCTTTTGAAGGATGAGGTATTCCGGTGTATATCCTGCCGCTATTTCCTTTCCCAGCGCGAGGATCTTGTAGCAGGCCAGCAGACCTGCCAGAATATATACCGGTCTCCAGAATGTCTTGGTCCTGATATGCCGGAGTGCCAGGGCTCCGAAGGTAACCGGCGCAGCCAGCCAGACATATACACACCCGTATCTGATGAGGGGCGCAGAAAACAGCCAGAACAGAAAGGACAGACTGACGGTCACCGCCCCGAGCATAAGTCCTCTCTGGATTTCCTCTTTTCTTTTCACCGCCCACAGGAAGCCTGCAAGAGATGCCGGAACCGCTGCGGCAGCTCCCAGGATGGCAGCCCGATCCAAAGCAGACTGGGAGGCAAACCAGCCGGGAAACCATTGGCAGATGGATTCCCCGAACCTTGCCGTGTCATGGATGCCTCTGCCCCAGACCCGGATCTCCCTGGCATCATAGTCTGCGATGCTTTTTGGGATCTTCCAGTCCACATCAAACAGGTCTATGGCTGTAAAGGGATATATCATCCAGCCTGAAATCAATATATTTCGCAGGAAGCAGGGGAGGAGGATCAGGATACCCAGCCCTATACAGCCTATGATTCCCCTGATATTCTTATCCCTGATGAGCATCGCAGCAGGTCTGGCTGTCAGCAGCAGGATGGGCACCGCAGACAGCTTCAGGCTCATGGTATAGACCCCCAGCAGGCTCAGAAGCCCATAGGGCAGCCAGAACCGCTCACCCTTTTCTGCCAGCTCCAGATACCGGATGACAATATAGAAAATCGTCAGCACAGTAAAATAATCTGAGGCCGGAGAAACCATTTCATCAAAGATAATAAACAGATAATAAAAACCGGCCAGCCGGGCAATATCGGCTGCAAACAGCCTCTTTCTCTTCCATGCCTCCGTAACCTCACTGCAGACTCCCGCCAGCAAAAGCGCCGTAAAGCCTGCCATGCAGTGATAGGAGGGGCCGCCCAGAAAGGCAAAGCTGTACAGGGCAGACAGACTGAAAGAGGAACTGTTATAGGCCAGCCTGCAGTGCAGGTTGCCCAGTCCCTTCACCACCCCATATTCTTCGATCCAGCGGATGCTCTGAGCGTGGTACAGCCCTGTATCATAGTGGATAATGCCCCTGGAGGTACCATAGGCAAATAAGAGAAACAGGAACAGATAAAAGACCCTCCTGCCTCTTGAGGCGCTGCGATATCCCTGTCTCAACCCTTCTGCCAGCTGCCTGCCAAAGACCACTGCTGTCATCCCGCAGATCCCCAGGAGCAGCAGATTTGCCAACAGCCCTACTTTATAAAAGAGGCTGAATATCTGGGCATATACCGTGTTAAACACCAGCCCTGCCATCAGATATCCGTCTGCTTTTACCGTCTGCAGCAGTCCCGGAGCTGGAAGGCCGGATGGGGTTTCCGACGGGGCTTTTGAGTTACTGCCCGACATGGCTCCAAACAGAGCCCCGATCCCCCTTAATGCCAGATAGCCTGTCAGGTATGCCGTGAAAGCTACATACAGAAAAATGATGCTGACAGAAAGCATAAATCATTCCTTTCCTTGTTTTTTACAAATACATCAAAACTCCTATTAAAATACCCAACAGCGCCCCCATCAGAACCTGGATCGGAGTGTGCCCCACAAATTCCTTCAGCTTCTCCTCCACACTCATTTTCCTGCCCATGGTAGTCAAAATCTCCATCATTTCATTGAGAACCCTGGCCTGAATGCCCGTCTCTCTCCTCACTCCCATCGCGTCATACATGACGATAACAGCCAAGATACCTGCCAGCGCAAATTCATAGCTGCCTCCTCCGCATTCTATACCGGCAGCCGTTGCTAGGGCGCATACCGTAGCGGAATGGGAACTGGGCATACCGCCGCTTCCTATCAGCCGCTCCGCAACAAATCTGCGGTTAAACCACATGTGTACAATGGTTTTCAGTACCTGGGCCGCTATCCAACCGCAGGCAGCAGCCAAAAAAATACGATTATGCATCAAATCTTTTAAAAATTCCATTGCGCCGTCCTGTCCTAAAAGGTCTTGATATACTCTGCAATGGCATCCTTCCAATCCGCAAACCGGAAATCCGATGTGAGCCTGAGCATATAGTTATCCAACACTGAGTAGGCCGGCCTTGGTGCCGAAGCCGGATTCATCTTCCTGTATTCTGCCGTAGCGATCCCCTCTACCTGGGTCTGCTTTCCTGCCAGCCGGAAGATTTCCTTTGCAAAATCCGCCCAGCTGCAGAAGCCCTCACAGGTGCCGTGGAACACCCCATAATTTTCCGTAGGCAGGAGATATCTGATCGCCTTTGCCAGCTCATCCGCACTGGTGGGAGTTCCAATCTGGTCATTTACTACCCTTACCTTACTATTTGTTTCCGAAAGCCTCAGCATAGTCTTTACAAAGTTCTTCCCTTCTCCGTAAAGCCAGGCCGTCCTTATAATGAAATAATTCTGTGCAAATTCCTTTACAAGGTTTTCCCCTGCCAGCTTGGACGCCCCATAGACTCCATGGGAAGCAGTCGGATCAAATTCCAGATATGGCCTGTCCGCCTTTCCGTCAAAAACATAATCCGTAGACACCTGCACCAGCCTGGCTCCCGTCTCCCTGGAAGCTATGGCCAGATTGCGTGCGCCGATTGCATTGATCCGGTATGCATTATCCGCATCCGTCTCACAGGCGTCCACATTGGTGTGGGCTGCGCAGTTGATGATCCCATAGGGCTTCACCTCCCTGACCAGCTCCATCACCCGGTCAATATCTGTAATGTCCAGCTCTGCCACATCAGTATTGACCAGCTCTATATCACTGCAGCCTGCATACTGCTTATTTACCGCAATTCCCAACTGACCATTACAGCCGGTCACTATGATTTTCTTCATAAAACAAAAACCTCCGCATCTTACATGATTCACTATATTAATAATACAACCCCTACTCCTATTATGCAAGCAGACTTTCTGTGATATCCTAAGATTTCAAGACTGGGGAGTATAAAAAAATCTTAAGAATTTTGTTTATGTTTTTGCCGTCTTCCTAGTGACTAGGCAATTTATATATGCTATAATTGCCGGTGTGATGCCTTTTTGATTAATGTCATTACAGATATGAAAGCGAGGATTATTTATGAAAAGACTACAGGTGCTTCTTCTTGTGGCACTTTCTTCCACACTTTTCCTCTTTGGCTGTGGAAAGGAAGAAGAACCAGAAAAAGCTGCGGTTGAGCTATTCGCTGAACAGCAGCCGGAGCTACAGGAACAAGAAACATCAGAGAACCAGACAGTGCAGACCCAGGAGGATGAAACTCCTCCCGCAGAGGGAATGGTAAGAAGCACCCTTACTAACGAGTGGATCGATGGGGAACTGGCAAACGCACGTCCCATTTCAATTATGATTCCCAATGATTCTGCAGCTTTACCCCACTACAATCTTTCCAAGGCTGACATCCTTTATGAATGCCCGGTGGAAGGCGGTATTACGAGATGTATGGCTGTCATCAAGGACTGGGAGGATATGGAACGCATCGGCAACGTGCGGAGCTGCCGGGACTATTTCGTATATTGGTCCTTTGAATGGGACTCCATATATCTGCATTACGGCGGTCCCTTTTACATCAACACGATTATAGAAAAGAGCGATACCGATCACATCACCGGTTCTCCCTACGGCAACAAGAGAACGGACAACATGTATGAAAAGGCTTTCTTCCGTTCCACTGACAAGAAGGCCCCCCATAATGCTTATGCCAGCGGTGAAGGCATCAATGCGGCTATTGAAAAATTTGACTACTCCAAAACCTACAGGGACAATTATTATGATCCCAACCACTTCCGCTTTGCCTCTCCCAAACAGCCCAACACACTGGAACAGTACAGTGATGCGGTGACTGCCGGAGAAATCGACCTGCAGCCTGCGTATTCCAAGACGGACACCGCCTTCACCTACAATCCGGAGGACGGACTGTACTACCGTTATATGTACGGCAAAGCAGATACGGACGCAGCCAACGATAACCAACAGCTTGCCTTTAAAAATGTACTGATCCAGTTTACTTATCACGAGGTCAGGGACGAAAAGGGCTACCTCGCCTTCCAGGTACATGATACTACAAGGGACGGCTATTTCTTTACTAACGGCAAGGGCATCCACGTGACCTGGAAAAAGACTGCGGACTACGAGCCTACCAGATATTACGATGACAATGGAAACGAAATTGAGGTCAATACAGGAAAAACCATGATCTGTATCCTGAGAGAGGGAGATTCCTTCGAGGCAGACGGCACCTCATTGAAATCCAGAGTGAATTGAATTAAATATATGGAAGATAATAACCCCGGCAGGCTTTTGTAAAGCTTTCCGGGGTTATGGTTATTTTATTCAGGAAGCATCTCCACCACCTTTTCCAACAGCAA